>DASXRN010000521.1:0-7029 GCA_036506595.1 Polaromonas sp. | reverse complement strand
GCAATTGCTGCAGGTCCTTCTGGTTCTCGGGCTGCAATGTCCACTTGATGAAGGCTTCGGCAGCGGCCTTGTGCTTGGTGTTGGCATTGATCGTGAGCGCGGTCAGGACCATGCCCTGTGCCCGCGTCGGGAAAGGCGACGGCGCGGCCGCGAACGCCAATTCGGGTGCCTGCTGGCTGAAGATGCCGGCCACACCGCCGTTGTCGACCTCCATCGCCACCTTGCGTTCCCAGAACATGCGGCGGTACGTGGCGGCGTCGGCGCCCTTGGGAATCACGCTGGCGTCATAGATCTGCTTGTAGGCGGCGACGCCCTCGACCACCTTGGGATCGTTCAGGGTCAGATTGCCCTGCGCGTCGCTCCAGCGGCCACCGAAGCCGTAGACAAAGTTGCACAGGTCCTGCCAGAAACCGTTGCCCTCGGCCATGGTGGCGCGGTACGCGTAGCCATAGACACCGTTGCCGGTGGCCGCCTTGGCGCTGGCGAGAAATTCGTCGAAGTTCGCCGGTGGCTTGCCGCCCTTGAGCAAGGCCGGGTTGTACAGCAGCACGTAGTTGCTGAGCTCAAACGGCACGCCATAGCGCTTGCCGCCCACGATCATGTATTTGTCGGGCTCCGTGAACTTGTAGTTGCCGCCCTTGAGCAGATCGTCCAGCGGCAGGATGCTCTTGCCGTTCACGGCTGCGTAGTAATCGATCGCGTCCATGCGCACGAGATCGGGCCCCGCGCCACCGCCCATTTGCGTGAAGACCGTCTTGGCAAAGCTCCCGAAGGGAATGGCGATCGGCTGGATTTCGGCGGTAGCCTGGCTCTTGTTGAACTTCTCAACCCAGGCCTTGAGGCGCTCACCCCGGCCGGCCTCGCTGAACGTGACAGCCGCAAAGGTCAGCGTCTCCTTGGTCTGCGCATGGGCCGCCAGCGGCAGACCGCCGACCACCACGGCACCCACCAGCGCCGCCATACAGACCGAAAGCTTGGACAGTTTCTTCATGCTTGTCTCCATCAATGCGGGCTCATGGGCCGCGAAGTTATTCGAATGGGTGGTCTGCAGGGTATGTCCGGCAATCAACCCGACTGAAGAATAACGTGATATTTCACGAAAGTCCTCAGTGCTTACCCGCATTCAAATGGAATTCGATGGCCATAGAAATGGCGTTAACTTCTATTGGATAGGAGCCGTACTCCACTGTGCTGCTGCTTACATATCAAGGTATGCTTGACGCTTGAACGCATGCCGCACCGCATGCCATTGCAATCGGAGAAAGAACACTATGGCTTCGTCCCCCGGCCCCCGTTCCGCGTTGACGGCCGTCCCTGCGCCGTTGTCGGAAGCACCACGCCGCCGCAACCAGGTCAATCTGTCCGACCAGGCCTATGAGCAGATCGAAAGCCTGCTGGTGAGCTGCGAGCTCAGGCCCGGGCGCTTTCTGGCCACCCACGAGCTGCAGACCCTGGTGGGTCTGGGCCGCACGCCCGTGCACCAGGCCGTCAGTCGCCTGGCGGCCGATACGCTGGTCATCGTCTCGCCGCGCCACGGCATACAGATTGCGCCCATTGATCTCACGCGCGAACGGCTGCTGCTGCGTTTGCGGCGCGACGTGGAGCGTTTTGTCATCAGGTTGGCGACAGAGCGCTCAGGAGCCTCTCAACGCAATCAGATGCTGCACATCAGGCGTCAGCTGGTCGAACACGGCGCCGAGATGAGCATCGAACAATTCAATTTGGTTGATCGACGCATTGACCAGCTTTTCCTGGCGGCAGCCAATGAGCCCTTTGTTGAAAGCACCCTGCGCCCGCTGCACACCATCTTCCGGCGCATTGGCTGGATTTACCATATGCAGACGGCCAACAACGCCAGCTTGCAAGGCACCGTTAACGGGCATATCGCCGTGATCGATGCCGTTGCCAATGGCCATGTGGACGCTGCAATTGCCGCGTCTGACGGCCTCATGGACTTCGTCGAAAGTATGTTTGACGTCCTGGAGCGCGAGGTTGCCCCAACGTTGCTCGACTGCAGCTTGGATTCTTTTGATGACACTTTCTTGCGTCCTCCACCTTGGCGAAATGCGGGTCCATCGGCTTGATGGAGCCCGTAACTTGCATCCCTCCAGCTGACACATGAATGAAGAGCCTGCGGTCACTACACAGTAAACCAGTTGTTGCTCGATGCCCTCCGCAAGGTCAACCAGATGCGGCGCCTGGTCGAATACCGGACCAAGCTTGACCGCTCGCACATGCGGCGCCAGTGTGAAGAGCATCTGGTGTTGATTGACCTTCTCAAGCGCGGCGAGCGTGTTGAGGCTTCGCATTTTTTGCGGGAGCATCTGAACGGTGCGCGCAACTGCAAGGCCGGCCCCGACGCCAAAGGCTCATCCGTTCCGAAATTGAAGCAGGCTTAGCTGGCCCCTTACGCGCTTCGCCGTTGGGCGTTCGAGCCGGTACTGGCTACGCTTGATCACCAGCTGTTGAAGATCACGAAAAGTCTTCCACTGCTGGAACGTTATGCACGCCTTGGGACCTGCAACCTGAAACGGCCACTCCATGGTGTCGCCTACTCGAGCTTGATGCCGGCAGACTTCACCAGCGCCGTCCAGCGCTTGTTTTCTGCAAGGATGAAAGTCGCAAACTCCTCAGGTGTTCCGCCGCCTGCGACGTTGCCCGGGCCTGTGATCTTCTCCCGCATATCCGGCGTCGCCAGCACCTTGTTGAATGCCTCGTTGAGCTTGCTGACAATGGCCGGGGACGTGCCCTTGGGCGCAATCAAGCCGAGCCAGTTCGAGACGGTGGCTTGCGGGTAACCCAACTCGGCCATGGTGGGCACATCGGGCAGGCCGGGCAAACGCTTCTCACTGGTGACGGCAAGCGGGCGGGTCTTGCCGGCCTGAATCGAGGACAAGGCCGCATAGGTTTGTTCAAACATCAAATCGATCTCGCCCGACAGCAAGGCAGTGGCAGCCGGACCACCGCCCTTGTAGGGCACGGACAGCATGAACACGCCCGTGGCCTGTTTGAACATCTCCGCACCGAGATGATGCGCACCACCGGTACCGGCATTGCCAATGGTGAGAGCGCCTGGCTTGGCTTTGGCTGCGACCACCACGTCCTTGACGCTGCGAAATGGCTTTTCGACACGCGTGACCAGAACGAGAGGAGCCTTCTCGATCAGCACCACCGGCACAAAGTCCTTGAGTGGATCAAACTGCATCTTCGGGAAAATGGCGGAATTCACTGCCAGGGGGCCCATCGCACCAATCCCCAAGGTATAGCCGTCGGCCGCCGCCCGCGCCACAAAGTCATGACCGATGTTGCCGCTGGCACCAGATTTGTTGTCGACGACGATGCTTTTGCCCAGCAGGTTGGCGACCGGGAGGCCGAGCTGGCGGGCACGAATGTCGTTGTTGCCTCCCGCCGCGTAGGACACCACCAGGGTGACCGGCTTGGCCGGATAGTCCTGCGCGAAGACCGGCTGCAACAGCAGCGCGGCGCAAAGAATGCCCAAGGCACCGAACAATGGAAATGTGTTTCGTTTCATCATGTTTTCCTTTGACTGGTTCAGGTTTTTTACTCGGCGGTGATCCTGGCGGTATCAACGATGCGCTCAAACTGCACCGACTCGGTCTTGATGAAGTCGCGGAACTGTTGTGCCGTCATCGGGGCCGGCTCTCCACCCTGATCCCGGAGTTTTTTGGCCAATTCCGGATCACGCAACGCCTGCGTGACCGCCGCATTGAGCTTTTGCTGGATGGCGTCTGGCGTGCCTGCCGGCGCAAACAGGCCGAACCAGTTTTCCAACTGGTACTTGGCCAGCGGCTTGTACTCGGCAACGGCAGGAATGTCGGGCGCAAAACTGGCGCGCTTGGCGGAGGTCACGGCAATGGCCTTGACCTTGCCGCTCTGGATGAAACCCTTGGCCGCGCTGTAGCTGACAAAGGTCATGTCGACCGTGCCCGAAGTGACGTCAATCAATTGACCTGCCGCGCCCCGGTAGGGAATGTGAACCATATGAATCCCGGCAAGCTCCTCCAGCAGTTCGCCGTTGAGGTGCTGGGGGTTGCCGACACCGCTGGTCGAGTAGGACAGCTTGCCCGGGTTCTTTTTGGCATGCGCGATCAACTCTTCCATGTTCTTGACCGGAAGGGTCGGGCTGGTGACCAGCACATTGGGTACGCGCGTCACCAGGGTGATCGGTGCCAGATCTTTGGCGGGCGTGTACTGCATCCGGCCCCTGTAGACAAAGGGATTGATGGCGGTTTCACCCGCCGAGCCGAGCAGGAGCGTGTAGCCGTCGGGCGCAGCCCTCACCACGGCTTGCGCGCCGATCATGCCGCTGCCACCGGCCTTGTTGTCCACCACGATGGTCTGCTTCAGCGACACACGAAGCTTTTCGGCGAGCAGGCGCGCGATCGTATCAACGCCTCCGCCCGCGGAAAACGGAACCACGATGGTGATGGCCTTGCCGGGATAGTCCTGGGCCTGCACCCCGACCGAGCTGGCCAGACCTGCGGCCATCAAGAGGCTTTGAATAAAGAAAAAACGACGGGGAAGTTGCACGGGAAGGCTCCTGGAGTGAGGCTGAATTTCAGATTTAGGGTTTATGCCTAATTGCATTTTATTGCGTTAATATGCAAAATACATACTATGGAAAACACCTACAAATTCCCCGAGGGACAGCTTTTCGTCAATGACCAGAACCATGCGCTGGTCGACTTGCCTGCGTTGTTTGGCGCGCGCCTGAAGCGCTTGCCCGTTGTGCTGCGCCTGTTGCTCGAGAACGCCGTGCGCAACATGCGGAGCGAGGAGCGACAGGCCGTTGTGGACGCAGTTTTTGCATGGCTGGAGCACGGCACCAGCGAGGCCGAGATGGCCTTTCAGCCCGGCCGTGTCTTGATGCATGACACCACCAGTACGCCTGCGCTGGTTGACATTGCGGCCATGCGCAACGCGCTCGACGAGGCTGGCGTGGACCCTTCGGTACTCAATCCCGGTCTGCCCGTCGATGTATCCATCGACCATTCGCTGGCGGTGGAGGTGTATGCCCGGCGCGACGCGGTCACGCTGAATCTGCAGCACGAGATCCGCCGCAATGGCGAGCGCTACCGGTTTTTGCGCTGGGCGTCCCGCGTGCTGAGCGGGGTTCGCATTCACCCGCCGGGCACCGGCATCATGCACACCATCAACCTGGAGCAACTCGCGACGGTGGTGACGACCGAAGAGCGCGATGGCACGCTGTGGGCCGTGCCCGACATGATGATAGGCACCGACAGCCACACCCCCATGATCAACGGCATTGGCGTGCTGGGCTGGGGCGTGGGCGGGCTGGAGGCCCAAACGGTGATGTTTGGCATGCCGACCATGCTGCGTATTCCCGACGTGATTGGCGTGCGGCTCACCGGCCGGCTGCCACCGGCCGCGCAGTCCACCGACCTGGCGCTGACGGTGACGCAGCGGCTGCGCCAGATCGGTGTCTCGGGGGAGTTCGTGGAGTTTTACGGCCCGGGTGTGGCGACGCTGAGCGCGGGCGACCGCTCCGTGGTGGCCAACATGGCGCCCGAGTATGGCGCGACCACGGGCTTCTTCGCCGTGGACCAGCGCTCGCTGGACTACCTGCGCAGCACCGGACGCAGCGAGGACGCCATCGCACTGGTGGAGGCCTACACAAGGCGCACCGGCCTGTGGTTCGATCCCGGGGCCGAACCGCGTTACACCCGGACGATTGAGATTGACCTGAATACGATTGGCATGCATGTGGCCGGCCCCCGCCGCCCGCAGGACCTGCTGGACTATTCAGAAACGCCCCAAGCGCTGGCGGCGGTGGGATTTGTGCCCCCGGCGCCCCGCACCGACATGCCGCGGCATCCCGTGGCGATCGCCGCTATCACCAGTTGCACCAATACCTCGGACCCGCGCCTGCTGATCGCGGCCGGGCTGCTCGCGCGCAAGGCACGCGCGTTCGGTCTCAAGGCGCCGCCGTGGGTCAAGACCTCGATGGCGCCCGGATCGCCCGCTGCCGCGTCCTACCTGGAGCGGGCCGGACTGAGCGACGACCTGTCCGCCGTCGGCTTCGACATCGTGGGCTATGGCTGCACCACCTGCATCGGCAATCCGGGCCCGCTCACGGAGGCGATTCGCCAGGCGCAGGCGGCAGGCCACAGCAAAGCGGTGGCCGTGCTGTCGGGCAACCGCAATTTTCCGGGTCGCGTGCACCCCGACCTCGAACTGAGCTTCATCATGTCGCCGCCGCTGGTCGTGGCTTTTGGTCTGGCCGGTGACAGCGAGCGAAACCTCCGAACCGACCCGGTACAAACCACGCCGGATGGTCGGCAGGTTTTCCTCAAGGACTTGTGGCCCACGCGCGAGGAAATTGATGCGCACCTGGCGCTGGCCGACGACCCGTCCGACTACCGGCGCGACTTTGAGATCGCCAGCCGCAACCCGCTCTGGCACGCCTTGAAGGCGCCCGACACGCCGCTGTTCCCCTGGGATGCGCGGTCCACCACGCTGCGCCGCCCGCCGTTCGCGGCGGTGACAGAGGGCAGCCTGCTCGGCCGCTACAGCGCTTATCCCCTGTTGGTGCTCGGTGATGACATCACGACCGACCACATCTCGCCGGCCAGTGCCATTCCACCAGACAGCCTGGTGGCGGACTTTCTCGTCGAACGCGGCGACAACCGCCAGGACCTGAATGTCTTTGCCTCCCGGCGCGGCAACTGGGAAGTGATGGTGCGTGCGGCTTTCCACAACAAGACGCTGGTCAACCTGTTGAAGCCAGAAGTGCCGCTGGCCCACACCCTGCATGTGCCCAGCGGTGACGTGCAGCCGATCTGGGAGGTCGCGCAGCGCTATCGGAACGACGGTGACCCGGTCGTCCTCGTCGCCGGCGAGCGCTATGGCACCGGCTCCTCGCGCGACTGGGCGGCCAAGGGTCAGCGCCTGCTGGGGATCCGGGCGGTGCTGGCGGCGAGCTTTGAACGCATCCACCGTTCCAACCTGATCGGCATGGGCATTCTGCCGCTGCGGCTGCCTGAGGGT
>DASXRN010000520.1:0-13255 GCA_036506595.1 Polaromonas sp. | reverse complement strand
GTGCACCGACTCAACCAGCAAGCCCTGGGTACAAGCTGCCGGGGTCAAGATTTTGAACCAGGCATTTTTTGCGAATGGCAACCTGGCAACCGCAGGGGGTTGTTTGTCCGCCCAATACATTTCTGCCTGGATGATTGCCCGATTAAAGGGAGTTGAAGAAGCCAGGGAGGTGCTGCACTATTTTGCCCCGGTAGGTGAAAAAGACGAGTACGTGGCGCGGGCACTTTCACATATCAACGTGAACTTACTGGAACAGTCGGTTGCGCTGGAAGCTTCCAGCGCATCGTGAGGCTGCTGAGTTTTTTCTATGTTAAAGACCCAAGCGCCTCACACACCTGACAGGGCAATCGCAAGGAATAGCGCGATGAAGGCCTCTATGGCCCAGGCCCTGAAGCGCCTGCCCGGCGCCCCTGCCGCAGCCTACCCGGAGGGCGTGCCCTTCACCACGGTGATGGCGCACGGCAGCATGAGCGTGGAAGTGTTTGCACCGGGCAGCAACGCCGATGGCCGGGACCGGCAGCAGCCGCACGCGCAGGACGAGCTGTACCTGGTGCAGCGCGGCAGTGGCCAGTTGGTGATGGACGGGCGGCGCATTGACTGCGCCGCAGGCGATACTTTGTTTGTGGCGGCCGGCACGCTGCACCGCTTCGAGCAGTTTTCGGATGATTTTGTAACGTGGGTCGTGTTTTACGGCCCGCAAGGTGGAGAAAGTAAATGAACATGAATGAGCTTCAAAACGCCCCCTGGGTAATGGCCAAACGGGCGCAAAAAATGAACCCCTCGGTGATCCGCGAGATCCTCAAGGTCACCGAGAAACCCGGCATCATCAGCTTTGCCGGCGGCCTGCCCTCGCCCAAAACCTTTCCGGTCAGCGCCTTCAGTGCGGCCTGCGAAAAAGTGCTGCGCCAAGACGGCCATGCCGCGCTGCAGTACGCCGCCAGCGAAGGCTTTGTCACGCTGCGCGAGATGGTGGCGGCCTTCCTGCCCTGGCCGGTAGACCCGGCGCAGGTGCTGATCACCACCGGCTCGCAGCAGGGGCTGGACCTGATCGCCAAGGTGCTGCTCGATGAAGGCAGCCGCGTGCTGGTTGAAACCCCCACCTACCTGGGCGCGCTGCAGGCTTTTACGCCCATGGAGCCGGAGATCGTTGGCGTGGCCAGCGATGGCGAAGGCGTTGATCTGGACGATCTGGCGGCCAAGGCTGCCGGTGCACGCTTCTTCTATGTGCTGCCCAATTTCCAGAACCCGACCGGCCGCACCATGACCGAAGCGCGCCGTGCCGCGCTGAGTCTGGAGGCCGCACGGCTGGGCCTGCCCCTCGTCGAAGACAACCCCTATGGCGACCTGTGGTTTGACACCCCGCCGCCGCCGCCGCTGACGGCGCGCAACCCCGAGGGCTGCGTCTACCTCGGCTCGTTTTCCAAGGTGCTGGCCCCGGGCCTGCGCCTGGGTTTCATGGTGGCGCCCAAGTCGCTGTACCCCAAGCTGCTGCAAGCCAAGCAGGCGGCCGACCTGCACAGCCCCGGCTTTAACCAGCGCATGGTGGCCGAGGTGATGAAAGACGGCTTCCTGGAGCGCCATGTGCCGACCATACGCGCGCTCTACAAATCGCAGCGCGATGCCATGCTGGGCGCGATGCAGCAGCACATGCCAAAAGGTGTGGAATGGAACACGCCGGCGGGCGGCATGTTTGTCTGGGTACGCCTGCCAGCGGGCATGAGCGCGATCGAGCTGCTGCCCAAGGCGGTGGACAAGGGCGTGGCCTTTGTGCCCGGCGCAGCTTTTTATGCCGAGGGCGCCGACCCGCGCACCATGCGCCTGTCATTTGTGACGGCCAGCGTGGAACAGATTCACATCGGCATTGCGGCACTGGGCGAGGCGATACGCGAACAACTGGCGAGCTGACACCACGGCGCTCACCATGATTGATCCAGGTACGCTCTCGCTGTTTTTGCTGGCGGTGCTGGCGCTTTTCCTGTCGCCCGGGCCCAACATGGCCTTCGTGCTCTCACATGGCGTGGCGCACGGGGTGCGTGGTGGGTTCGCGGCGGCAATGGGGATCTCCGCGGCGGATCTGGTCCATACGCTGTGCGCCGCAACCGGGGTCACCGCGCTGGTCGCGGCCTGGCCGCCGTCATTCGATGTGCTGCGCTATGCAGGCGCCCTTTACCTGCTGTGGCTCGCCTGGCAAGCCATGCGCCCGGCCGGCATGCGCAGCAACGCGCAGGCCCAGCCCGCCACCTTCGCACGCATCGTGCGCATGGCGCTGCTTAACAACCTGGTGAACCCGAAGGCGCTGCTCTTTTTCATGGTGTTTCTGCCGCAGTTCGTCAACCCGTCACACGGCCATGTCACGCTTCAGCTGCTGATTCTCGGTGTCACGCTGGCCGCAGTGGCACTGGTTTTCAATACCCTGCTCGGCGCCTGCAGCGGCCAGATCGGTCGTCGCTTGCAGGCGCGGCCGGGTGCCGCAAATTTTCAGCGCGGGCTGCTGGGCTTCGTCATGATCGGGCTGGCGCTGCGGCTTCTTCTGCTTGACCGACCTTCCAAAGGAATCTGAAACATGCTGCATATCTGGGGGCGCATCAGCTCCATCAATGTCCGCAAGGTCGTGTGGGCCGCGCAGGAGCTCGGCCTTACGCTGCAGCGTACCGACGCCGGCGGCCAGTTCGGCATCGTGAAAGAGCCCGACTACCTGCGCAAGAACCCGAATGCCTTGGTGCCGATGATTGAAGACGGTGAAGTGGTTTTGTGGGAATCCAATGTGATCGTGCGCTATCTGTGCGCAAAACATTCTCTTGGCCATCTCTACCCGGAAGATCTGCAACAGCGCTTTGCTGCCGAGCAATGGATGGACTGGCAGCAAACCACCTTCAACCCGGCGGGACGCAACGCCTTTATTCAATGGATTCGCACCCCGGCCGGGCAGCGGAAGGCCGATGTCATTGCGCAGTCGAATGCCGCCACCGAGCCGCTGCTGGCCCTGCTGGATGCGCATCTGGCCCGCCACCCTTTCATGGGCGGTGAGCAATTTGGCATGGCCGACATTCCCCTGGCATGCGAAATGCATCGCTGGTTTGGCCTGCCCCAGCCGCGGCCTGCACGCCCGCATCTGGACCGTTGGTACCAAGGCATTCTGGCGCGCCCCGCCACCCGCGGCGTGCTGGACCTAGCCCTGTCTTGAGCCTTGAAAGCACTGGGAACACCGTTAGCAAACACAAAGAAGTCCGATGAAACAACGCCCTTTCAAACAAGTAGATGTGTTCACCGCCACGCCCTATTTTGGTAACCCGCTGGCCGTGGTGCTGGATGGCGCCGGCCTGAACGATGACGACATGCAGCGTTTTGCGCGCTGGACGAATCTGTCGGAAACCACCTTCCTGTTGCCGCCCGGCGATGCGTCGGCCGACTACCGCGTGCGCATCTTCACGCCCGGTGGCGAGCTGCCTTTTGCCGGCCACCCTACCCTGGGCAGTTGCCACAGCTGGCTGCAGGCGGGCGGACAGCCCGTTGGCAAAGATTTCATCGTGCAGGAGTGCAAGGTGGGCCTGGTGAAGATCCGGCGCGAAGGTGCGCGCCTGGCCTTTGCAGCGCCGCCGCTCAAGCGCTCTGCACCCAGCCCCGTGCTGCTGGCGCAGGTCGCAGCCGCCCTCGGGGTGAAAGCAACGCAGATCATTACGGCGCAGCTGCTGGACAACGGGCCGCTCTGGCTGGGCCTGCTGCTGGACAGCCCGGAAACCGTGCTGCAGCTGACGCCTGACCATGCAGCGCTTGAAAAGCTCGATGCCAAAGTGGGCGTCGCGGCCGTTTACAAGCCCCTGGAAGCGCCGCCGCTGATCGCCCGCGCCAACCGCGAAGCCCAAGCTTTTGGTGGCAGCGCTGCTGCAGCCAACACCCACGCCGAGCCTGATCTTGAAGTGCGGGCTTTCGCGGCAGCCATCGGCGTCAATGAAGACCCGGTCACCGGCAGCCTCAACGCCAGCCTGGCCCAGTGGCTGATCGCCGAAGGTCATCTCCCCGAGCGCTATCTGGCCTCGCAAGGCGTTTGCCTGGGCCGTGCCGGGCTGGTGCATATCGAGCGCGATGATTCCGGCCAGGTCTGGGTCGGCGGCGAGTCGGTCACCTGCATCGACGGCAAGGTCACGCTTTAGACCCAGGCTAGCCATGAAAACCGCCGCCACTACACCTTCGCCACTGACTTGCTGCATCGACCATTTGGTCGTGCTGGCGGCCAGCCTGGACGAAGGCGTGCAATGGTGCGAAAGCATGCTGGGCATCACGCCCGGGCCGGGCGGTGAACATGCGTTGATGGGCACGCACAACCGGCTTTTCACGGTGGCCTCACCGGCATTTCCCGCGGCTTACCTCGAAATCATTGCTATCCATTCAGGAGCACCTTGCGTCCGTCCTGGGGGGGCCAAGCGCTGGTTTGACATGGATGACCGGGAATTGCAGCGGCAATTGGGCAAGACCGGGCCGCAGCTGGCGCACTTTGTGGCGAGCACCACGCGGGCCGAGGGCGGCGTGCGCGCACTGGCCCGCCTGGGCCTGGACCGGGGCGAGTTGCTGGATGCCTCGCGCATGACGGCGCAAGGTTTGCTGAGCTGGAAAATCACCGTGCGAGAGGACGGCCAGCGGCTTTTCTACGGCACGCTGCCGACCTTGATCCAGTGGGGTGAAATGCATCCCACGCAGGCCATGACACCTTCGGGGGTGACGCTGCAATCGCTGCACGCCAGCCACCCGCGGCCCGACGCGCTGCGTGCCGCTTACGAAGCCATTGGCCTGGCGGGTGTTGATCTTGCCCAGGGCCCGCCCAATCTCGTTGCCACGCTGCAAACGCCGCGCGGTTTGCTCACGCTTGAATCAAGAGGAGTTTAAATATGCCCCCACGCTCACATTCGTTCGCTGCCCCCCGAGGGGGCGCAGGCTGCCCTCGGGGCGGCCCGTCGGGAGGCCTGAGATGTTGACGTTTCAGGAACTCGCCTTCTTTGCACTCGCCGCCCTGGCGCTGGTCCTCACGCCCGGCCCCAACATGATTTACTGCATCTCGCGCACCCTGTGCCAGGGCCGCGGCGCCGGGCTGGTGTCACTGGGCGGCGTGGTGCTGGGCTTTGTGGTGCATTTGCTGGCCGCCTCGTTCGGCCTGACCGCGCTGCTGCTGGCCGTACCGCTGGCGTTTGACACGATCAAGCTTGCGGGCGCGGCTTACCTGCTGTGGCTGGCCTGGCAGGCCGTCAAGCCGGGCGGGCTGGCGCCATTTGAGACGCGCGAGCTGCCGCACGACCCGCCGCGCACGCTGTTTCTCATGGGCTTCATGACCAATCTGCTCAACCCCAAGGTCGCGATGTTTTACCTGTCCTTTTTCCCGCAGTTCTTGCACCCGGAACGCGGCGAATTGCTGCTGCAAAGCCTGAGCCTGGGCGCCGTGCAGATCAGCGTGAGCACCGGCGTGAACACCGTCCTGATCTGCTTTGCAGCGGCCATTGCCGGTTTCCTGAACCGCAACATCAGCTGGATGCGCGTGCAGCGTTATGTCATGGGAACGGTGCTGGGCCTGCTGGCGCTGCGCCTGCTGACCGAGAAGCGGGCGGCGGCATGAACGCCATCATGAACGCTGTTTTGCGCAGTGAACCTGACGCCGGTTTGCCAGGCCTGAAAGACATTGAAGCGGCCGCCCGCGTCGTCTACCGCGAATTCCAGGCCACGCCACATTACCGCTGGGGCCTGTCCAGCCAGCGCCTGGGCACCGACTGCTGGATCAAGCATGAAAACCACACGCCGGTCGGCGCGTTCAAGATACGCGGCGGGCTGACCTATTTTGACGCGCTGAAAAAACGCGGCACGCTCCCTCTTGAGGTGATCAGCGCCACACGCGGCAACCACGGCCAGAGCATAGGCTGGGCGGCACGCGCCCATGGCGTGGCCTGCACCATCGTGGTTCCGCAGGGCAATTCGCTGGAGAAAAATGCCGCCATGCGCGCACTGGGCGTGACGCTGATCGAGCATGGGCAGGATTTCCAGGAAAGCCGCGAGTTCGCCATCCGGCTCGCCGCCGAGCGTGGCGCCCACATGGTGCCGAGTTTTCACACCGACCTGCTGCGCGGCGTGGCCACCTACTGGTGGGAGTTCATGCGGGCCGTGCCCGATCTCGATGTGGTCTATGTGCCGATTGGCCAGGGCTCGGGTGCCTGCTCGGCGATTGCCGCCAAGCTCGCGTTAAAGCACAAAGCGCGCATCGTCGGCGTGGTCAGCGCGCATGCCACCACCTACGCCGACTCGCTGGCCGCAGGCCGCGTGGTGGAAGCGCCGGTCAGCACGCAGCTGGCCGACGGCATGGCCTGCCGCATCGCGGACCAGGCGGCCCTTGACATCATCGCGCCGCACATAGCCCACATCGTGCAGGTCACCGACGATGAAGTGGCCCAGGCCATGCGCGACTTGTACGCCGACACGCACAACGTGGCCGAAGGCGCCGGCGCGGCCAGCTTTGCCGCCGCCATGCAGGAACGCGCGCAGCTCCAGGGCTTGTCCGTTGGCCTCACGCTCAGCGGCGGCAATGTCGATGCGGCCGTGTTTGCCAAGGTGCTGGGCGCAGCCTAACCGCCGTAGCCGCGCAGGCGCTCCAGGTCCAGCACCGTGAGGCCGCCATACTCGACGCGCAGCACGCCGTCGCTCGCCAGGGTCTTGAGCGCCTGATTGGCGACCGGGCGCGACACGCCGGCCAGCAGGCCCACCTCTTCCTGCGAGATCACGAGGTGGGCGCCGGCCTCGGGGTAGAGCACGGGGTTGAACATCGAGGCCAGGGCCCGGGCCACGCGGGCCTCGGGGTCGCGCAGGCGGTCGTTCTCCAGCAGGCCCATGAACTGGCCCAGGCGTTCGTTGAGCTGGCCGACCAGGAAGCGGTTGAAGTCCGCGCTGTTCTCGAACAGCCAGAGAAAGCTGGCGCGATCGAGCAGAGCCAGCGTGGTGTCGCGCAGCGCGATGACCTCGTAGCGACGCAGCTCGCCCTTGAGCACGCTGCCCTCGCCGAACCAGCCGCCGGCGTGCACGCCGGTGTAGGTGATTTCCTTGCCGTCGCGCGACTGGCGGCACAGCTTGACCAGGCCCTCGACCACGCCGGCCCAGGCGTCGAAGCGCTGGCCCTGCACGAACACGCTGCTGCCGCGCGCAAAGCCGCGCTCGGTCACACCGGCGCGGGCGCGCTCAAAGGCCGCGCCGTCGAGCGGACGCGACCAGGCAGCAATGCGGCGCAGGCGGTCGGGATCAATCATTCCCACGATGATGCCAGCATCGGCGGGGCTCAGGTGCTCCGTTGCACACCGACCGGCAGCGTCGCAATGCGCTGCCACTCGGCTTGGCGCAGCCACTGCGGCCCCTGCTCGAAGGCGCGCCGCGCCATCGCGCCGGCGTCTTCGCCCCAGAACAGCTCGCCGTCCAAGGCCATCGTGGGCACGCCGAACACGCCGCGTTCGATCGCCAGGTCGGTGTTCTCGCGCAGCGCCGCCTTGACCTCGTCGCGCGCGATCAACTGCTCGGCCACAGGGCAGGCCAGGCGTTCACGCGTGAGCCATTGCCAGTCGGCCTCGCTGGCCGGGTCGCGGCCCTCGCGCCAGACGAAGCGCAGGATCTCGCGCACGGCGTCCAGGTGAGCGCCCAACGCCACCGCCAGGCGCAGCAGGCGAATCGGGTTAAACGGGTGGGCCGGCGGCATGCGAAAGGCGATGCCCAGCTGCTCGGCGCGCCACTGCGCGCTGCGGTAGGTCTGCACCCGCTTGGCGGGAATCTCGGCCGGCCCGCGCGTGCCCCAGTGGTCCAGCAGCGCGCCCAGCACCACCGGGCGCAGGACCAGCTGCTCGCGCGGCAGCCACTGCGGCAACTGCTCGAGCTGCAGGTAGGCAAAGGGCGAGATGACGTCGAAAAACCATTCGACGCGCGGCGATGAGGGGGCCATACAAGAATCCTTTCTTCAGCAGGCGGGCGCGCGCGCCGCGAGCTCGCCGAGGTCCATGGCCTGCAGCCTGGGGGACACGGCGAACTCGGCCTCGGTGCAATCGCGCAGCTGGGCCAGGTGCAGGTCGGCGCGCAGCTCGCGCAGCAGCAGGCCGGCGCCGGGCTGCACATCGAACACCGCAAGCTCGGTCACGATCACCTTGACGCAGCCGCGGCCGGTCAGCGGCAGGCTGCAGCGCTGGCGCAGCTTGGGCTCGCCGCGCTTGTCCACATGCTGCAGGGCGGCGATGACCTTGGGCGTGCCGTAGCACAGGTCCATGGCCCCGCCTATGCCCGGCCACCAGCGACCCTGGCGGCGCGTGGCCCAGTTGGCGATATTGCCCTCGGCGTCGGCCTCGAGCGCGCCGAGGATGGTGACGCCGATGTAGCCGCGGCGCATCGCGCCCAGCGAGGTCGCCAGGTCCATCAGCGCCGCGCCGGGGTTGAGCGTGATCGGCTCGCAGCCGGCGTTGGTCAGGTCGCTGTCGGCCTGGTAGTAGGTGGGCCGGCCGCCGAAGCCGAAGGCGCCGTTTTCGGTGTGGAAGATCACGCCGGCATCGGACGGCAGGTGGTTGGCCACCAGGGTCGGCGTGCCCAGGCCGAGGTTGACCACCTCGCCGGCGCGCAGCTCGCGCGCGCAGCGCCGGGCGATGATGTCCTTGGGGTTCAGGGGGTGCTGCATGGCTTTCTCCGGTTCAGGCCGCAGGGGCCAGCCGCCCGAGCTGCAGCCAGTGGCGGCGGTAGAGGTCGTGCTGCGCCTCCAGCGCATGGCCCTGCACCACGGCATCGACGAACACGCCGGGACAACCGACGCGCTGCGGCTCGATCTCGCCGACCTCGACGATCTCGTTGACCTCGGCAATGGTGTAGCGACCGGCCATCGCGATGTCGCGCTGGTTCTGCCCCGCGATGCCGCGAAACTCGACATTGCCGAAGCGGTCGGCGCGCCAGCCCTTGATGATGGCGACCTCGGCGGTCAAGGCCGCCTCGACGAAGTACTCGCGGCCGTCGAGCGTGAGCTTGGGTTTGGGCTGCTCCAGTTCGGGAAACATGCCCGGCTCGTCAAGAATGCCCACGCCCACCGGCACCAGCACGCCACCCAGACCCATGGCACCGGCGCGGACCTTCTCGGCCCAGGTGCCCATGGGGAAGAACTCGCGCAGCTTGACGCGTCCGGCCAGGTAGGCCTCGGTCGACTCGGCCGTGGTGCCCACATGGGTGCCGATGTACTCGCGGATCTGGCCGCTCTCGAACAGCCTGGCCTTGCCGAAACCGCCGCGCATGCCCGGCGTGTTGGCGATCAGCGTGAGTTCGCCGATGCCGGAATCGAGCAGCCACTGCACGCAGCGCGCGGGCTCGCCGGCGCCGACGAACTCGCCCAGCATCAAGCGCGTGCCGGGCCGCACGGCGGCCATGGCGTCGGCCAGGTCCATCACCTTGTCGGGCAGGGGCATGGAGGTCTCCTTTAGGGTTTCAGTATTAGTGGCGACCGATTGTTCGCCAGGCCGCGGCCGCCGTCTGTTAGCGCGATGACATTTGCCGGTGCGGCAACGAATCGCTATCAAAACCATAGCTGGCGTCACCCGAGTGACTGGGGCTGATGCCATTTTTTGCCAGAATCTCGGCATGGGAACTCTTTATTTGGTGCGCCACGGCCAGGCCTCGTTCGGCGCCGACGACTATGACCAGCTCAGCGCGCTGGGCCATCAGCAAAGCGTGCGGCTGGGCGAATACTTGCGCGACAAGGGTCTGGGCTTCGAGGCCGTGTTGACCGGCACGCTGCGCCGGCACCTGCAGACTTACGCCGGCATATGCCAGGGGCTGGGCGTTGCAGCGCAAGCCGTCCAGTGGCCCGGCCTTAATGAGTACGACAGCGCGGCCGTGATTGCCGCCATCCACCCGCACCCGCTGGAAAAAGCCGACACCCCCGAGATGTACCGCCACCACTTTCGCCTGCTGCGCGACGGCCTGGCGCAATGGATGGCCGGCGTGGTCAGCCCCAGGGGCATGCCCAGCTACACCGACTTTGTGGCGGGGGTGACCAGTGCGCTGGACCATATTCGCAGCCATTACGAGGGCAATGTGCTGCTGGTTTCCAGTGGCGGGCCGATCTCGACCGCCGTGGGCCATGTGCTGGGCACCAGCCCCGAAACCACGATTGAGCTCAACCTGCGCATACGCAACAGCTCGGTCACCGAGTTTGCCTTCACGCCCAAGCGCCACATGCTGCTGACCTACAACACCCTTCCGCACCTGGATGCGCCAGAACACGCGGGCTGGGTCACCTACGCCTGAGTTCTGCGATGGGCCATCCGGCCACGACAGCGCGCCTTACTTGCCACTGCCGCTACCGCCACCACCGCCGCCCCCGCCGCCACCACCGCCTCCGCCCGACCCTCCACCTCCGCCCGACCCACCGGAGCCGCCAGAGCCGCCAGAGCCGGAGCCACCCGACGAGCCCTTGCCCGAGGAGCCAGAATCGTCCGATGAGCCCCTGCCCGAGGAGCCGGAATCGTCCGACGAGCCCTTGCCCGAGGAGTCGGAGCCGCGTCGTGATCCTGATCGGCCGCTACGGCTGCTGCCGCTATCCGATCCGGCGCCGCCCTTGCTGAATTCGAGGCGCTCCACCGTCACGCGCTGGTCGGCGCCTACCCGCCCGCTCACCTGCACGCGCCGGTTGACGGCGAGCTCGGCCGCGCTGCCGCCCACGATCTGCATGTCGGGGCTCAGGGTCAGCGGGCCGAGGCCGAGACTGAGTTCGCGCTCGCCCAGCGCCTGGACATAACCCTCAAGCACGACCCGCTCCACCCGCCCCAGCCCGTCCCGCGTCGGGTCGAGCTGCACGCGCTCGGCCTGCAGCAGGCTGCCGTCCCAGCTGCCGCTGACCAGAACCTCGCGGCCCGGCGCCAGGCCCGCAGGCAGCAGCGGCTGGGCGCCAAAGCGCACGCGCGTGCCGTTCACCATGAGGCTGTCGGCGTCGACACTGCCCACGAGGCCGTTCAGCTGCGCCTGCGGCTGCGCCGCAATCGGCTCGATGCGCGAGGCGGCAATTTCACCCTGCGCCAAGCGGTGCCCGCTGACCCGCACCCAGTCCCCCGCCTTCAGGCCAGACAGGTCGCCCGGGCTCAGGGCGCGGGCGGTCTGGCCCAGAATCCGGAATGCACCGGTCGCGGCGTCGGGCGCCTCCAGCGGCCCGACCGCGGCATGGATCACGGCAATATTGCGGGCCGAAACCTCGGCGCCGGCGCCCGCGGCCCGCACCGCAACGACCTGACCCACGGCCAGCTGCCGCGCCGACCCCGGTTGACCGTTGTCCGACACCGGCGTGCCGGCGTCGAAATGCACCTCTACCCCATTGACGCAGATGCTGGCAAAGCCGGTGATGACGCCGACGATGCCGGTGCCGCCTATGCCGCCTTCCCTGATGCCGGTGCCGCCCAGCCCGGGCCGCCCGGCCACTGCGCCGGTTCCACCGATTCCCCCGGGATCGTCGCGCGCCGTCTGCCACCAGCCCTTGAACGCATTGGCGAGCCCGACCGCCGGTGCGCCTGTGCCGCCCACGCCCGAGGACGCGGCCGCCACCGGATTGACCGGTGAAGCCTGGGCCGCGCACAGGTTCTGCGCCTGCGCCTGCGCCGGCAGGCCGGGTGCCAGGGCCAAGGCCAGGCACAGCGACAGGCTGGCGGCCGCGCGGGCCAGGACCCGAAGCCTGAAAACGCGCAGCAGCGGGTTCATGCGGGCTCTCCTTTGGGCGGCGCCCCGGCCGCGTCGCTCGGCGCACCGGCGCCGGGCTCCGTGGGTTCGGCGTAAAAGTAGATGCCGAAGGTCATGCGCTGGCGTGGTGTGCTGTCGCCCGCGTCCTTTTGCTCGGCGGCCAACGCGCTCTTGTTGAGGGCCAGCAAGGCCTTCATGCCGAGCTCCTCGGACTGCCGGGCCAGCAGCTGGATAGAGCCGGGGCTGAGCGCGTCGTAGTGCACGCTGCGCTCCAGAAACGCCGGCTGGCCGCCCAGCAGGTTGTGGGCGGCGGCCGCGCCATGGTCATGCAGGTTGTGGCCCAGGTAAAAGGCCTTCTCGTCGAAACCCGCGGCCGGTACAAAGGCCGCGGCATTGAGGCAGACGCGGCGTTCATCGTCGAAGTGCACCACGCCCAGGCGCTGCCATTCGTCGAGCACCACGCGCGAGCGGATGTCGCTGTTGACGCTGGCGACCAGCCCCTCGAATGACAGCTCGCCGCCCTCGCTGACAAAACGCGGCAGCGGCCTGGGGCGGCCCTCCTCATCGAGGTAACGCGGCGACCCGAGCCACACGGCCACCAGCTGCGCGCCCAGCGACACCACCTGCGGCACGATCTCGGCGCTCGAGTCCAGGGCCTGGCGCAGCCGGCTCACATCCTTGCGGTGCACGCCGGTGACCAGGCTGACCCGGCTGTCGGTAGGCGGCTTGGCGCCTATACGGAACTCCTTGTCGGCCACCTCGACCAGCAGGGCCTTGAGCAGCTCGGTGAGGTAGGGCAAGGTCACGCCGCGCGCCAGCATCAACCTGACCAGCGGGCGCAGCACCCGGCGCAGCGCCAGCACGAAGGTGGGCGACGGTGTGGCGCTGGGGGCGTCGGGGCTTGGCATGGGTGAATCCAGGGAAATATTCTGGTCTCACTTTAGCACAAAACGTGGGAAATATTCACACTTTTTATCTTGACGTGTGATTATTTCCCACGTACATTGAAGCTATGCGTGGGAAATGTTCACACGCCTCATGCACTCCAAGGAGTGATGGATTTTTAACTTTCAGGAGAGATGTCATGATGAAACTCAGGAGAACCGCACTGGCCTGGATTGCTACCCTCGCCCTCGGCCTGGTGGCCGCACCCGCGATGGCCCGTGATGGCGGCGGTGGCGGTGGCGGTGGCGGCGGCGGCGGTGGCGGTGGCGGCAGCGGTGGTGGTGGCAGCGACTCGGGCCGCGGCGGCAATTCGGGCCCCGGCAGCAGCTCCAGCGGTCCCGGCAGCGACGGCATGGGTCATGGCCGAGGCCGCGGCGCCGATGACGCAGCAGATCACGCCCGTGGCCGAGGCGCGGACAACGCAGCAGATCATGGCCGTGGCCGTGGCCGTGGCCGCGGCGCGGATGACGCTCGGGAAGCGAAGGAAGCTCGGGAAGCTCGGGAAGCTCGGGAAGCGAAGGAAGCTCGGGAAGCGAAGGAAGCGAAGGAAGCGAAGGAAGCTAAGAAAGCTAAGAAAGCTAGGGAAGCTAAGGAAGCTAAGGAA
>DASXRN010000519.1:0-5074 GCA_036506595.1 Polaromonas sp. | reverse complement strand
GTGATTTTGAAGAAAGGCTGATTTTACGAGGCGGTCGACTCGGGCCTGAAAAGCTCATGCTGCGTCAGCTTGCCGCCGACAAAGGTGCAGGTCACATGCGATTGCGTGCCATCGGTCCAGCGGAACAGCTCGGGCTGCTCGTCCTTGGCCGATTGGAGCTCGCCCAGCGCCCGGGTCATGGCAATCACATGCAGCAAGGTCATGCCGGGCTTGAGCTTGGCGTTGAGCATGACGGCGCTGTCGACATAACCGATAGGCCGGTTGGTGGCGCGCTTCAAGACCTGCATCATGCGGGTGAAATGCAGCAGCAGCCACATCGCCAAGGCGGTCACCACCGCCGCCACGCCGGGCCAGCCGTAAAACCGGTAAGCCAGCACGAGCGCAGCCAGGCCGGCGACGGGAACAATGATTTTTTGGAAGTTCATGGCGCTATTTTCGCAGCGCAGGCGCTTGGCCCGCACTGTGGGGAGTGCGTAGCGGCCGGAAGGGGCCGGAAAGCCGGTTACTTGCATTTTTTCAAGCAATTCAGGCCTCCAGCCCAGACAGTACGGACGCAAGCAGCTATTATTTTTATAGCGACGGTATCAGCCCGCGCGCCTGGCAAACCCGGTCGCCAGCGCATGCGCCCAGTCGGGGCGCTGGTTGCGGGCCGCCACGCGGGCCTGCGCCAGATGGTCGTAAGGCACGGCGCGCAGATCGACCAGCCAGCCCTGGCGGGTTTTCTCCAGCACCGCATAACGCGCATGCGGCGCGCCGTTTTCAACGACATGCGGGTAAGGATGGTCGTCGTCGTAGGCGGGCAGGCCGACGCTGCCGGGGTTCACGATCAGCACATCGGCAGTCTGCACCATGCGCGGCACATGCGTGTGGCCGCACAGCACCACCGGGTGCGTGGCGCTGCCCAGCCGCGCGGCCACCTCGTCCGCCGTAGCGGCACGCACGCCGGGGCCCAGGCCTTCTGCAAAGCCGGGCACCACGGTTTCCAGCCAGTACTGCAGGTCGTTGCCGGGCGTGCCGTGCCACAGCAAAACGTCAGCATTCAGTGCCATCGAGACAGGCAATGTCCTGAGCCATGCCACGTGAGCTGGCGACACCTGGGTGGCGGCGTAGCCGTCGCTGTCAAGCGGATCGATCTGCGCGGCGGGCGGGCCCAACAAGGCCAGCAGTTGCCGCTCGTGGTTGCCCTTGATGGTGGGAAAGTCGTGCGCCATCAGCAGATCGGCCGTTTCCGCCACCTGCAGCGGGCCGCTCAGGATATCGCCCAGGTTCACCGTCTGGTCAACGCCCTGGCGCGCGATATCGGCCAGCACGGCTTGCAGCGCCAGCAGGTTGCCATGGATGTCGGAAATGACGGCGATCTTCATGGTGTGATTTAACGCCTGGGCGCCGTCATTTTCAACACCAATTCAACCCAGGCTGCGCACCAGCTCCATGGCCTGCTCTATGCGTTCCACCGGGTGGATAGTCAGGCCCTCAAAGGCCTTGTCATTCTTTTTGGGGGCATTGGCCTTGGGCACGATGGCCACGCTAAAGCCCAACTTGGCGGCTTCCTTCAGGCGCTCCTGGCCGCGCGGCGCGGGCCGCACCTCGCCGGCCAGGCCGACCTCGCCAAATGCGATAAAGCCCTTGGGCAAGGGCTTGCCGCGCAGGCTGGAGGTGATGGCCAGCATCACGCTCAAATCGGCGGCCGGCTCGCTGATGCGCACGCCGCCCACCGCATTGACGAACACATCCTGGTCCATGCAGGCCACGCCGGCATGGCGGTGCAGCACGGCCAGCAGCATGGCCAGGCGGTCGCGGTCCAGGCCCACCGACAAACGTCTCGGGCTGGGCCCGCCGCTGTCGACCAGCGCCTGGATTTCCACCAGCATGGGCCGCGTGCCTTCGAGCGTGACCAGCACGCAGCTGCCGGGCACCGGCTCGCTGTGCTGGCTCAGAAAGATCGCGCTCGGGTTCGTCACACCCTTCAGGCCTTTTTCGGTCATGGCGAAGACGCCGATTTCATTGACCGCGCCAAAGCGGTTCTTGATGGCGCGCACCAGCCGGAAGCTCGAATGCGTGTCGCCTTCAAAGTAGAGCACGGTATCGACCATATGCTCCAGCACGCGCGGGCCGGCCAGCGCGCCTTCCTTGGTGACATGGCCGACCAGCACGATGCAGACGCCGCTGGACTTGGCCGCGCGCGTCAAATGCGCCGCGCATTCGCGCACCTGCGCCACCGAACCGGGGGCCGAGGTGAGCTGGTCGGAGTAGACGGTCTGGATCGAGTCGATCACCGCAATCGCCGGTTGCGTGGCCTCCAGCGTGGCGAGGATTTTTTCGAGCTGGATTTCGGCCAGCACCTTGACTTGGGAGCCGTTCAGCCCGAGCCGGCGCGAGCGCAACGCCACCTGCGCGCCGCTTTCCTCGCCGGTGACATACAGCGTGCTCAGGCCGGCGCGCTGCAAGGAGTCCAGCGCCTGCAACAGCAGCGTGGACTTGCCGATGCCGGGATCGCCGCCTATCAGCACCACGCCGCCCTCCACAATGCCGCCGCCCAGCACGCGGTCCAGCTCTTCATGCCCGGTGGGCGTGCGCGCCATGTCGGTGGCGTCAATATCGGCCAGGGTCGTCACTTCAGAGGCCTTGGCCAAGCCCTGGCGCTGGCTGCTGTAGCGGTTTTTGGCGGGCCCGCTGCTCTCGGCCACCGACTCGATCAGCGTGTTCCAGGCGTCACATTGCGGGCATTTGCCCAGCCACTTGGGGCTGCTGCCGCCGCATTCGGTGCAGGTATAGATTGTTTTTTCTTTGGCCATCGGCCAAGTATCCCCGAATGCCGGACTGATTAAAGGAGGTCAGCAAAACCCCTCCCGTTCGGGCTGAGCTTGTCGAAGCCGGGCGCAACGCCCTGCCCTTGCCCACGCGGCTGTCTTACACGAATACCTTCAAGCCAACGGTACCAGCATCAATGCACGTGCCGCAATCATCCAGCACACCACCAATCCGGCGCTGTAGGCCAGCGCACGCCACGGCTGCAAACCGCGCAGGTACACGATGGTGTGCACGTAACGCAATACGACATAGGCCGCAAACAGCCACTGCGCCGATTCGGCAGGCGCGCCCAGAAGCACATAGGTCAAAGCCAGCGCCACAAACAGCGGCAGATTTTCGACATCGTTGCGCCACACGTTCGCGCAGCGCTGCACAAATGCCGCTTCAGCCGCGACCGGACGCGTTCGCATCAACGCCGCATCTTCCGGCAGCAAGAAAGTGCGCGCGCGCAACCGGCTGACAACTTGAATCACGCTGGTCACAGTGGTTTTGGCAAACAGCGCGACAAGCGCCATCGCGAAAGCGGGCAAGGCAGGATAAGCAAGCATGGATCGGCTCCGGGTTATGAACTGTGACCGGAGTATGGAGGGTGAACACAGGGCCGGACACTGGCTAAATCGCCAAATTCATGGCGTAATCAGCCACATGAAAAAACACCAGAAAACGATCCGCGTCGGCGTGCTGGTCTACCCCGGCTGCCTCAGGAGCGGCGCCATCGTGCCGCTCGATGTCTTCAAGATCGCCAACACATTGGCGCAATACCGGCCCGCCGCACAGCGCGTGCATTTTCAATGCGATTGGGTCAGTGCGCGCAAGGAAAGCACGGCCACCATCGGCGGCCTGCGCTTCCCTGTGCACCCGATAGGCGCAGAAATACTCGATGCGATGATGGTGCCGGGTGTCGACCATCAGAGTCCACACGATCTCGCCGACTTGCTCGATCAGCTCGCGCCCGAGCAGGCGGCGCTGCGCAAGCACGCGCGCAGCGGACGCTTGCTGATATCGAGTTGCTCGAGCACCTGCCTGGTGGCGCAGGCCGGGCTGCTGGATGGCGCACGCGCCACCACCAGTTGGTGGTTGAGCGCCTACTTCCGCAAGCGCTACCCGCAGGTCACGCTCGATGCCGAACAGTTGATCGTGCAGGACGGCGTTTTCGTGTCGTCCGGCGGCGTCGCCTCTTACCTCGATCTCGCACTGTGGCTGGTCGGCCATTTCGGCGGGGAAGAACTGCGGCAGATCACCGCCAAGGTGCTGGTCATGGATGGCAATCGCTCCAGCCAGGCCCCGTACGTCGCCAGCGCAATGATACAAAGCGAAGGACACGTCGTGATCGAACGCGCGCGGCGCTGGCTCAATCAGAGGCTGGATCAGCCGTGGACGATGGCTGAGCTGGCTCTGCATTGCCATACCAGCGCGCGCACATTGCTGCGGCGCTTTCAGGAAGCGGTCGGCGTCAGCCCGATCCGCTACTCGCAACAGCTGCGCGTCGAGCGCGCCAAGGCGCTGCTGGAGTCGTCGCTGCTGTCAATGGAAGCCATCACCGTGCGCTGCGGCTATGCAGACGTGTCCACCTTCAGCAAAACATTCAAGCGCTGGGCGCAGGTGACACCGCGCGAGTACAGACTGCGCTTCGGTTTGCGTGTGTAACCTGGCAGGCGTTTCGGCAGGCTCACCGCGAACGGACTTAAGCCGTCAGCACCGAGCGCGACTCGGAGCGGATCCAGTCGATGACATCGGCCACTTCACGGCGCGGTGACGCATCGGCCTGCATGAGCCAGTAGGCATGGTCATTGACAGGCACCGCATCGGCGGTGCCCAAGGCGACGAGGCGATGGTCCGACAGCATGGGGGCGAGCAGTTCGAGCCGGCCGAGCGCGATGCCCTGGCCGGCCATGGCGGCGTGGATCACCTGGTCGTACTGGTTGAACCGCAGGATGCCCTTGGGCTTTGCATCATGCCAACCCAGCGTGGCGAGCCAGGTTTTCCATTGCAACCAGGGTCGCTTGAGGTCGTCGAATTCCAGCAGGAACTGGTCGGCCAGCGAACGCTCCGACAGCAGCGAGGCTATGCCCAGTGACGGACTGGCGACCGGTGCCACGGTCTCGCCGAAAAGCCGAACCGAGTCGGCCGGCGCCTGCGTGCTGGCGCAGTAGCGGATGGCGAGATCAATGCCTTCGGAGCGCAGGTCGAGCATCGCGTTGTTCGCGGCCACCCGCACGTCGACCTCCGGATGCCGGAGCTGGAAGTCGCCCAGGCGCGGCAG
>DASXRN010000518.1:0-11638 GCA_036506595.1 Polaromonas sp. | reverse complement strand
GCCGGCCGGCGAAAGTCTGCTGCACCACGCGCGTTCGGTGCTCTTCAGCCTGGAAAAAATGCAGGGTGAACTGAGCGAATACGCCGATGGCGTGCGCGGCCATGTGCGCATGCACGCCAGCATTTCAGCCATCGTGCAGTTTTTGCCCGAAGACCTGGGCGCCTTCATCCGCCAGCATGCCGAAATCAAGATAGACCTGGAAGAGCACCTGAGCACCGAGGTGATTCGCGCGGTGCAAGAAGGTGCGGCCGACCTGGGCGTCTGCAACACCGCCAACGGCGCGGGCGAGCTGCAGACACTGCCCTATCGCCACGACAAGCTGGTGCTGATCGTGCCCAGGGGCCATGCGCTGTGTGCGCAAGGCGCTATCAAATTTGAAGCAGCACTGGACTACGACCAGGTCGGCCTGCATTCCAACAGCTCGATTTACCTGGCCATGCGGCAGGCCGCCGCCGCCGTGGGCCGCACCATCAAGCTGCGTATCCATGTGACAGGCCTGGACGCCATGTGCCGCATGATCCACAACGGGCTGGGCGTGGGCGTGATGCCGCAGCGCGCGTTTGAGCTCATGCACGGCGTGGGCGAGCTTGAATCCATCGCGCTGACGGACGACTGGGCGGCGCGCCAGATCCAGCTGGTGGCACGGGATTTTTCAACCCTGCCCCTGACCGGGCGGCTGCTGGTCGAGCACCTCACAGCCCCCTTAGCCGCCTAAAATTACAGCAAAAACCACCGAGAAACCACGAAGGAAACCCCATGGGACGCACCCTCTACGACAAAATCTGGGACGAGCATGTCGTTCACACCGAAGAAGACGGCACCGCCATCCTCTACATCGACCGGCACCTGGTGCATGAAGTCACCAGCCCGCAAGCCTTTGAAGGCCTGCGCGAAGCCGGCCGCAAGGTCTGGCGCATCAGCTCCATCGTGGCCACGGCCGACCACAACACGCCCACCACCGGCTGGGAGCTGGGCTACGACGGCATCACCGACCCGATCAGCAAGGAACAGATCACCACGCTGGACCACAACATCGAGGAATTCGGCGCGGCGGCCTTCTTTCCATTTCTCTCCAAACGCCAGGGCATCGTGCATGTGATCGGCCCCGAACAGGGCGCCACCCTGCCCGGCATGACAGTGGTCTGCGGCGACTCGCACACCTCCACGCACGGCGCATTCGGCGCGCTGGCGCACGGCATCGGCACCAGCGAGGTCGAGCATGTCATGGCCACGCAAACCCTGCTGGCCAAAAAAGCCAAAAACATGTTGATCAAAGTGGAAGGCACGCTGCCCAGAGGCTGCACCGCCAAGGACATCGTGCTGGCCATCATCGGCAAGATCGGCACGGCCGGCGGCACCGGCTACACCATTGAATTCGCCGGCTCGGCCATCCGTGCGCTCAGCATGGAGGGCCGCATGACGGTCTGCAACATGGCGATTGAAGGCGGCGCGCGCGCCGGCCTGGTCGCGGTGGACCAAAAAACCATTGACTATGTCAAGGGCCGCCCGCTGGCGCCGACGGGTGTGGAGTGGGACCAGGCCGTGCAGTACTGGAGCACGCTGCAGTCTGACGCCGATGCCAAATTTGACGCGGTGGTCGAACTCGACGCCAGCCAGATCCTGCCGCAGGTGAGCTGGGGCACCTCGCCCGAAATGGTGCTGTCGATTGAAGACCGCGTGCCCGACCCCGACAAGGAAAAAGACGCCAACAAACGCGGCGCCATTGAGCGCGCGCTCACCTACATGGGCCTTCAGCCCGGCAAGGCATTGAACGACCTCTACGTCGACAAGGTGTTCATTGGCTCCTGCACCAACAGCCGCATTGAAGACATACGTGAAGCCGCAGCGATCGTGAAAAAGCTCGGCCAGAAAGTCGCCAAAAACGTCAAGCTGGCCATGGTGGTGCCGGGCTCGGGCCTGGTCAAGGAGCAGGCCGAGCGCGAAGGCCTGCATGAAATTTTCAAGGCTGCAGGCTTTGAGTGGCGCGAACCCGGTTGCTCGATGTGCTTGGCCATGAATGCCGACCGGCTGGAGCCCGGCGAGCGCTGCGCCTCCACCAGCAACCGCAACTTCGAAGGCCGCCAGGGCGCCGGTGGCCGCACCCATCTGGTCAGCCCCGCCATGGCGGCGGCGGCGGCCGTGCATGGCCATTTTGTTGACATCCGCAAGTTTGTTTGAAGGAATCCAGTGATGAACAAAATCTCTTCAATGCTCACAGTCGCGCTGGCGCTGCTGGCCGCCTTCATGCTGGCCAGCTGCAACACCATCAAGGGCATGGGGCAGGATGTGCAAAAGGCCGGATCGGCCATTGAAAACGCGGTCAAGAAATAAGCAGGTCAAAAAATGCAGAAATTCACCATACACAAAGGCCTCGTGGCCCCGATGGACCGCGAGAACGTCGACACCGACGCCATCATCCCCAAGCAGTTCCTCAAGTCGATCAAAAAGACCGGCTTTGGCCCCAACCTGTTTGACGAATGGCGCTACCTGGACGCCGGTTTTCCCGGCCAGGACCCGGCCAGCCGCAAACCGAATCCGGACTTCGTGTTGAACCAGGCACGCTACGCCGGCGCGTCCATCCTGCTGGCGCGCAAGAACTTCGGCTGCGGCTCCTCGCGCGAGCACGCGCCCTGGGCGCTGGACCAGTACGGCTTTCGCGCCATCATTGCGCCCAGCTACGCCGACATCTTTTTCAACAACAGCTTCAAGAACGGCTTGCTGCCCATCGTGCTGCCCGAGGCGCAGGTGGCGCAGCTGTTTGACGAAGTGGCCGCCTTCCCCGGCTACCAGCTCACCATCGACCTGGAGCGCCAGGTGATCGTCAAGGCCCAGGGCGAGGAATTGCCGTTTGAGGTGCAGGCCTTCCGCAAGTACTGCCTGCTCAACGGCTTTGACGACATCGGCCTGACCCTGCGCCAGAGCGACAAGATCAAGGCCTTTGAAGCCGAACGCCTGGCGAAGAAGCCCTGGCTGGCCCACACCCTTCCAGGCTGAAAACCCCGTCACTCATTCATCAAATCATGCTCAAGCCCAATAAACATGGGCGCAAGCGGCTACAAAAAAGATAGTAAAAATGAAAATCGCAATTCTCCCGGGTGACGGCATCGGTACCGAAATCGTCGCTGAAGCCGTCAAGGTCCTGAATGCTCTGGACCTGAAATTTGAAACCGAAAGCGCGCTGGTCGGTGGCGCCGCCTACGAAGCCCATGGCCACCCGCTGCCTGAAGCCACCCTGAAGCTCGCTAAAGACGCCGACGCCGTGCTGTTTGGCGCCGTGGGCGACTGGAAATACGACAAGCTCGACCGGCCGCTGCGCCCCGAGCAGGCGATTCTGGGCCTGCGCAAAAACCTGGGGCTGTTTGCCAACTTCCGCCCGGCCATCTGCTACGCGCAATTGGTGGACGCCTCCAGCCTGAAGCGCGAGCTGGTCTCCGGCCTGGACATCCTTATCATCCGCGAGTTGACCGGCGACATCTACTTCGGCCAGCCGCGAGGCCGCCGCGTGGCCACCGACGGCCACTTTCCGGGTGCGGAAGAAGCCTTTGACACCATGCGCTACTCGCGTCCCGAGATCGAGCGCATTGCCCATGTCGCCTTCCAGGCAGCGCGCAAGCGCGGCAAGCACGTGACCAGCGTCGACAAGGCCAATGTGCTGGAGACCTTCCAGTTCTGGAAAGACGTGGTCACCGAGGTCGGCCTGCAATACCCCGACGTAGCGCTGGACCACATGTATGTGGACAACGCCGCCATGCAGCTGGTCAAGGCGCCGAAAAAATTCGACGTGGTCGTCACCGGCAACATGTTTGGCGACATCCTGTCCGACGCCGCCGCCATGCTGACCGGCAGCATAGGCATGCTGCCGTCGGCCAGCCTGAACGACAAAAACCAGGGCCTGTACGAGCCCAGCCACGGCAGCGCGCCCGACATCGCCGGCAAGGGCGTGGCCAATCCGCTGGCCACCATTTTGAGCGCGGCCATGATGCTGCGCTTCAGCCTGAACCAGCCGGAAGCCGCCGCACGCATCGAAAAAGCCGTGGACACGGTGCTGAGCCAGGGCCTGCGCACACCCGACATTTACAGCGAAGGCACGACCAAGGTCGGCACCGTGCAGATGGGCGACGCCGTGGTCAAGGCACTGGAGTAACAAGCCCCCACGCTTTTCACTTCGTGTAATACGCTGCCCCCCGAGGGGGCCGTCGCTTGCTCGGGGCGGCCCTTTGCGGCGCGGCCCGCCTGCCGCGCGATTACAATAGCCACCTATGCGCAAAAACCCCGCACTCCTCCGCTGTACCGCCGCTTTGCGTGCGGTCGGCGTTGCGCCGGTTTTTGCCCAGACCACCAAAACGACAACCATTAAAGGCTAGCAAGCCTGGTTCGTCGTGCCCGCCGGCTCGATGAGCCGGACCAAAAAAGCCTACTTTTTAGTACTTTTTGAAGGGCACCCATGAAACTCACAGGCAATCTCACAGGACTCGTAGGCTGGCGCGGCATGGTCGGCTCGGTGCTGATCGACCGCATGCAGGCCGAAGGCGACTTCGAGCTGATCGAGCCGGTTTTCTTCTCCACCTCCAATGCCGGCGGCAAAGCCCCGGCCCAGGCGAAGAACGAGACCACCCTCAAGGACGCCTTTGACATTGAGGCCCTTCAACGCTGCGACATCATCATCACCGCGCAGGGCGGCGACTACACCAGCGAGGTATTCCCCAAGCTGCGTGCCGCAGGCTGGAAAGGCCACTGGATTGATGCGGCCTCGACCCTGCGCATGAACGACGACGCCGTCATCATCCTGGACCCCGTCAATCTGCCCGTCATCAAAAATGCGCTGGCCAAGGGCGGCAACAACTGGGTGGGCGGCAACTGCACGGTCAGCTGCATGCTGATGGGCGTGGGTGCGCTGTACAAGGCCGGTCTGGTCGAGTGGATGACCAGCATGACCTACCAGGCCGCTTCGGGCGGCGGCGCACAGCACATGCGCGAGCTCTTGACCCAGTTCGGCACGCTCAACAGCGAAGTCAAGTCCCTGCTGGACGACCCGAAATCCGCGATTCTGGAAATCGACCGCCGCGTGCTGTCCAAGCAGCAGTCCCTGAACAGCAGCGAAACCGCCAACTTCGGCGTGCCGCTGGGTGGCTCGCTCATCCCCTGGATCGACAAGGATCTGGACAACGGCATGAGCAAGGAAGAATGGAAAGGCGGCGCCGAGACCAACAAGATCCTGGGTCAGGGCGCGAGCTTCGGCACCGCCGAAACCCCGGTCGACGGCTTTTGCGTGCGCATCGGGGCCATGCGCTGCCACAGCCAGGCGCTGACCTTCAAGCTCAAGAAAGACGTGCCCCTGGCCGACATCGAAGCCATGATCGCGGCCGACAACGCCTGGGTCAAAGTCGTGCCCAACACGCGCGAGGCTTCCATCAAGGACCTGACGCCGGTTGCGGTGACCGGCACCATGCAGATTCCGGTCGGACGCCTGCGCAAGCTGGCCATGGGGCCGGACTACCTGGGCGCGTTTACCGTGGGCGACCAGTTGCTCTGGGGCGCGGCCGAGCCGCTGCGCCGCATGTTGCGCATTCTTCTTCAGGCTTGAGTTGTTGAGTTTGGTTACATCTGGCGGCTGCCTGCCTTCAGCCGCCACCCGTAACCACTTGTGACAGGGCGTTGTCCTCAGACAACAACCGAAACTTGTAAGTTGATGCTAACTCGCTGTGTCAAAACTTAAGTGATGTCTTAGCTTGTCAGCCTAATGCCTTGATGTTAAGGTTGTTTTTCGAAAATTCGCATCGAGGTTTTTGTGCGTTTAAGCAGATCAAAGTTACATGCAGACCGAGCACTGGAGGCTCAAAACCCCATGAACAATCGCGGTCGTTGGCGTATTGGCGCCCTGGCAAGTGCCATTGCCCTGCTGGGCAGCCTGGCAAGTCTCGAAGCACATGCTCTGGCTTTGGGCCGGATCACAGTTCAATCGGCGCTGGGCGAGCCCCTGCGTGCAGAAATCGACATCACCGACATCACTGCGGACGAAGCCGCCAGCCTGAAGGCTGGCGTGGCTCCCGCCGAAACCTTCAAGGCCGCAGGGCTTGAATACACCTCGGCCATCACAGGTCTCGAAGTGAATTTGCAACGCCGCGCGGACGGCCGGGCTTATCTGCGCCTGAGCAGCAGCCGCCCCGTGAACGAACCCTTTGTGGACCTCATCCTTCAGGCCAACTGGGCCACGGGTCGCGTCACCCGCGACTACACCATGCTGTTCGACCCGCCCAACCTGCGCGCCAACAGCGCAGGCGCGGCCGTAACGCCCACCGCCCCGATACTGTCCCGGCCGGCGACTCCGACTGCTGCGGCGCCGGCCAGGGGCATCGCAGCCCAGTCGTCCACGCCAAGCGCAGCTGCGGCCAGGGCCAGGGCCACGCCTCCTGCCGAAAAAGCACCTGCCGGCGACAAGCAACTCACGGTCAAGGCCGGGGACACCGCCGGCAAGATTGCCGCCCAGAACAAACCGGCCAGCGTGTCGCTGGACCAGATGCTGGTGGCATTGCTCAGGAGCAATCCCGACGCCTTCATCGGCGGCAACGTCAACCGGATCAAATCCGGCGCTGTGCTGGACAGGCCCACGGCAGAAGCAGCCAGCGCCATTTCGCCGGGCGAGGCCACGCAGACCATCGTCGCCCAAAGCAAGGATTTCAACAGCTTCCGCCGCAAACTTGCGGAGGGCGTGCCGACCGCGCAAGTTGCCGGTGCCGACCGCCAGGCCGGCGGCAAGGTGCAAGCCAAGGTTGAAGACCGCGCGCCGGCCAGCGCGACACCCGACAAGCTGACGCTCTCCAAGGGTGCGGTCCAGGGCAAGGCCGCCACGGCCGCCGCCGAAGACAAGATCGCCAAGGACAGGCAGGCCAAAGACGCATCGAGCCGTGCGGCAGAACTGTCTAAAAACATCAGCGATCTCAACAAGTTGGGCGCCGCCCCCACAACGCCAGCGGCAGCAACAACGCCTGCTGCGGCCTCGGCCGCCAAAACACCCGGTGCGGCTTTGCCCGCACCGGCAGGCGTTGCCATTCCCGCTACCGCAGCCACCGCACCAACGACCGCCGCAGCGACCAGTGCGGCCAAAACCGGCACGGCCACAACAGCCAGCACCGGCACCAGTACCAATGCAAGCGCTCCGGCTCCTGCGGCCTCGGCAGCGGCAAGCCCGCCAGTCCTGCAAGCCGCCAGTGCAGCGGCCAGCAGCCCAGGCGCGGCAGTCGCGGCCATCGCGCCTGCGTCCGCTGCATCGTCCAGTGCCGCCTCAGTAACTTCCGCTTCCGGGCCTGCTTCTGTGGCCAGCGCCGCAGCGGCACCGGCTGTCGTTACCGCCAAAAAACCTGCGGTGGCAGCCCCGCCCCCTGAACCCAGCCTGATCAATGAGCTGCTGGAGCACCCGCTGCTCCCGCCTCTCACCGGCGGCCTGCTGGCGCTACTGGCCGGTTTCGGTTTTTACCGCTATCGCCAGCGCAACAATGCCGCCCAGGTGGACAGCTCCTTCCTGGAAAGCCGCTTGCAGCCTGATTCCTTCTTCGGTGCCAGCGGCGGCCAGCGCATTGATACCGCCGAACAACACAGCAGTGCCACAGGATCGTCCCTGGTGTACTCCCCCAGCCAGCTCGATGCCGCCGGCGATGTGGACCCGGTGGCCGAAGCCGATGTTTACCTGGCCTACGGTCGCGACTTGCAGGCCGAGGAAATCCTCAAGGAAGCCATGCGCACCAGCCCGATGCGCGTGGCCATCCATTCCAAGCTGATGGAAATTTATGCCAAGCGCCGCGACAGCAAAGCCTTTGAGGTGGTAGCTATCGAGGCCTTCAACCTGACGCAAGGCAATGGCCAGGAGTGGACTTACATCGCCGAAATGGGCCGCGAGCTCGATCCCGCCAATCCGATGTACCAGCCTGGCGGACAGCCCTTGGGCCGAGCTCGCGCCGGCACTACGGGCAACCCAGCCTACCGCGGTCCCGACACCATGCCACACGCGATAGCGCATGAAGCGGCCCCCGCATCTGCGCCCGTGACGGATGTTGACCTCGACCTGGATTTCTCGCTGGGTGATGAAGCCGACGACGCGGCCACAAGCCTCAGCATCCCCAACGCCAGCGCCACGCATTTGAAAACCGCGCCACGGCACGCAGCTGAACCCACCGCAGCCACGCCGGCCCCGTTCGCCAACGGTCTCGACATGAATTTCGGCAATGCAACGGTCACCTTGCCGACGGTATCCCCCTCACCAGCGCCCAAGCCTGCCGAAGCCCCGCCCGAAATCGAGTTTCTGTCCGGCGGACTGGACTTCACGTCCGAGCCCTTTGCGCCGCCCAAACCGGTTCGGCCCAGCACGGCTGCCGCAGCACCGGCACCGGCACCGGTACCGGCCGATAGTGGCCTGCTCGAATTTGACCTGGGCTCACTGTCGCTGGACCTGAATGGGCCCATCACAGAAAGCCCGATTCACGCCATGACAGCCACGGCCGACGACCCGCTGGAAACCAAGTTTCAGCTGGCCGAAGAATTCCGTTCCCTGGGTGACTTGGAGGGTGCCAAGTCACTGGCAGAAGAAGTGCTGGCGAAAGCCAGCGGACCGTTGAAAGTCAAGACGCAAGCGTTTCTCAACGCCCTGTCTTGAAGCCGGCGAGCCGAACCGTGTGAATCCATTTCTAATTCGGTGCGAGATTAGGCGCACCGCCGCAGACAGTGCTGCAGCACGGCAAGGCGGGGCAACAACATATCGCATTGAAGTAGAAATGGAATGAGGATTGCGCTAGGTATCAGCTACAGCGGCAGCAGTTACGAAGGCTGGCAAAGCCAGCTCTCGGGCAATACGATTCAGGACAAGCTGGAGCTGGCTTTGGCCAGGTTTGCCGCCCAGCCGGTGCGCACCATGTGCGCCGGCCGCACCGACGCAGGCGTCCACGGCCTGATGCAGGTGGTGCACTTTGACACCGCCCTGCAGCGTGAAACACCGTCCTGGGTGCGCGGCACCAACACCTTTCTGCCCCCCGACATTGCGGTGCAGTGGGCGCGGCAGGTGCCTGATGAGTTTCATTCCCGCGGAAGCGCCATTGCGCGCCGCTATGCCTATGTCGTGCTGGAATCGCCGGTGCGCCCCAGCGTGGAGGCCGGGCGTGTTGGCTGGGTGTACCGGCCCCTGGACGGCGCGGCCATGCAGCAGGCCATCACGCATTTGCTGGGTGAGCACGACTTCAGCTCATTTCGGGCGGCGCAGTGCCAGGCCAAATCACCCGTCAAGACCATCAGCCGAATCGAAATCACGCAACGCGCAAGCTACTGGCGTTTCGAGTTCGAGGCCAACGCCTTTTTGCACCACATGATCCGCAACATCATGGGATGCCTGGTGGCGGTTGGCCAGGGCCGCCATCCGCCCGACTGGCTGGCCGAGGTGGTGGCCGCCCGCTGCCGCGATGCCGCCGCGCCCACCTTCTCCCCCAACGGCCTGTATTTTCTGGGACCGGTCTACGAAGACCATTACGGCTTGCCAACGCGCACGGCGGCTTATGATTGGATTCCATGAAAGTAACAACGGCCCCCACGCTCCCCGCTTCGCGAGCCTCCGGCGGTACGCTGCCCCTTTCATCAGGGGAAGGGGCGCAATCCGCCTTGGGGCGGCCCGGCGGCGGATTAGCCCTCTTCGCGCTCCCTGCAACCCGCACGCGCATCAAGATATGCGGCCTCACCCGCGAGGAAGACGTGGACGCGGCCGTCGCCGCCGGTGCCGATGCGGTCGGCTTTGTCATGTACGAACCCAGCCCGCGCTACGTGACGGTGGAACGCGCCGCCGAGCTGGCCGCCCGCTTACCGCCCTTCGTCACGCCCGTGCTGTTGTTTGTCAATGAATCTGCTACAAAAATAATAGCTGCTTGCGCCCGTATTCCAACGGCTTTATTGCAATTTCATGGTGACGAAACACCGGAAACCTGCCTGCAGGCGGGCCGACCTTTCATGCGTGCTGCGCGCATTCCGCTGGGCGAACAAGCCACAGCCGACGATGCCCGTTTTGATCTCGTAAAATACGCAGAAGACTTCAAGGCTGCCCAGGCCATACTGCTCGACGCTCATGTCGAGGGTTATGGCGGCGGCGGGAAAACATTCAATTGGTCACTTCTTCCTCCAAGCGTCAACGCTCACCTCGTTTTGTCTGGTGGGTTGACGCCTGCAAACGTGACCGATGGCATTTTGCAAGTCAGGCCGCGTTGTATAACGCTGGCCGTTGATGTGAGCTCTGGCGTCGAGATTTCGAAGGGAATCAAGAGCGCCGACAAAATCAACCAATTTGTCGCAGCCGTTCGCGCTGCCGACGAACAACTTGCAAAGCACCATGTACGACTATCACCAACCTGACCCGACAGGCCATTTCGGGATTTACGGCGGCAGTTTCATCTCCGAGACACTGACCCATGCGGTCAATGAACTGAAGGACGCCTACGCCAAATACCAGAACGATGCGGAATTCCTTGCCGAATTCCATTCCGAACTGGCGCACTTTGTAGGCCGCCCTTCTCCCATCTACCACGCCGCGCGCATGAGCCGTGAGCAGGGCGGCGCGCAGATTTACCTCAAGCGCGAAGACCTCAACCACACCGGCGCGCACAAGATCAACAACACCATAGGCCAGGCCATGCTGGCCAAACGCATGGGCAAGCCGCGCGTGATTGCCGAAACCGGTGCCGGCCAGCACGGTGTGGCCACCGCCACCATCTGTGCGCGCTACGGGCTGGAATGCGTGGTCTACATGGGCAGCGAAGACGTGAAACGCCAAAGCCCCAACGTCTACCGCATGAATCTGCTGGGCGCGACGGTGGTGCCGGTGGAAAGCGGCAGCAAAACCCTCAAAGATGCGCTCAACGAAGCCATGCGCGACTGGGTTGCCAATGTGGACAACACCTTTTACATCATAGGCACCGTGGCCGGGCCGCACCCCTACCCGATGATGGTGCGCGATTTCCAGAGCGTGATTGGCACCGAATGCATTGCGCAAATGCCCGAATTCATTGGCAAGCCCGCACCCGATGCCGTGGTGGCCTGCGTGGGCGGCGGCAGCAATGCCATGGGCATTTTTTATCCCTACATCCCTTATGAAAACACCCGCCTGATCGGCGTGGAGGCTGCCGGCGAAGGCCTGGACAGCGGCAAGCATTCGGCTTCGCTGCAGCGCGGCCTGCCCGGTGTGCTGCATGGCAACCGCACCTATGTCTTGCAAAACGAAGACGGCCAGGTGACCGAGACGCACAGCATCAGCGCGGGACTCGATTACCCCGGCGTGGGCCCCGAGCATGCCTACCTGAAAGACATAGGTCGCGCCGAATATGTCGGCATCACCGATGCCGAGGCGCTGCAAGCCTTCCACTACCTGTGCCGTACCGAAGGCATCATTCCCGCGCTGGAGTCCAGCCATGCCGTGGCCTGCGCCATGAAGCTGGCCAAAACCATGCGCAGTGACCAGAGCATTCTGGTCAACCTCTCGGGCCGGGGCGACAAGGACATCGGTACGGTAGCAGACCTGTCGGGCGCCGACTTCTATGACCGGCCTTCGATGCGCGGTCTGGCCGTCAAGGGCGGCGAACAGTCAAAGGAATTTTCCGACGGGCCGCCCCTAGGA
>DASXRN010000517.1:0-1834 GCA_036506595.1 Polaromonas sp. | reverse complement strand
TCAAGGCCAATGACAGCGTGTTCATCAACGACGCGTACCTGATCAAGGGCGTGGCGGGGGCGATCTTCTGGAAGCTGGTGAACGACTATGCCGAGCGCGGCCGCACCGAATTTTCAAACCGTGAGCTGCGGCTGGACCCGGCCATCCGGCTGCCGAATGTGACCGACAACCTGGAGGCCCGGCTGCTGCTGCTGCAACGCCGGCTGGCCGAACACAGCCCGCACCTGCGCATCGAGAAAATCGGGCGCGGGCGCTTTAGGCTGGCGGTGCAGCGCCCGCTGGAACTGACGGAAGTGGCGGCCTGAGCCGGCCGCCGGCTTGCGCACCGCTTTCCGGCCTCAGGCCTCCACCAGACCGGGCACGGCCGCCAGGCCCAGGCTGCGCGCGAGCTTGCGCCATTCAGCATCCGTCAGGTGCGGGCGCACGGTGTCCAGGGCGGCCGCAAACGCGGGTGCGGGCGCATGGGCCTGCATGTCCGCCATCATCGCGCTGCGCTCGGCCGGGTTCATGAAGGGCACCAGCCAGCGCAGGATGTACATCATCTCCTGCGGCGGAATCGAAGAAACCGCCACAAGGCGCGCCAATCCTTGCTCTCGTTGCCGTCCACCTTCGTGGGGTACACGCTGGGGTACACCAAACTGACCGTTGGTTCGAGGGCAAATGTGGCTTCGAACCACTGACCATCCGACCAACTGGCAGCATTATGACAGCCACTGCGCTGCTTTACGCAGCGCTTGGCTTGGGTGTGACACGCAACCCAGTGCAAGCCGGCTTTGATCGGCCCCCGCCAGGTAGGCCTGCTTCAGACCCCAATCCGGACATTCGCCGACGATCGCCGCGAACACGACAATGGGCGCCGGCATGAGCCCACCGACGCCCCAAAGGGCCGCACTGGGCGAGATCTCAGCCGCGCGCCTTCAGGTGCCGCATCGGAAACACCTCATAGCGGGCGCTACCAGACGTCACCATTGGATCGTTCGCCGCGATAGCGCTGACTTCCTGCGTCCGGCGGCGGTGATGGACACGCTGCGTGTGCGCCCGTCAATGCCCGGGCCCAGGGCCAACCAACCGGTCACGATGAGGGGCTTGAGGCTGCGCGTCAGCGTTGACGGTGATAGCGACATCGCCTCTGCCAAGTCACAAGGGCGCACCGGCCCATTTGACAGAACTTCGGTCAACAGCCAGTACTGCGTGGTTCTGAGACCCGCTTTGCCGAGCTCGGCATCATTAGTGCGCCACGACGCGCGCCAGTTGATTTCACACCCACCAAGATCGACAAACGCGTGCTGCAGATCGAGGAAAGCATTCAACGGTACTTGAATCGATGGAGACTGCTGACCGCACCCAGCCGGTGGAGGTGGAAGCGAAGACCGCGGGCTGCGCGAGAAGATCGAGCGGCTTCGCCAGCAGGTGCGCCAGCTCGGTGAGCTCAAGGAGCAGCTGCACGGCCAGGGAGATGCGCAGCTTTCGAGGACCGATCCCGATGCACGCTCCATGGCCACGCATGGCAAAGGAAGCGGCGTGGTCCGCTACAACGTGCAAGCTGCAGTGGACACCAAGCACCACTTGATCGTGGCGCACGAGGTGACTAATAACGGCAGCGACCGAGGACAATTGGCGAACATGGCCAGACAGGCTCGCGATGCCATGGGCAAGACCAGTTGCAGGCCATTGCCGATCGTGGCTACTTCAGTGGCCCGCAGATCAAGACCTGCGAGGAGACTGGCATCACCACCTATGTGCCCAAGCCAATGACTTCGACCAGCAAGGCCAACGGGCACTTTAGCAAGGCCGACTTCATCTACATCCGTCGCGACGACGAGTACCAGTGCCC
>DASXRN010000516.1:0-2032 GCA_036506595.1 Polaromonas sp. | reverse complement strand
CGTCGGCGGCTTCACCGGCACCGGCAATATCTTCGACAACCTGATCGCGGGTGGTGCTGGCAAGGACATCATCAACGGCGGAGGTGGCAACGACATCCTGATCGGCGGCGTGGGCGCCGACACCCTGACCGGTGGCATCGGGGTCGACACCTTCGTGTTGACGGCGCTCGGGGACTCCGGCGTTGGGGCCCTGCGCGACATCATCACCGACTTCGTCAGCGGAATGGACAAGATTGATTTCAGCGGGATTGATGCCAACACCGGCGTGGCCGGCAACCAGGCCTTCGCGATGCTGGGCACCGGCGCCTTCTTTGGCGTGGCCGGGCAGTTGCGCTACGACGTGGTGGGTGCCGACACCATCCTGCAAGGCGATGTGAACGGGGATGGCATCGCCGACTTCGAGCTTCAGTTGACGGGCAATCACACCTTCGTGGCAGCCGACCTGCTGCTCTGAGGCGCTGGCCCGGTTCCCGGCCGACCCCTTCGCCAACGCGCTCCAAAGCCCCCGCCTCACCGGCGGGGGGCTTTATTCATAGCAAAAAGGGCCGCTGTGGCTTGCCACCCCTCAACGCCATGAGCACGTTTTCTGCGGTTGCCGGCGCTGTGAGCTGCACCGTTTTCTTGTCGCCCTGCGCCGCAGCAATTGCGTCCTTGATCGCCTCGTACACGCTGATCGCCAGCATCAGCAGCGGCTCGCCTAAGGCCTTGCTGCCAAACACATTGTCTTCGCGGTTGGGCGCGGGCCAGAGATCGATCTTGAGGTGTTCGGGCAGTCGCCGGTTGTCGGGATTTTGTAGGTGCTGGGCGCGTGGGTGCTGAGGTAACCCTTGTCGTTCCACACCAACTGCTCGTTGGTCAGCGAGCTCAAGTCCTGTCCCCGTGGCGGCGAGACACCCGCTAAACGGCCGTCATGCCACCAGAAGACTCCTTTGAGTCACCGACCTCAGGCGGATGCGTGACGATGGACTTGAGTTCGGGCCGGGCGGTGCGCAGTGCCTGCATGTCTGGCTTCGGTCGGCGCAACGTCGGGCTTGCTTCAAAAGCCTGTTCCAGCGCCTGGGCCGCCGCCAGCAATTGCGCGTCGCCATGCAGGCGTCCGATCACTTGCAGGCCGAATGGCATGCCGTGTTCGTCGCTGCCGCAGGGCAGTGACAGCGCCGGGTTGGTGGCCAGCGTGACCACATAGGTGAGGCCCAGCCAGTGGTAGTAGTTGCGCATGGCCTGGCCATCGACGTTGCCGGCATACAGCTCGGTCCACGGGAAGGGCGTGACCGGTGTTACCGGTGCCAGGATCAGGTCGTAATGCTCAAAGGCTTTGGCGAAGCGGCGCGCGATGCGAGTCTGCTCGAGGTGCGCCCAGGCCCGGTCGGCCAGCGTGATGGCGGCGGCGATTTCCATGTTGGCGCGCACGTTTGGCCCCAGGCTTTCGGGCGCGTTGCGGTAGGTGTCGGCAAAGGCGGCAACAAAGCTTTCGGCGCGCAGGATGTCAAAGGCGCGGTCGGCGTCGCCCAGTTGCAGGTCCACCGGCTCGCAGCTCGCCACCAGTGGCCGGATCGCCTCGACGCGCTGACGGAACACCCGGCGTATTTCGGGGTCGACAATGCACAGGCCGAAGTCTTCCGTCGTGCCCACGCGCAGGGTGGAGAGGTCAACCTGCTTGAGCGGCCACAGCGTGGCGGCATCGACCGGGTAAGACAGCGGGTCCCGCGCGTCGGGCCCCACGCTGGCCGCAAACATCAGCGCGGTATCAAGCACATTGCGCCCCATGGGCCCCAGCACCGAAATCACCGACCAGCCCAATGGCCGCGCATCGTTCGCCACCAGCCCGGGCGAGGGGCGCAGTCCCACCACGCCGCACAGCGCCGCCGGAATGCGCAGCGAGCCACCAGTGTCCGAGCCGGTGCACAGCGGCAGCATGTCGGCGGCCAGCGCCGCGGCCGAGCCGCCCGAAGAGCCGCCCGCATTGAGCGCCGGGTTGAACGGGTTGCCGGTGGCGCCCCAGACCGGGTTGCGGGTGTTGGCCCCTGCGCCC
>DASXRN010000515.1:0-5147 GCA_036506595.1 Polaromonas sp. | reverse complement strand
CATCTGGTCGCTGCGGCTTTCCCACAGCGGATCGATCACCTTCTCGCGCCACTGCAGCGAGCGGTTGGACGCCGTGCAGGAACCACTGGTCTCGAACTGCGTGGCCGCCGGCAGCAGGTACACCGCGCGGTTGGGGTTGAGGTCTTCGGGCTTGCCCGGCATGGCGGCCATGGCGGCGGTGGCCGACGGATAGGGGTCGATCACGACCAGCAAATCGAGCTTGTCCATGGCGCGCTTCATCTCCAGGCCTCGGGTCTGGGAGTTGGGCGCATGGCCCCAGAAGAACACGGCGCGCAGGTTGGAGTCCTGGTCAATGAGTTCGTTTTTCTCCATCACGCCGTCGATCCAGCGCGAGACGGTGATGCCGGGCTTGCCCATCATGGCGGGCGAGGCATAACGCCCCTTGATCCAGTCAAAGTCAACGCCCCAGATCTTGGCAAAGTGCTTCCAGGAGCCTTCCGTCAGACCGTAATAACCAGGCAGCGAATCGGGGTTGGGGCCGACGTCGGTGGCGCCCTGCACGTTGTCGTGGCCACGGAAAATATTGGCGCCGCCGCCCGATACGCCGACGTTGCCGAGCGCCAGCTGCAGAATGCAGGAGGCACGAACAATGGCGTTACCCGTGGTGTGCTGGGTCTGGCCCATGCACCAGACGATGGTCGAAGGCCGGTTTTTGGCCATCATTTCAGCGGCCATGTAGACGCGAGACTCGGGCACGCCGCAGGCCTCTTCGACCTTGTCCGGCGTCCACTTGGCGAGCACCTCTTCCTTGACCTTGTCCATGCCATAGACGCGGTCGTTGATGTACTTGGTGTCTTCCCAGCCGTTCTTGAAGATGTGATACAGCATGCCGAACAGGAAGGGAATGTCCGAGCCCGAACGCAGGCGGATGTATTCGTCAGCCTTGGCGGCCGTGCGGGTGAAGCGCGGGTCGACCACGATCATCTTGCAGCCGGTTTCCTTGGCATGCAGCATGTGCAGCAGGCTGACCGGGTGCGCCTCGGCCGCATTCGAGCCAATGTACAAGGCGCACTTGCTGTTTTGCATGTCGTTGTACGAATTGGTCATGGCGCCATAGCCCCAGGTGTTGGCGACACCCGCCACCGTGGTCGAATGGCAGATACGCGCCTGGTGGTCGCAGTTGTTGCTGCCCCACAAGCTCACCCACTTGCGCAGCAGGTAGGCCTGCTCGTTGTTGTGCTTGGACGAACCCACCACATACACCGAATCCGGGCCGCTGGCCTTGCGCAACTCCAGCATGCGTGCCGTGATTTCATTGAGGGCGGTGTCCCAGCTGATGCGCTCGTACTTGCCATTGACCAGCTTCATGGGGTAGCGCAGGCGGTATTCGCCATGGCCATGCTCACGCACCGCAGCACCCTTGGCGCAATGCGCGCCCAGGTTGATGGGCGAGTCAAACACCGGTTCCTGACGAATCCAGATGCCGTTTTCAACCACGGCATCAATCGCGCAGCCTACCGAGCAGTGGGTACACACGGTACGCTTGACCTCGATTTTTCCGCTGCCATTACCAGCATCTCCGGCTGCCGGCGCGGCTGCCCCGGCTTTTTTAACCAGCGTCAACTGCGTCGCCGCAAGGCCGACACCCACGCCGAGGCCCGAGCGCCGCAGGAAGGCGCGGCGGTCCATGGTCGGCAGGGCATTGGACAGGCCCCGCGACAAGCTATGGACAAAACGCGCAGAACCCGCGCGAGGCACGGGATCACCATGAAGGCCGTGAGGTTTTTTCGTGAGCAGCATGAAGCTCTCCGTATGAATAAACAGGGGAATTAGATGCGCGCGGTTTTGTAATAGCGCTTGACATGTTCCGACAAGCTGTAACCACCGCCTTTTTCAGGCACGGGTTTGGGCTCTTCAAGCAGCGCGGTTTCCGGTGCGGGCGCACCGGGCAAGGCCACAATCGCTGCGGCGGCCGCGCCAGTGGCTGCGGCACCTAAAAAGAAACTCCTGCGCGAAGGTTTTGGCTGGCTTTCCTGCATGGTGTTCTCCAAGGAAGCTTGGCTAATGTATGTAACTGTTTGCATACTTTACGCCTGTGCACCGCGTACCACAATGGCTTGGACAGGTCAAACGCAGACCCTAGGGAAAACGATAGGTAGCCGTCTCTTTTATGCAGTGCTAGGGCGGCGATTCCAGTGAAGAAACAGGCCCGAATTTGCGACGATTTCGTGGAACCGGGACGTGCGCGACCAGGCTCTTCAGACCAGCATGTCAAACCCTTGGGATTCGACACCGATGAAGGCTTGCGTGAAGGCCGCGAGGGCACGGTAAAACCGGGCTTTTGGGTGCTGCACGAGCGCCTCGCACATCAGCGGAAACCAGGGCTGGACATGCCGCGCAAAAAACTCGCGCTGGCGTGTCAGGTTGGCCACTTCCACGTCATCGCCGGCAATCAGGTAGCGCATGACTTCGCACAGGTAGGCCACATGGTCTTCCGTTTCCGGCATGGCATCGTCACGTGCCAGCCCCAAGGCCGCGATATCGGTGCGCAAGGCGGCTAGCGGCTTTTCATTGAGAAATCCGCTGAGGTAATGGGAGCCAAACAGATAGACCTCGGGCTTGCCCACGCCACCGAACAGGGCGTCGTACTCCTGGCCGATGTCGGCCAGGCTTTGCGCCCGCGCGGCAGCCACCAGTTCACCCCACGAACCTTCCAGCACCGCCCCCGCAGCCGGTGCTTCGGTCACGGCAAGACGCATGTTTTCATGCAGTTCGGCAGTCGGCGCTGCGTAGTAAAGGGCCGCGAGCAAGCCATAGACTTCCGCACGCGCGGTTTCTTCGTCCAGGGTGGAAGATACAAGTTGGGCTTGCATGGTGTTGATTCAACTTAGGGAATATCGGTGATCTTGAGCTCGTCGTCTGCGGAGTAAATGTCAATGACCCGGCAGTCACCACACATCTTGAGGCGGTCTGCCGCTGCCCCCTGAAACATGGCGTGCCCCGCCAGCTTGCCCAGCATGGATTCGATGGCCTTGAGCGTGCCAAACGGTTTGCCGCAGCGTATGCACCGGTAGGGCTGGGTTTCGTTGAGCACCCGTGCCTCCTTGCGCTGGGGCGTGAGCAGCAGGCGCGGCTGCAGGGTAATGGCGTCTTCGGGGCAGGTGGTGGCGCATAGGCCGCACTGCACGCAGTTTTTCTCGATGAACTTAAGCTGGGGACGCTCGGGGTTGTCTTGCAGGGCGCTGGCCGGGCAGGCGCTGACGCAGCTCAGGCACAAGGTGCAGCGGTCGGCATTGACGACCAGGCTGCCGAACGGCGAGCCCTTGCCGGGCAGCTCAATCGCCTCAGGCAAGGCGGCAGGCGCGCTGCCCATCAAATGGTCCAGCGCCAGATCCAGCGTGCTGCGCTTTTCCTGCGCCACCGCGAAACGGGCCGGGCTGGCGGGCACCGTGGGCCGGGCTAGCGCCAGGGTTTGCAGGCTGGCATCCAGGTGGGCGATGGCCTGGGCAGCCCCGGCGGTTTGTGCCTGCAGCAGATGAAGGTGAACACCCGCATAGCCCAGGCCGTTGAGGAGGGCTTGTGCCACCCGCATCTGGTCGGCAAGCCCCTCCAGGTACGCAGGGGCCTCTTCGTCGGTGACCAGCACGGCTACCTGTTCAGCGCCGAAGGCAATGGCGCTCAGCCAGAGGTCCAGCCCGACGCTGGCGGTGTGCCACAAGGGCAGCGGAATGACGTTGGCGGGCACACCCTTGACGGTTTTTTGCAACTGGGCGGCACGGCCCAGGGCCTCGACGGCCTGCTGGCCGCCGCCCTGGCTGTGGAACAGCAACACCGGGTGAGTTCCGCCCGCCCTGGCGTAGGTCGAAAGAAGGGTTTTGAGCCGCACACCCTGCTCGCTGGCCCGCGGGTAGGCATAAGTCAGTGCACCCGTCGGGCAGACCGTGGTGCAAGCGCCGCAGCCTATGCACAGGTTGGGGTTGACCTTGATCTGGTTACGGTCTTTCTCGCTGCTGATCGCCTCGGCCGAGCAGATCTCCACGCAGGCATTGCAACCGACGATTTCGTTGCGACTGTGCGCGCAGATTTTTTGCTTGTAGGCAAAAAATTTGGGCTTTTCAAATTCACCGACCATGTCGCGCAGCTTGACGACCGTGGCCAGCAAACCGGGCGAAGACAGGCCCGCCGATGCATTCAGGGCAAAGTAGCCTTGGGGCGGCGCATGCAGCGCGATCAGGGGCTGGCGCCCCAGATCCAGCACCAGGTCAAACGCCTCGGTGGCGGCCTGCGCTTCACGCTCGAAGTCAATCGCGCCGGCGGCTTTGCAAACCGCCACGCAGTCCCGGTGCGAGGTGCACTTGGTGCTGTCAACCTGGTAGCTCAGGTCGATGGCGCCTTCAGGGCAAACGGCCACGCAGGCATTGCAGCGCGTGCACAGGTCGAGGTCGATCGGGTTGCTCTTTTCCCACTTCGCCTCGAAGGCGCCCAGCCAGCCCTTGAGGGCAAGACCGCTACCGCTGATGACGGGGTATTTGCGCTCCTGACCGGGAAAGCCGGGCTGGGGCGAGCTGGAGACACCCTGCGCAAAAATCGTCACATCCAGCGCATCGGCGACCAGCGCCGCCACCTGCTCGGCCTGGTCCAGCGCGCCGACGATAAGCAGGCGGCCCGCGCTCTTGTAGGTGACGGTCGGGACGGGTTCGGCATCCGGCAGATGCGCGGCCGCCAATAGCGCGGCAATCTTGGGGCCTGCGCCCGAAGCGTCTTTGCTCCAGCCGCCAGTCTCGCGAATATTGACGAACCTGACCACCGAGGTGGCCCCCGCGGTTTGCCCGCCAAGCTCGGCAAAGAGGCGCTTTTCCTGGGTGCAGGCCACCACCACATCGTCGCCGGATTGCACCGCTTTCTGGAACGCACCCGCCTCACGCCGGCACAGCGTCGAATGCAGCGTCAGGTCTTCATTGAGTGCCGCACCCAGCGTCTGGGGCTGGAGGGGCATGGTCTGGTTGCAGTTGCAAATCAGTGTGGGCATGGTCTGGTTGGCTGGCCTCAGAGTCAAGTTCAGGCAATGACTCGGGCTGGCTGGTATTGGCGGAGCTCATGGATTCCGAACTGGCTGTGTCCGGGTTCTCATAAGACTGTGCCACGGTTTCACCAGTGGGGTTATTCGCACTTTCCCGCGGGGGCGT
>DASXRN010000514.1:0-1503 GCA_036506595.1 Polaromonas sp. | reverse complement strand
TCCGTTCTTGACAGCAGGCTCATGTCGGCAATCGAGTTGATGGCGGCCAGCGCCTCACCCCGAAAACCCAGGGTGCCCACGGCTTCCAGGTCCTGCAGCGAGGCAATCTTGCTGGTGGCGTGGCGGCGCAGCGCCACCGGCAGCTCTTCGCGCGGGATGCCCAGGCCATCGTCTTCCACCAGAATCAGCCGCACGCCGCCCGCCAGCAGGCGCAGCGTGACTTGCGCAGCACCGGCGTCCAGCGCGTTGTCGACCAGTTCGCGCACCACCGAGGCCGGGCGCTCAACCACTTCGCCCGCCGCAATCTGGCTGATCAGCTCGTCGGGCAGTTCGCGGATAGGTTTGCGTGAAATCGACGACACAAGGGAGGATGGCACAGGGGAGGACGGCAGGGCGCTCATAGTTGCAGTCATTTTAGGGGGGCTGGCCGCCAGCCGGTTTATCCAGGCCCGATAATCCCGTGCTATGGAACTGTTGACCTTTCTAATCGATTTCATCCTCCACGTGGACAAACACCTGGAGGCCTTTGTGACCAGCTACGGCACCTGGGTCTATGCGCTGCTGTTTCTGGTTATTTTTGTGGAAACCGGCGTGGTGGTCATGCCGTTCTTGCCCGGCGATTCTTTGCTGTTTGTGGTGGGGGCGATGAGCGGCGTGGGACTGATGAATTATCCGCTGGCCTTGGGGCTGCTGTTTGCGGCGGCGGTGCTGGGCAACCAGTCCAACTATGCGATTGGGCGGTTTTTCGGCCCGAAAGTGTTTCAGTGGGAAGACTCGAAGTTTTTCAATAAAAAGGCCTTTAACGAGGCTCATGCGTTTTACGAGCGCTACGGCGGCATCACCATCGTGGCGGCGCGCTTCATGCCCTTTTTGCGCACCTTCGCGCCGTTTGTGGCGGGTGTGTCGCAAATGACGCGCAGCAAATTCACCTTCTATGACGTGACCGGCGGCGCGCTGTGGGTGGGCGGCATCGTCACCATCGGTTACTTTTTCGGCAATGTGCCTTTTGTCAAAGCGCACCTGGACAAGATCATCTGGGCCTTGATTTTGATTCCGGGCCTGGTCATTTTGTGGGGCGCGTGGAAAGCCAGGCGCAAGGCGCTTGTTTCCCAGTAATGCAGCCCGGCAACGCTACGGTGTTTGCGCTGGCGTTTTGGCTTGGTTCCGGGATTTGTGGAAATCCCAGATAATGCAGATTAATCAGCAAGCATATTAGTTATTCTCGCCAATGGCGATCTGGCGGGCCTGCCTTTCAAGGACGGTGTCAAAGAGGGGGTTGCATCCATGGCGGCATGCCCGAAGGCTTTGGCATCAAGGACCACGGCCTGACCAAGTTGCGTGTGGCGGTGCTGCACGGCCTGGTGTTTGCCACGTTCAGCGATGAGGCCGGACCGCTGCAAGACTACCTCGGTCCCCATGTCATGCCCTGGCTGGACCGCATCTTCAAGGGCCGGCAGCTGACCCTGCTGGGCTACAACCGCCAGCGCATTCCGGGCAACTGGA
>DASXRN010000513.1:0-2539 GCA_036506595.1 Polaromonas sp. | reverse complement strand
AAACGGCCGTGAAGGCCGTGTAAATAGCGAATAAATTTTTCTTCATGCTTCAGAGTGTCATTAAAAAGTCATCTGGAGTTTAAGGGGCCAGACCGGGCAATTTGACGCACCGCAACAAATTCAGCGGCGCGCCCTGCCGCTCACCGTGTTGCAATACCGCCGCGACCCGCTTGCTGGCGCAGCAGGTGCGGCAGGCACTAACCACCAATCCCGGGAGACCCAAGCGCCGAAGGCAACTCCGGCTTGCTGCACATGTCTGCGCGAACGTTGCACGGGCAATTAAAGGAGGAAACCCATCGCTGCACGAGCTGAAGGACGAGGGGGCACTTTGAGCTGCCCCCATCGCCCGATGGGCGACCAGGAGAGGCGTGATGTTCGCCTGATTCACACCATGCACAGCTTCTGTGGATAAGTTTGTGCACCCGCCCATGGAGAACCCTCGAAAGCCTTGTCTGGCAAGGCCTGCAACAGGATGCCTGCCAAACAGGCAGTTCAGTAGTTCCCGCTGATCAGGCGCCGGCCAGCAGCTGCGGCAACCCGGCCAGGCGGTCAAACAGCCGGCTGGCGCCGGCCTGCAACAGCGCCGGGCCTTGTTCCGGCAAGGGGCAATAGGCCCAGACCGTGGCGCCCGCCGCCACGCCGGCCGTCACGCCCGTGGGCGTGTCCTCGATCACCAGGCAACGCGCGCCCGCGGCGCCCAGATGCGCGGCGGCGGCCAGGTAGACATCGGGCGCCGGTTTGGAACGCGGCATTTCGTGGCCGCTGAAAATGCGGCCCGCAAAAAAATCCATCAGCCCGACCTGGGCCAGCTGCATCTCCACCTTGAAGCGGTCGGCCCCCGAGGCGCAGGCAATTCGCTGCCCGGTGTGCGCATGCGCGGCGGCCACCGCCTCGTGCGCGCCGTCTATGGCCCGCAGGCGCGCCTGCAGCTCGCGGTTGCGCCGCGCGTAGAACTCGCCCATCCAGTCCTCGGTCAGCGGCCGGCCGGTGCGCTGCTCGATGATGGCGCGCTCGTCGCGCACCGCCTTGCCGATGAACACCCGCATGCATTCCTCGGGCGTGAGCGACCAGCCGCTTTCTTCCAGCATGTCGCGCAACACGCCATTGGTGATGGGTTCGCTGTCGACCAGCACGCCATCGCAGTCAAACAGGATTGCTTCAAATCTCATGCTTACTCACTTTTTAATAGCTGGCTGCGCCCGTCCCGGTTGGACTGCAGCCATTTTTTGCTCAAAACTGGTCGCCATCGACGTAATACCAGCGCCCCGACTCGCGCACGAAGCGGCTGCGCTCGTGCAAGCGAACCGCACGCCCGCCCTCGCGCAAGCGCGCCACAAACTCCACCTCGGCATGGTCGGCGTCAATCAGCCGGTGCGAACGCAGCTCCAGCCCCAGCCATTTCGCGGCTGGGTCCAGCGCCAGATTCGAAGGGCGCGTGCTGGCGTGCCAAGTCGCCAGCAGGTAGTCACGACGGCTCAGGACAAACGCGCTGTAGCGCGAGCGCATCAACGACTCGGCGTCGGGCGCTGGCACGGCGGCGTTCTCGTTCAAATACAGGCCGCAGCAGGCCGAAAAAGGCAGAGGCTGAGTTTTGGCCGCCTTGGTCGGATTGGTTGAGGTGCGGCCGCACGGACAAGGTGTCGTCATGACCTCAAGACCCTACCGCCACCAGCCAGTCTCGCGCCATTCCGACGCATCAAGATATCGTTCATTGCCCTGATTTTTACAGACTTCAGGCAGGGCACGCGCTTGCGGGCAGAAGGCCCGTCGTTCTCCGTTCTGGAATACTGTGGCGACCGACTACTAGGGCAAAAGACGCTGACGAGCCCTGAGGTACAACTGACACCGGTGACCTCGCGCATTCAAAGACCTTACGGTGCGCTGTGGATCGTCCAAAACAAAACCGGCGCTCGTCTGGGTGTTGAAATCACCGGAGAGCTGGCGGCGGTCATCGCCCGGATCAATGAACGCCCACGGCAGGCAATCGGGGCCGACCTTGTCCAGGACGAGAACGGCCAGCCTCTCAGCCAATTCGCGCTGCGCTCACGCTTTGACAAGGCTCGGACGCTTGCAAAGGTGGATTTTCAGTTTCGGGATATTCGAGCCAAAGCCGCGATGGATACGGGCGACCTTGCGCATTTTCAAACTCTGTTGGGGTACAAAAACCGGGATCTGACAGAGCACTACGTCAAATCGCGAATGGGAGAGCGGGTTAAACCCCTACGTTGAGTGACCTGTACCCAGTGCATTGAGAACTACCGGGGCGAGAGATTCAACGGAGATCCCCCTGCGCTTTGCGTTTGGAGAATCAACCCAGTCGCGCAGCAACTTAGCACCCTTGGACGCATTGCAGCCAACGCAGCACAGCGCGATGTTCTCCATCGTCGCAACGTTGACGTCGTTAATGATGTGCTCCCAAGACCACACTATCTTTCTCTCCGAGCCAAACTCGACTCCACAGTAAACGCAAACCTTGTCTCTTGCCAGGACTGCCTCCTCCACATCTCTAGGGATACCCCACTTGTTAGCCATCTGTTAC
>DASXRN010000512.1:0-7081 GCA_036506595.1 Polaromonas sp. | reverse complement strand
GTTGCTCGGCGCGATGGCCCTCGGCATTCCCATCGCATATGCGCTGCTCGTCTCCGGCGCCGCGCTGATGGTGCACCTGGACATGTTCGACGCGCAGATCCTCGCGCAGAACACGATCGAAGGCGCGAACAGCTTTCCGCTGCTCGCGGTGCCGTTCTTCATGCTGGCCGGCGAGATCATGAACGCCGGCGGCCTGTCGCGGCGGATCGTCAACTTCGCGATGGCGCTGGTCGGCCACGTGCGCGGCGGCCTGGGCATGAGCAACGTGATCGGTTGCACGCTGTTTGGCGGCGTTGCCGGCTCGCCCTTGGCCGACGTGTCGGCGATGGGCTCGGTGATGATCCCGCTGATGAAGAAGGAAGGCTACGACGCCGACTACGCGGTCAACGTCACCACCCACGCCGCGCTGGTCGGCGCCATCATGCCGACCTCGCACAACATGATCATCTTCACGCTCGCCACCTCGGGCATCGCCTCGGTCAGCGTGCTGAGCCTGATTCTCGCGGGCCTGGTGCCGGCGGTGATCCTCACCCTGTGCAACCTGGGCGCGGCCTACTATGTGGCCGTCAAGCGCGGCTACCCGACACGCGGCGCCTTCCCCGGCTGGGGCGAGGTGTCGCGCGCCTTCGGCGCCGCGTTGCCAGGCCTGCTGGTGGTGGTGATCATCCTGGTCGGCATCCTGTCGGGCGCGTTCACCGCCACCGAGTCGGCGTCGATCGCGGTGGCCTGGGCGCTGGCGATCACGGTGTTCGTTTACAAGACGCTGACCTGGGAGAACTTTCTCAAGGCCTGTGCCAAGGCCTGCAAGACCACTGGGGTGGTGCTGCTGCTGATCGGCATCTCGAACGCTTTCGGCTACTTCATGGCGCTGTACGAGGTGCCGCAGCTGACCGGCGAGCTGATGAAGTCGGTGAGCAGCGAGCCCTGGGTCATCTTCCTGATGATCAACGTGCTGCTGTTCATCCTCGGAACCTTTCTCGACATGGCCGCAACCATCCTGATCTGCACGCCTATCTTCATGCCGATCGCGATGCAGTTCGGCATGGACCCGATTCAGTTCGGCATCGTCATGCTGATCAACTGCGCGCTTGGCCTGAACACGCCGCCGGTCGGTTCGGTGCAGTTCGTCGGCTGCGCGATCGGCGAGATTTCGGTGGGTCAGGTGATGCGCTCGATTGCCCCGTTCTACAGCGCACTCGGCGTGTGCCTGCTGCTCGTGACCTATGTGCCGGCATTCTCGCTGTGGTTGCCGGCGCTGTTGAAGTGAGCCTGTGACCTTGCCCGAAGCGAGCCGCACCATGACCGACCACGCCCCTCAGGCCGCGCCCAAGCCGGCCCCGCTCTACATCATCATGCACGAGCACGACAACGTCGCCATCGTCGCCAATGACGGTGGCCTGCCTGCCGGCGCCGTCTTCGCCAACGGTTTGCGGCTGTGCGAGCGGGTGCCGCAAGGGCACAAGGTGGCGCTGGTCGATCTGCCGCAAGGCAGCGCCGTGCTGCGCTACAACGTGCCGATTGGCTATGCGCTGAAAGACATTCCGGCCGGCAGCTGGGTGCATGAGCGGCTGCTGGAAATGCCGGATGCGAGGGGCCTGGACAATCTGCCCATCGCCACCGTGAAGCCCGAGCCCATGTCGCCGCTGGAGGGTTACACCTTCGAGGGTTACCGCAATGCCGATGGCAGCGTGGGCAGCCGCAACATTCTGGCCATCACCACCACCGTGCAGTGCGTGGCCGGTGTGGTTGATTTTGCCGTGCAGCGCATCAAGCAAGAGTTGCTGCCGCGCTTTCCCAATGTCGACGATGTGGTGGGGCTGGAGCACAGCTATGGCTGTGGTGTCGCCATCGACGCCCCCGATGCCATCATTCCGATTCGCACCCTGCGCAATATCACGCTCAACCCGAATTTTGGCGGCGAGGTCATGGTGGTGAGCCTGGGCTGCGAGAAGCTGCAGCCCGAGCGGCTACTGCCGCCCGGCACGATTCAAATTGTGGATGAACGCAATGTGGCCGACGTCGGCGTCAATGCCGATGCCGCACTCGACGTGGTGTGCTTGCAGTCGGAGCAGCATGTCGGCTTCATGTCCATGATCGACTCCATCATGGAGACAGCCTTGCTGCACCTGGAGCGGCTGGATGCCCGCCGGCGCGAAACCGTGCCGGCCAGCGAGCTGGTGGTGGGTGTGCAGTGTGGCGGCAGCGATGCTTTTTCGGGGGTGACCGCTAATCCGGCCGTGGGTTTTGCCACCGACTTGCTGGTACGCGCCGGGGCCACGGTGATGTTTTCCGAGGTCACCGAGGTGCGCGACGGCATAGACCAGCTGACCTCGCGCGCCAGCAGCCCCGAGGTGGCCGAGGCCATGATCCGCGAGATGGCCTGGTATGACGCCTATTTGCAAAAGGGCCGGGTTGACCGCAGTGCCAACACCACACCGGGCAACAAGAAGGGCGGACTTTCCAATATTGTTGAAAAAGCCATGGGCTCGATCGTGAAGTCGGGCACCGCGCCCATCAGCGGCGTGCTGTCACCGGGCGAAAAGGTCAAACAAAAAGGCCTGATTTATGCCGCCACACCGGCCAGCGATTTCATCTGCGGCACCTTGCAGCTGGCGGCCGGCATGAACCTGCATATCTTTACCACAGGCCGAGGCACGCCTTACGGACTGGCGGAAGTGCCGGTGATCAAGGTCGCCACGCGCAGCGACCTGGCCCGGCGCTGGCATGACCTGATGGATGTCAACGCCGGCCGCATTGCCGATGGCGATGCCAGCATCGAAGACGTGGGCTGGGAGCTATTTCACCTCATGCTGGAGGTGGCCAGCGGCCGCAAGAAAACCTGGGCAGAGCACTGGAAGCTGCATAACGCGCTGGTGCTTTTCAATCCGGCACCCATTACCTGAAGCTCCATAGGAGAAATCACCATGACACAAGCTACGCCTTACGAATCCTTTCCCAACAGCTTCAAGCGCGACCTGCTTGCCGGCAAAAAACTGATCGGCTGCTGGTCGTCGCTGGCCAATGCCATCACCACCGAAGTGCTGGGCGTTGCCGGCTTTGACTGGATATTGCTGGATGGTGAGCATTCGCCCAACGATGTCGGCACCTTCATCCCGCAGCTGATGGCGCTGAAAGACAGCCCGAGCGCGCCTTTTGTACGTCCGACCAGCAACAACGCGGTCGAGATCAAGCGCCTGCTCGACGCCGGCTTCTACAACTTTCTCGTGCCCTTTGTCGAAAGCGCCGATGAAGCGCAGCGCGCCGTGGCCGCCACGCGTTATCCCCCGCAAGGCATTCGCGGTGTCTCGGTCTCGCAGCGCAGCAACCGCTACGGCACCGTGCCGGATTATTTCAAGGGCATCAACGAGCAGATTTGCGTGGCCGTGCAGATCGAGAGCAGCGCGGGGGTGGCGGCAGCGCGGGCCATCGCTGAAATCGACGGCGTGGACTGCATTTTTGTCGGCCCGTCCGACCTGGCAGCAGGCCTGGGCCATCTGGGCAATGCCGGCCATCCGGACGTGCAAAAAGCCATCGCCAGCGTCTTTGCCGATGCAAAGGCTTGCGGCAAACCGACCGGCATCCTGGCGCCGGTGGAGGCCGACGCCAGGCGCTACATGGAAATGGGCGCCACCTTTGTCGCGGTGGGTAGTGACCTGGGGCTGTTCCGCGCGGCCACGCAAGCCTTGCAGGACCGTTACCGCGCCTGATTGACGATTTGTTTAACGGAAATTTTGACTGGAGTATTGAAATGAGCAAGCTTGGTTTTATTGGCCTGGGCATCATGGGCGCGCCTATGGCCGCGCACCTGATCAAGGCCGGGCATGAGGTTTTCCTCAACACCCGCAGCAAGGTGGCCGCCGATCTGCTGACCGGCAGCGCCAAGGCCTGCGCTTCTGCGCGCGAGGTGGCTGAACAGGCCGACATTATTTTCCTGATGCTGCCCGACACGCCCGATGTGGCCAAGGTGCTGTTTGGCGACAACGGCGTGGCCTCCGGTTTGAGCGCGGGCAAGACGGTGGTGGACATGAGCTCCATCTCGCCGATGGAGACCAAGGAGTTCGCCCAAAAAATCAACGCGCTGGGCTGCGACTACCTGGACGCACCGGTCTCTGGCGGCGAGGTCGGCGCCAAGGCCGGCAGCCTCACCATCATGGTGGGCGGGCCTGAGGCGGTGTTTGAACGGGTGAAGCCGCTGTTCGAGCTGATGGGTAAAAACATCACGCTGGTGGGCGGTAATGGTGACGGGCAAACCTGCAAGGTCGCCAACCAGATCATCGTGGCGCTCAACATTGCGGCCGTCGGCGAGGCGCTACTGTTTGCCAGCAAGGCCGGCGCCGACCCGGCCAAGGTACGCCAGGCGCTGATGGGCGGCTTTGCCTCTTCCCGCATCCTGGAGGTGCACGGCGAACGCATGATCAAGCGGACTTTTGCGCCCGGTTTCCGGATTGGCCTGCACCAGAAGGATTTGAACCTGGCACTGGCTGGCGCCAGAACCCTGGGCCTGGCATTGCCGCAAACGGCAGGTGCCGCCCAGCTGATGCAGGCCTGCGCCGCCAACGGCATGCAGGACCTGGACCATTCCGCGCTGGTGCGTGCGCTGGAGCTCATGGGCAACCACGAAGTCGCTTAGCCGCTTGACGGCTTGTTGCCGACAGTTTTTTGAATAACGAGAAGGAAACAGGATGTCCATCAATCGACGCGATCTTATGGGCGCTTCGCTGGCCTTGGGTTGGGGCGCGGCCGGCGCGCAGGCACAAAGCTGGCCGGCCAAGCCGATCCGGCTGGTGGTGCCTTACCCACCGGGCGGCTCTTCGGACATCATTGCCCGTGCCATTGCCCAGCCTTTGTCGGAGGCGCTCAAGCAGCCTGTCATTGTTGACAACAAGGCCGGTGCCAACGGCAACCTCGGCGCGGACTTTGTCGCGAAGTCCGCACCCGACGGCTATACCTTGCTGCTGTGTGACACCGGCGCGCTGGCCATCAGCCCGTCGGTCTACACCAGGCTGGGGTTTGACCCATCCAAAGACCTGCGCGGCGTGACCATGCTGGCGTATTCGCCGCATTTGCTGGTGGTGCACCCTTCGGTGCAGGCCGGCAACCTGAAGGAACTGGTGGCACTGTCCAAGCGAACAGAGCTCAATTTTGCCGTGACCGCCATGGGCAGTGCGCCGCATCTTGCGGGCGTGGCCGTCGAGCGTGCCAGTGCCGCCAAATGGCAGTACATCCCTTACAAGGGCGGCTCGCAGGCCGTCAGTGACACCATCGCCGGGCAAACCCAGATCCTGATGAACGGCATGCTCGCCACCTTGCCGCATGTGCAAAGCGGCAAGCTCAAGATACTGGGTGTCTCCAAGAGCACGCGCATGCCATTGATTGGCAACGTGCCCACCTTGGCCGAACAGGGGCTGACGAATTTTGAATCGGGTACCTGGCAAGGTCTGTTGGTGTCCAACGGCACCCCCGCTGCGATTGTGAGCCGTCTCAATGCAGAGCTCATCAAGATCATCCGCAGCCCGGACATCCGTGCCAAGCTGGCGGGGCAGGGCGCTGAGGTGGTGACCATGACACCGCCGCAACAGGATGAGTTTTTCAACCGCGAGCGCGGCCGCTGGGCCAAAGTCGTGGCCGATGCCGGCATCAAGCTGGACTGATTCGCTCCTGATTTGATAGTTAGTGGCGCCCGTGTCGTATGGGCTAGCGCACTGAACGAAAGCCTTATTCATGCCTCACGCAGCGCAGCCTTCGACAGCCCTTTTGCTGGATCCAGCGCGCTTCCAGGGGGAGCTTGACGGCCAGGCCGTCAATCTCTTCACGCTGCGCAATGGCCGCGGCATGGTGGCCTGCATTACCAATTACGGGGCCAGGATAGGGCAGCTGCTGGTGCCGGACCGTCACGGCCATTTTGATGATGTGGTGCTGGGCTATGACAGTCTGGAAGGGGTCATGGGCGGAGCGCCTTCCATGGGGGCCTTCATAGGGCGTTACGCGGGGCGCATTGAAAATGCCCGCTTCACGCTGGCGGGTAGCGAGTATCTTTTGAGCGCGAACAACGGAAAACACTGTCTCCACGGTGGTGTCAAGGGCTCGCGCTTTCGCGTCTTTGATGCTGAGCAATCTGATGAGTCCAGCGTTGACATGAGCTATGTGTTTGCCGATGGTGAAGAGGGCTTCCCCGGCACACTGGCGCTGCGCCTGAGCTACCGCGTTACCGAAGCGAATGAGCTGGTCCTTGACTATGAAGCGATGGCGCTGGACCAAGCCAGCGTCGCCAGCTTCACCAGTCATGCGTTTTTCAACCTCAATGGCGAGCCCAGCGGCAGTGCTCTCGGCCATGAGGTGATGATTTGCGCCGACAGGTACTTTGCGATGAATGCGGATCTCATTGCAACGGGCGACATGTTGCCCGTGGCCGATACGCCCTTTGACTTTCGCGAGGCGATACTGCTGAACACGCGGGTGCGCGGCTTGCCCACGAATGGGCAGGTCGATGGCTACGACTGCTGCTATTTGGTGAAGCGCTCCCAGTCCGCACAAGCGGTCGCTGATATGGCTCTGTGCGCCCGCGTCAGCGCGCCCGAGAGCGGGCGCGTGATGGAGGTCTGGTCGACGGAGCCGGCCCTGCAGTTCTATACCGGCCTGCTGCCGGAGGAGCCGCTGCCAGGTGGCCCGGGCAAGAGCGGCCGGGCTTATTTTCAGCAACACGGTCTTTGCTTTGAACCGCAGGGCTATCCCAATGCGCCCAACCGGCCGGAGTTTCCATCAGCCGTTTACCAACCGGGCCAAAGTCGCCATGGCCGCACGCTCTACCGCTTTAGCACAGCACCGCAGCTTGAGACATGAAGCCGCTGTCTTTCCGGTTCGTCAAATAGAAGTCCACGCCTTTGCTTTGAGCGGCTTGATACACTCATCGCATGAGACGCCTGCGCTTTGCCCAGCTCGATCCCCGACCTTTCCTGGCTTTGATTTGTCTATTGACCTTGACGCTGTTGCTGCCAGCAGCAGCGCAAACAGTGGTGCCGACTTCTGCAGCGGCTCCGCACGACCCGCGTACCTCCATGCTGCCCGATGCCCGGGGCGCGGT
>DASXRN010000511.1:0-2576 GCA_036506595.1 Polaromonas sp. | reverse complement strand
ACGCCGCTTACTTGAGCGGCCGACGCCAGCTGCTTCAGGAAGGTCGGACTCAGCTTGTCGCCGTGCTCGGCTGCCAGTGACTCGAACCGCGTGCGCCATACCGTGTGGTTGATGGCACGCCAGATCGGTTCCACATCAAATCCGTCGCCCGAAAACTCCTCGAGCTCGGCCCCCAGCGCCGAGAGCTTGGCCAGACCGGCCTTGAATGCCAGTGCCACGTCCGCTGACACGGGACGGTTAGTGGGTGCCAGACAGTACAAGACCTTGCGTCCCGCCAAGTCTCCCTGAGGCCGGGCGGCGCTCGGAAAATCCGGCTTGGGAACGCCGATTGACCAGGGGTCACAGGCATGCTCACCGGCCATGACCTGCATCATCAAGGCCGTATCGGCCACGGTGCGGGTGGTCGGCGTGACATAGGTCTGGTTGCCGAACAGGTCCTGTGCCTGGCTATGGGGAATGACCCCATTGCTTTGCTTGATGCCCACCACCCCGTTGCAGGAAGCCGGAATCCGCGTCGATCCGCCACCATCGGTGGCCACCGCCAGTGGCCCAATGCCGCTGGCCACCGCCACCGCGGCACCACCACTGGAGCCACCGCTCGTACGCTCGCTGCTCCACGCATTGCGCGTCCGCCCAAACAAGGGCGAATCAGTCAGGCACTTCGAGCCAAACTCGGGGGTCGTGGTTTTGCCAATCAGGATCGCGCCTTGCTCGCGCAATCGCGCCACGGCCACGGCATCATGATCAGGCACATTATGTTGATGCGGGATCGCACCGAATGTCGTGCGGACCCCTTGGGTGTTCACCAGATCTTTCACCGTGAACGGTACGCCATGCAACAGGCCCAGCGGCTCGCCTGCCATGACAGCCTGCTCGGCCCGCCTGGCCTGCGCCAATGCTTCATCGCCACACAGGGTAATAAAGCAATTTAGCGTCGGCTGCAGTCGCTCCGCACGCGCGAGCACGGCACGCGTGATCTCCACAGGCGATACCTCCCGGCGCACCACGCGCGCATGAAGCTCGACCGCTGACAAGAAGCAAAGTTCCTCGCTCATCTCGTAGACGGCTCCAATCGTTAAGGTTCCAGCATTCCGTCGTCAGCCCATTTGACCAGCAGCCTCACCCCATGTCTACACGCGCCGGCGCGTGGTTCATGGTGTGGGGCAATCAATGTTTAAGAAGGAAAGGGTCAGGCGGTTTCGGCCAGCGCATCGCCCAGCGCGTTGACCAGCCGGTCGATCTCGGCCTTTTCGCTGATGAAGGGCGGTGCCAGCTGGATGGTGTCGCCGCCGTAGCGCACGTAAAAGCCCTTTTTCCAGCAGTTCATCGCAATCTCGTAGGGTCGGCGCGCCGGCTCGCCCGGCAGCGCGGCAATCGTGAAGCCCGCGGCCAGGCCGTAGTTGCGGATGTCGGCCACATGCTTGCTGCCCTGGAGGCTGTGCACGGCGTTCTCGAAATGCGGCGCCAGCGCCTTGACGCGGCCCATCATGTCTTCCTTTTGCAGCACGTCGAGCGTGGCCACGCCGGCGGCGCAGGCCACCGGGTGGGCCGAGTAGGTGTAGCCGTGCGGGAATTCGATCATGTACTCGGGGCCGCCCGCGTCCATGAAGGTGTCGTAGATGTCTTTTTGGGCGACCACGGCGCCCAGCGGCTGCGCGCCGTTGGTCACTTGCTTGGCGATGTTCATGATGTCGGGCACCACGCCAAAAGCCTCGGCGCCGGTCCAGCTGCCGCAGCGGCCAAAGCCGGTGATGACCTCGTCAAAAATCAGCAGGATGTTGTTGGCCGTGCAGATCTCGCGCAGGCGCTGCAAGTAGCCCTGCGGCGGAATTACCACGCCGGCCGAGCCCGAAAAGGGCTCGACGATGACGGCAGCGATGTTGGACGCGTCGTGCAGGGCAATCACGTCGAGCAGGCGGTCGGCCAGCTCGGCACCGGTGGGCGGCATGCCCCGGTGAAAGGAGCCGAGCGGCGGCTGGGTGTGCGGCAGATGGTCGGCCTCTACGCCCTGGCCAAACAGCTTGCGGTTGGCCCCGATGCCGCCGACCGAAATACCGCCGAAGTTCACGCCGTGGTAGCCTTTTTCGCGGCCGATCAGGCGCGTCTTGCCGGCTTGGCCCTTGGCGCGCCAGTAAGCCCGCGCCATCTTGAGCGAGGTGTCGGCCGCCTCGGAGCCCGAGCCGGTGAAGAACACGTAATCGAGCCCATCGGGCGTCAGTTCCTTGATCTTGTTGGCCAGTTCGAAGGCCAGCGGGTGGCCGAACTGGAAGGCCGGTGCATAGTCGAGCTTGCCGACCTGGCGGCTCACGGCCTCGGTGATTTCGCGCCGGCCATGGCCCAGGCCCGAGCACCACAGGCCCGACAGGCCGTCAAAAATCTTGCGCCCTTCGCTATCGGTCAGGTAGGCGCCGCTGGCCTCCACGATCATGCGCGGGTTGGCCTTGAAGCTGCGGTTGGCGGTGTAGGGCATCCAGTGGGCGTCCAGCCAGGCGGAATCCATGCGGGCGCCCGTGGCCGAGGTTGGTTGGTCAAGGTCAGCGAAGCTCATGGGCTTTCTCCGGAGTTTGGGAAGCAGG
>DASXRN010000510.1:0-8973 GCA_036506595.1 Polaromonas sp. | reverse complement strand
ATGCCCGCGTAGAGCGCTATGGTGGCCAGCAAAAACGAAAAACCTATCCACAAACGTGGCAGGCCCAGATGTTCAAGGCCGGCGAGTACCACCACAAACAGCACCAGACCCACCGTGTACCAGCGGTACACGCGGTCCAGTTGGGTCTTGAACTGTCTTTTGGAGAGCTTGGCCCCGTCGCGGAATCCAAAAAAACCAGCCACGGCTAATCGTCCTCGTCCGCCACGTCGTGCTCGATGTCAAGACGGTTCATGTACCAGGCATAAAACCCTATGAGGAGGCAATACACCAGTAAAGCGCCCTGCGCGCCCATCCAGAAGCTGAAGGGCCAGCCGAAAAAAGTGAAGTTCAGCGCGCGAGCGAAATAGCTCACGCCGAAGGTGACGGTGAACCAGATCAGCAGCAGCAGCGCCGTCACGACGAGGTTTTTGCGCCAGTAGCGGCGGTGGTTGTCAGTGGTCTGCATCGTACATTGCGCCTGGAATGACACCCTGGCTTAGCCCGCCAGCCCGGTTTCGCGTTCCAGCTGCGCGGCCACCCGGGGTTCAAACCGGCGAAGATGGTTGATGAGCTTGCGGGCCTCTTCGGGCTGGCCCAGCGCCAGCCGAACCTGCGCCATGCGGTACCAGCCATGGGGGCTCAGCGGTTGCAGTGCCGTATTTTGCTTCAACGCTGCCAGCGCCGGCTGAAACTGGCGCTGATGCATCAGAACCAGCGCCAGGCCGTACCAGGCCCTGTCCATGCGGGCGTCGCGCTCCAGCGCGCTGCGAAATGCCGGGGCCGCCTCGTCGTGGCGCCCGGCCCGCTGCAGCACATAGCCCAGGTTAAACCACCCTGCCGCCTCTTGCGGCCAGGCGGCGGTGAGCTGCTGCAGGCTGGCAATGGCTTCGTCGGCGCGGTTCAGTTTCACCAGCAGGTGGGCGCGGCTGGCCAGCGCATAGCGGTCCAGCGGCCGGAGCTTCAGCAGGCGGTCAAACCGCGAAAGCGCGGCTTGCGCGCGCCCGAAAGCCAGCAGCACAACGGCCTGCCATTTCAACCCGTGGTAGCGCAGCGCAGAGGTCATTTGCACAAGGCCACACCGATTTGCAGGCAGATGCTGACTTTGGTGACGGCTGCGGCACCCCAGATCAATAACAAGAGCAGAAAAGCCACCAAGGGCAAATGGCGCTCAAGCACGACTGCGGGCGAGAGCCAGCGCGCGGCACGCACCCAGGGCCGCCCCAGCAGCTGCAGCAAGCGATAAAACGGGTTACGTTCGCGGGCCGGGCCAGACAGCAGGCCCACAACCCATTGGCCCAAGAGCGCAAGCAAGGCGATTTCCGCGAGAAGTTTGACGGTGGTGGCAACAGCAAGCATGACATTACAGGGCTAATGCCTCCGATTGTCATCGGAGGACTTGCCAGTTGCTTACCGTGCCGGCTCAAGTCACCCGGGGTTTTCCCTCAGTTGACCTGGCCTGCTGGCGAACAGTGACGAACACCGGCGAACTCAGTTCGCCAGACGCTTCCAGGTGTCGATCACGGTATCGGGGTTAAGCGAGATCGAACCAATGCCCTGCTCTTTCAGCCACAGTGCAAAGTCCGGGTGATCACTGGGGCCCTGGCCGCAGATGCCGACGTATTTGCCTTGGCGCCTGCAGGCCTGGATAGCCTGGCTGAGCATGGCCTTGACGGCGGGATCGCGTTCGTCGAAGTCCTCGGCCAGGATGGCCAGGCCGGAGTCGCGGTCCAGCCCGAGCGTGAGTTGGGTCAGGTCGTTCGAGCCAATCGAGAAGCCGTCAAAAAACTCAAGGAACTGGTCCGCCAGGATGGCGTTGCTCGGCACCTCGCACATCATGATCACGCGCAGACCCTGCTCGCCGCGTTTCAGGCCGTGCTGCGCCAGCAGGTCCGTGACTTTTCTGGCCTGCCCCAAAGTGCGGACAAAAGGCACCATGACCTCGACGTTGACCAGGCCCATGTCGTCGCGCACACGTTTGAGCGCTTCGCACTCCATCGCAAAGGCCTCGCCAAAATCTGGGCTGAGGTAGCGCGACGCGCCGCGGAAGCCCAGCATCGGGTTTTCTTCCTCGGGCTCGTAACGCGAACCGCCGATCAGCTTGCGGTACTCGTTGGACTTGAAATCCGACAAACGCACAATCACAGGCTTGGGCCAGAAAGCCGCGGCGATGGTGGCCACACCTTCGGCCACCTTGTCGACGTAAAAGGCACGCGGCGAAGCATGGCCGCGCGCCACGCTTTCCACCGCTTTCTTCAGGTCGGCATCGACATTGGGATAGTCCAGGATCGCCTTCGGGTGCACGCCGATGTTGTTGTTGATGACGAATTCCAGCCGTGCCAGGCCAACACCATGGTTGGGAATCTGGCAGAAGTCAAAAGCCAGCTGCGGGTTGCCGACGTTCATCGTGATCTTCAGGTCAATCGGCGGCATCTCGCCACGCTGCATCTCGGTCACTTCGGTTTCCAGCAGACCGTCATAGATGTTGCCGGTATCGCCTTCGGCGCAACTGACCGTCACCAGCATGCCGTCCTTGAGCGATTCGGTGGCGTCGCCACAACCGACCACCGCCGGAATACCCAGTTCGCGCGCGATGATGGCTGCGTGGCAGGTGCGTCCGCCACGGTTGGTCACGATGGCGCTGGCGCGCTTCATCACCGGCTCCCAGTTCGGGTCGGTCATGTCGGTCACCAGCACGTCGCCGGGCTGCACCTGGTCCATCTCGCTGATGTTGTGCACGATGCGGACCGGGCCGGTGCCGATCTTCTGGCCAATCGCGCGGCCTTCGGCCAGCACGGTGCCCGTGCCCTTGAGCTTGTAGCGCTGCTCGGCCCTGCCTTTGGACTGGCTTTTCACGGTTTCGGGGCGTGCCTGCAGGATATAGAGCAGACCGTCGGTGCCGTCCTTGCCCCACTCGATGTCCATGGCCCGGCCATAGTGGTTTTCAATGATGACGGCGTAACGCGCCAGTTGCTCGACATCGGCATCGCTCAGTGAATAACGGTTGCGCAGCTCGGCCGGCACGTCGGTGGTTTTGACCAGCTTGCCAGCGGCTTTTTTCTCTTCAGCGGTGGTGAACTCCATCTGCAACAGCTTGGAGCCGAGATTGCGGCGAATGACGGCGCGCTTGCCGGCCTTGAGCATGGGCTTGTGCACATAAAACTCATCGGGGTTCACGGCGCCCTGCACCACCGTTTCGCCCAGGCCGTAGCTGGAGGTGATGAAGACCACGTCTTCAAAGCCGCTTTCGGTGTCGATGGTGAACATGACGCCGGCCGCGCCCTTGTCGCTGCGCACCATGCGCTGCACACCGGCCGACAAAGCCACGTCGGCATGGGCAAAGCCCTGGTGCACGCGGTAGCTGATGGCGCGGTCGTTGTAAAGCGAGGCAAACACCTCTTTCATCTTGTGCAGCACGTCTTCAATGCCGACCACGTTCAAAAAGGTTTCCTGCTGGCCGGCAAAGGAAGCGTCGGGCAGGTCTTCTGCCGTGGCGGACGAGCGCACGGCAAAGCTGGCCTGGTCGTTACCCGCGCTCAGCGCCGCAAAGCTGGTGCGCACGGCGTTGGCGAATTCAGGCGGGAAAGGCTGGGCTTCGACGAGGGCGCGGATTTTGGCACCGACCTCCGCCAGCGCGCGCACATCGTCGGTGTTGAGTGCATCGAGCAGCGCATTGATTTTATTGTCCAGCCCGTCGTACGCCAGAAACACGCGAAAGGCGTGGGCCGTGGTGGCAAAGCCGGTGGGCACACGGACGCCCTCGGGGCCGGTGGGCAGTTGCGAGATCATCTCGCCGAGGCTGGCGTTTTTGCCGCCCACGGCCTCGACATCTGTCATTCTCAGGTTTTCAAAAGGTACGACCAGGGCGGTCGCCTCAAACAGGTTGGACATGAAAATACTCCGGGAGGTTTAAAAACTGGGGTATTCACCATGCACGGCAGGCAACCTTGTTGTTGTTTGAAGGGGTTGGTGCGGGGCATGGCGCGACAATCTGGATAATTGCGCCAATTGTAGGGGCCAGCCGCCAGTCGCGCTCATCCTCACCTGTCACTACCCTGAACAGCCCACCATGTCCAACCGCACCGTGTTTTTCATCTCCGACGGCACCGGCATTACTGCCGAAACCTTTGGCAACGCCATCCTGGCCCAGTTCGAGTTCAAACCGCGCCACGTGCGCCTGCCGTTTATCGACAGCGTGGACAAGGCCCACCAGGTCGTCAGACAGATCAATCACACGGCGGAAATCGAAGGCAACCGCCCCATTGTTTTCACGACGCTGGTGAACATGGAAGTCCTGGCCGTCATCAAAACCCACTGCAACGGCATGCTGCTGGACATGTTCGGCATGTTTGTGGCGCCGCTAGAGGGCGAGCTGGGGATTAAATCCAACCACCGGGTCGGCCGCTTTTCAGATGCCTCCAAAAGCAAGGAATACGACGACCGGATCGAGGCGATCAATTTCTCGCTGGCCCATGACGACGGCCAGAGCAACAAGGACCTGGCGGGCTCGGACGTGATTCTGGTGGGCGTGAGCCGCAGCGGCAAAACGCCGACCTCACTGTACCTGGCCATGCAGTACGGCCTCAAGGCGTCTAACTATCCGCTGATTCCCGAGGACTTTGACCGTCGCCAGCTGCCGTCGGCCCTGGTGCCACACCGCAAAAAAATCTTTGGCCTGACAATTGCGCCCGAGCGCCTGAGCCAGATCCGCAACGAACGCAGGCCCAACTCCACTTACGCGAGCCTGGCCAACTGCCGCAACGAAATCCACGAGGCCGAAGCCATGATGCGGCGCGAAGGCATACGCTGGCTGTCCACTACCACCAAGTCCATCGAAGAAATTGCCACCACCATCCTGCAGGAAGTCAGGCCGGAACGGCTGGAGTACTGAGGCCAGCAAAAAGGAGCGCTGAAAAACGCTCCTTTTTTGATAGCTGCTTGTGCCCGCGGTTATTGGGCTATCGCCTTATTTTTCTCACAAAAATGGCCTGCCCGCCGACTCAAGGCACTCAGGCGCCGGCCAAAGCCTGGCCCAATCGCGCCACGCCCTCCTCAATCTTTGCGACGTCAGCAGTCGCAAAGCTGAGCCTGAAGGTCGAAACATCGGGGTTGGCGGCATAAAAAGGTGCGCCGGGTACAAAGGCCACACCTTGTTCAATCGCCCGTTTGGCAAATTCGCCGGCATCTTTAGGGCCGCCATGGGCCCCCGTCAGACGCGCCCAGACGAACAAACCGCCACCCGGCTGCTCAAATTCAACGGCCTCACCCAACTCGCGTTTCAAGGCGTTGCCCATAGCCCTGGCGCGCTCCGCATACACCTTGCGAACATGGGCCAGGGTAGCGGGCATGCGGCCAGCCTTGAGGTATTGCGCGGCGGTGGCCTGGGCAAAGGTGCTGGTGTGGGCGTCGCTGAACTGCTTGCACATGGTGGCCTTGGCCAGCAGCTCGGGCTGGGCAATCAGCCAGCCCAAGCGCAGGCCGGGCGACAGCACTTTGCTGAGCGAGCCGCAATGCGCCAGCAGCTCGCGGCTGCCGGGCACGGTGTCCGTCAGGGCCAGCAGCGAGGGCGGCGGGGCCTCATTGAAGTAGAGGTCGCCATAGGGGTCGTCTTCAACCATCAGCGTGTTGTATTTGACGGCAAGCTCCAGCACCCGCTTGCGCCGCTCCAGGCTCAGCATGACGCCGCTGGGGTTGCCAAAGGTGGGAATCAGGTAGACAAATTTGGGCTTGTGCTCGGCGATGAGTTTTTCGAGCTCATCAGTTTTCACGCCTTGGGCATCGATGGGCGCGCTGATCAGCTCTGCGCCATACAACCTGAAGCACTGGATGGTGGCCAAAAAGGTCGGGCCTTCGACAATGACCTTGTCGCCAGGCGAGATCATGGTTTTGCCGAGCAAATCAAGCGCCTGCTGGCTGCCGGTGGTCACGATGAGCTCTTGGGCTGAAACAGTTGACCCCTTGGCGGCCATGAAGCGGCTGAGCTGCTCGCGCAGCGGCTGGTAGCCTTCGGTAGCGCCATATTGCAATGCGCCGCCGGGTTCTTCGTTCAGGGCTTTGCCGCTGGCTTCTTTCAGGCCTTCAACGTCGAACATGGCGGGGTCTGGGAAACCGCCGGCAAAGCTGATGATGCCGGGCTTTCCCAGCAGTTTGAAGAGTTCGCGAATCGCGGAGGTTTCGACATTGTTGAGGCGGTCGGCAAATTGCAGTGGCATGGCAGGTGTCTCGCTTTCTACCGTGCATTGTCGCTAATCTGCGCGCAGGTTTCCTGCGTCGACCCGATAAACTTTGTCAATGCCATCAAGCCCTCCTTTGCCGACACCCCGCAACACCTACGTCGCCCGCATCAACCGCGTGGTGGACCACATCAGTGCGCACCTGGCGGACACACTGGACCTGGCCAGGCTGGCGGACGTAGCGCACTTCTCCCCTTGGCACTTTCACCGGGTATGCCGGGCTGGTGCCCTCCGAAAGAACCATCATCATGCAAGTTGAACTGAAAACCCTGCCCGCCATGCGCCTGGCCTATATGCGCAACACCGGCCCCTACGGCCCCGCGGTCGGGCAGCTGTGGCAACGTTTTGGCGCCTGGTGCGGGCAACGCGGAATGATGAACCCGCGCCGCAAGATGTACGGCATCAGCCAGGACAATCCCGAGATTACGCCCGCCGCCAAATGCCGCTACGACGCCTGCATTGAAGTGGATGACGCGTTCAAGCCGCAGGGCGAAGTGGGCGTGCAAAGCTTCAGTGGCGGGCGCTATGCCTGCGGACGCTTTACCGGCAGACCGGGCACCGACGTTCATGACGCATGGATGCACATGTTTGCGCAGTGGCTGCCGCAAAACGGCTACCAGGCCGACGACAAGCCCGCACTGGAGCTGTATGAAGAAGACTTTGTGATGGACCCGAAAACCGGCGCTTTCAGTTGCCTGCTGTGCGTGCCGGTACGGTCCCTGTAGGCCGATCGCGCTGCAGCGGCAGGCGTCTGCAGAATACACTGCAGGGCATGAAAACTGCCGACATTGCCCCGTTTTTTGCGACGCTGAAAGCCGCCAACCCGATGCCGGTGACCGAGCTGGAATACACCAGCGTGTTTGAGCTGCTGACGGCGGTGTTGCTGAGCGCCCAGGCCACCGACGTAGGGGTGAACAAGGCCACCCGCAAGCTCTTTCCGGTGGCCAATACGCCGCAGGCAATTCTGGATTTGGGGCTTGAAAGGCTGGAAAGCTACATCAAGACCATTGGCCTGTACCGCACCAAAGCCAAAAACCTGCTGGCCACCTGCCAAATACTGGTAGAGCAGCACAACGGTCAGGTGCCGCGCACCCGCGAAGCACTGGAAGCCCTGCCGGGCGTGGGCCGCAAAACCGCCAACGTGGTGCTGAATTCGGCATTTGGCGAGGCCACCATGGCGGTAGACACGCACATCTTTCGCATGGGCAACCGCACCGGGCTGGCGCCGGGCAAGACACCCCTCGAAGTGGAGCTCAAGCTGCTCAAACGCATTCCACCCGAGTACCTGGCGGATGCGCACCACTGGTTGATATTGCACGGGCGCTATGTGTGCGTGGCACGCAAGCCCCTGTGCTGGCAGTGCGCGGTGGCACCCTGGTGCGACTACAGCCCGAAGACGCCGGCGCCACCGGCCTGAAAAATGGCTACGGGCCTGTCTGTCTGTAACCCGTTCAGCGGGCGAAAGTCCCGTCGGCGCGAATCATCGTCAGGTTGACGAAGCGTGAGCCCAGGTTGCTCTGCTTGCTGTAAGTGAGCGCAAAACCGCCGAGGTCCTCATTGGTGAACGACTCCAGCGTGTTGATGAGCTTGGCACGCGTAGGTGGCCCCGACATCTTTTGCAGGGCACGAGCCACCAGCTTGGCATTCAAAAAACCTTCCATGCTGTTGTAGCTGAACTTTTTGTCGGCGGTCTGCGAAATGACCGTCTGGTACTCGCGCACCACGGTGTTGCCCAGCTCGGTAAACGGATAAGGCACCACCTGGCTCACGATGACGCGGGCGGCCGGCTCCTTGAGTTCTGCGTGCAGGCCCGAAGACACACTGAGTACGAAAAACTGCGGGCTCACACCTTTGAGGCGAAGGCCCTTGATAAACGCAGCACCGGGTTTGGCCTGGCCAATCAGCAGCACGGCCTGCGGCTGGGCAGCCGCAATCACCTCGATGGCTGCGGCCACGTCTACCGTACCACGCGGCACCGGGGCCACGGCAGCGGGCGCAGCGCCCCGCTTCTGCATGGACGCACTGAACGCCTCCAGACCTTCCTTGCCAAAGGCGTCATCCTGGTAAACCACCGCGATCTTTTTGATGCCAATGGTCCACGCATGGTTGACGGCCGCCTCGATCTCGTCGGTCGTGCTGGCGCGCACATGGAACAGGCCCGGCACATATGGATCACGCAGCGATTTGGCACCGCTGGTGTTGCCGATCTGGGCGATGCCTGCCGCCTGAACAATTGGCACAATTTTCAGCATGTTGGCCGTACCGCGAAAACCCACCAGAGCCAGCGCGTTGTGCGTCTCTATCAGCGCCTTGGTGTTTCCGGCCGTCTTGTCGGGGTTAAAGCCATCGTCAAGGCTGACAAGCTTGATCTTCTCGCCCCGAATGCCGCCGCGTTTGTTGAGGTCGTCGAAGTACGCGTTCATGCCGCGTACATAGTCGGTCGTCAAGGCTGCGGAGGTGCCGGATAGATCCCCTTAGTGCCTGAGGATGATGTCTGCAGACGCGCCGGAGCTGGCGACGTAGAGCAGAAGCGATGCCAGCAAACTGCCGACCCTTGAAAAATTAACAACGTTCATGAAGCAAATCCCTGCCTTCTGCCTATTAAAAAGCTCGTTATAAAAATCGGATGCCAGCAACCCGACGACATGGCAACCCGTCAGGCGTCAACCCTCACCTTGGCTTGCTGCGCGACCTGCGCCCATTTTTTCTGCTCCGCCCGAATAAAAGAGGCAAACTTCTCGGT
>DASXRN010000509.1:0-3605 GCA_036506595.1 Polaromonas sp. | reverse complement strand
GCCAAGGATGGCCTGGCCCTGATCAGCTCCAACGCAGCCACTACGGCGCGTGCCGCACTGGTGCTGCACGACGCGACGGCTGCACTGAACGCCTGGCTGGCAGCGGTAGCGCTGGGCTACGAGGGCTTTCGGGCCAACCTCTCGCCGCTCCATCCCAGCGCGGTCGCTGCAAGGCCCGCCACGGGCCAGGTTGAGGTCGCGAACCAGTTGCGCGTGCTTCTCAAGGGCAGCGCGCTCCTGAAGCCGGGTTCTGCCCGCCGCGTGCAGGATCCGGTCTCCATGCGTGTCGTGGCCCAGGTACACGGCGCTGCCCAGGGAATGGTCGACGCGGCCAGAGCGCAGGTAGAGGTGGAACTCAACAGCGCCGCTGACAGCCCTCTGGTTCTGCCAGAAGATGGCGTCATGCTCTCCAACGGAAACTTTCACGTGCCGGCCCTGGCACTTGCGCTGGATGCCTGCGCGATCGCATTGGCGCAGGCCGCCAGCATGTCTGTGGCCCGCTGCCAGCGGTTTATGTCACCCGCGCTCACAGGCCTGCCCCTGCAACTGACCCGTCACGGGCCGGCCCACTCCGGTTTCGCCACGGTGCAAAAGACCTTGACCGCCCTGTGGGCCGAGATACGTCTGCGCGCCAACCCCGGCTCGCTGGACTACCTGCCTGTCTCCGAGGCGCTGGAAGATCACGCCTGCATGGCACTGGGTGTTGCCGAAAAACTGGGTGAGCTGCTTGAGCGCGTACGTTATCTCATTGCCATTGAACTTCTGGTCTCCGCCCAGGCGGTGGACCTGCGTGAAATGAATGAGGCTGTCATGGGTGAAGGCGCGCGCGCAACCTACAAACAGCTGCGCGAAATTGTTCCTGTGCTGGATGAAGACCGCCCGCTGGGCCCGGACATCGACCGCGTTCAACGCGCCGTCGCCTCGGGCCTTTTCAACTCAAGGGCCGTGTGAAACCGCCATGAAATGGTTTCTGCGCAACTGGACGGATATCGCCTACGCATTGTGGGAGCATATTGCCATCTCCCTGACCGCTCTGACGATTGCCTTCGCCCTGTCGCTGCTCATCGGCATCGTGGCCGCCCGGCGTGAACGGCTGTACGGCACGGTGATGACCATCTCCGGATTTCTGTACACCATCCCGACGCTGGCATTTCTCGCATTCCTGATTCCCTTTGTCGGGCTGGGCCGTACCAACGCCATCATTACCATGGTGGCGTTTTCACTGATGATCCTGATCCGCAGCGTTGCGACCGGCATTCGGGAGGTTCCTGCGGACGTGATCGATGCCGCGCGCGGCATGGGCATGAATGCGGGCCAGATCATGCGACGCATCGAGCTGCCGCTGGCCCTGCCCCTGATTGTGGCCGGCCTGCGGGTGTCGGCCGTCACGGTCATCAGCGTGACCGTGGTCGCCGCGTATGTCAATGCGGGCGGACTGGGCACGCTGATCTTTAACGGCATTGCCAGCGACCATCCCGCGAAAATATGGGCGGGTGCATTGACTGCCTGCGCCCTGGCGGTCAGCGTCGATCTGCTGCTCGCCCTGGTCGAGCGGCAGCTCAAACGCCGGCGTGCAGCCTGAACCTCAAAAAAAAAGATGCTTGCCGACGCTTGGAACTATGTACTTGCCCACCCGGCGCAGTTTTCACGGGCACTGGGCGTGCATATTGCACTGTCGGCTTCGGCACTGATCCTGGCCGCGCTTATCAGCATCCCCGCCGGCATTGCCGTTGCCCGGCGTGGCGGCCTGTCGCTGGCCGTGGTGAACGCGGCGAATGTCGGGCGCACCTTGCCCTCGCTGGCCGTGCTCGCGCTGGTCATGCCGCTTCTCGGGACTGGCTTTGCGCCTGCCCTGTTCGCATTGACGCTGATCGCATTACCCCCCATCGTGACCCACACCATTGTTGGAATGCGCGGCGTGGACGCCGATGTCGTCGATGCCGCCGTCGGGATGGGCATGACCCGGGCAACCCTCCTGCGGCAGGTCGAACTGCCAATGGCCTTGCCGGTCATTTTTGCAGGTTTGCGCACGGGTGCGGTGCAGGTGATTTCCGGCGCGGTGCTGGCTGCATTTATTGGTGGCGGCGGGCTGGGTGACTTCATCACCGCGGGCATCGCGATGATGGCGATTCCGCAGTTGCTGGTCGGCGCCATCCCGGTCTCCCTGCTGGCGCTGGGCACTGACTTTCTCTTTGGCGCATTGCAGCGCCGCATGACTCCCCAAGGGCTTCGCACAACGTGATTACACTCGACCGCCTCACCAAGACCTTCGGAACCAGCGCGCAGTCCGCTGTCGACGGGCTGTCGCTCACCATCAATGCGGGCGAAATCTGCGTGCTGATCGGCCCCTCGGGCTGCGGCAAGACCACCACCATGCGAATGATCAACCGCATGGTAGAGCCGGACTCGGGGCGGATCGAAGTCGGCGGGCGGAATGTGACCCAAATCGACGCGGTGGAGCTGCGCCGGTCCATTGGCTATGTGATCCAGCAGGTGGGTCTGTTTCCCCACATGACGATTGGCGAGAACATTGCCACCGTCCCAAAAATGCTGGGGTGGGATGCGCCGCGTATTGCCAAGCGCGTTGATGAGTTGCTGGCGCTGGTTGGCATGGAGCCGGGCCTCTACCGGGACCGTTTTCCGCGTGAACTCTCTGGCGGCCAAAAACAGCGCGTGGGTGTCGCACGGGCACTCGCCGCCGACCCACCGGTGATGCTGATGGACGAACCCTTCGGCGCTATCGACCCCATCACCCGCACGCGCCTGCAGGACGAGTTTCTGCGCATACTGCGCGAGCTCGGAAAAACCATTGTTTTTGTCACGCACGACATCGACGAAGCCATCCGCATGGGTTCGCGCATCGCCATCCTGCGTGCGGGAAAAGTCGTTCAGTACGACACGCCGGAACGCATCCTCGCGCATCCTGCCGACGCGTTTGTAGAAGCCTTTGTGGGCGGCGATCGCTCGCTGAAGAGGCTGGCGCTGCTGACAGCGGGTCCGTACATCGAGGATGGCGCGCCCGCCGCTGGCGCGCCGCGTTTGCCGCCCGGCACGCCCCTGCGCGACGCCCTGTCGGCCATGCTGGACGCCGGAGCCGACGAGGCAGGCATTGTTGACACCAACGGTCATGTGCTGGGCCGCGTGACCCTGGGTGCCATTCGCAAAGCAGCGAATGTGGCAAAGCCATGAGCGCCTAAAACCGGTAATGACCCCTTGCCTGCAGGCGCGGTCATCACGGCAGCTTCATGCGCAGCGCGCTGCACATTCCCGCCGCGGCCGCCCAGGGCAGTTAGAAGAAACTGCAGAGCTGACGCGGGTCAGCAGCCGGTTTTCACGCTTTTTTGGAGTGAAATAGGCCTCTAGCCCAATCAGAATTGGCGCATCCAGCTATCAATTAGATAGCGGCTTCACTCCAGCGTCATCTTCGCTGCGCGCGCCACCTTGCCCAGGCGTTCGTATTCCGAGGCCGCCAGCGCGCTCAGGCTGTCGGCACTGGAACTGCGCGGCGAGAAGCCGGCCTGCAGCAGCTTGTCCTTGATGGCCGGCTGCGCCAGCGCTTCGGCAAAGGCCTCGTTCAGCGCCTGCACCACGGCGCGCGGCATGCC
>DASXRN010000508.1:0-5962 GCA_036506595.1 Polaromonas sp. | reverse complement strand
GGTACAGCCGCTCGCCCAGTTCGGACACCATCAAGCCGTCTTGCTCCCACAGCACCAGCATGGCCAGGTACTGCGGATAGGTCAGCCCCAGCTCATCGAGCAGCGGCTTGTACAGCTTGGTCATGGCCAGCGAGGTGGAGTACAGCGCGAAGCAGAGCTGGTTGTCCAGTTGCAGCATGGCGTCGGCGCTGGTGATTTTGTTTGACATGGCTTAATTGTAGCGTGCAATTAAATTGTGTGCAAGTTAATTGCCAAGAATGCTTCGCGAGGTGGCACTAAACTGGAGGGTCATGGAAAACACCAGCACCCCACGCGCAGGCAAACCACCGCGCAAAGCAACAAGTCAGGCATTCGCCGCGCCCAAGGCGGAGAAGAGCGCGCAGGTCATTGAGGAACTCAGGCCGGGCCAGTCGATTGAGCTGCTCAAGGAGCTGCACATCCTCACGCGCGAGGGCAAGCTCAACCAGGACACGCGGCGCAAGCTCAAGCAGGTCTACCACCTCTACCAGTTCATAGAACCCTTGCTCAATGAGGTGGCGGCAAGCAATCCTGCGCCCACGCTGGCCGACCACGGCGCAGGCAAGTCCTACCTCGGCTTCATTCTTTACGACCTGTTTTACAACGTGGCCAACCAGGGCCGCAACACGGCGGGTCACATCTACGGCATAGAAACCCGCGCCGAGCTGGTCGAAAAATCGCGCGCGCTGGCGGCGCGGCTGGGCTTTGCCCGCATGTCGTTTTTAAACCTGTCGGTGCAGCAGGCCACCACTTCGCCGGACTTGCCGGAGGTTATTGACATCGTCACCGCACTGCATGCCTGCGACACGGCGACCGACGATGCGATTGCCTTTGGCCTGGCCAAACATGCGCGCCACATGGTGCTGGTGCCTTGCTGCCAGGCCGAGGTGGCCGGTGTGTTGAAACGGAACAAGGTGCTGGCCATGAACAAAACCCCGCTGGCCGAACTCTGGCGGCACCCGCTGCACACGCGCGAATTTGGCAGCCAGATCACCAATGTGCTGCGCTGCCTGCAGCTGGAGGCCAGCGGCTACCAGGTCACGGTGACCGAGTTGGTGGGCTGGGAGCATTCGATGAAGAACGAGCTCATTTTGGCCAGCCGGCCGCAGGCAGCCAAGCCCGGCAAAACACGCGCAGCGCAAGAACGTTTGCAACAGGTGCTGCAGGAGCTGGGTCTGGCCGAGCTGAGCGCGCGTTTTGCGGTGCCTGCAGAGGCTGTAGCGGCCACGTAGCCTAAACAGCCCTCAGCTGCACCTCCCGGCGCTCGGCCGCCAGCAGCCGCACGGCGCTCATGACCTCACTCTGCGCCTGCGTGGGCAGCATGTCGGCCCGCAGGCTCAGGCCCACCAGTTCCTCGGTGCCGGCCATGCTTACGGGCAAGGGCCGCAGCGCACCGCTGTCCAGGTCTGGCCGCACGGCGCCCCAGGGCGCAAACCACAGGGCATCGCTTTGGCGGGTGTAGCTGCGCGCAATCGAGACCGACAGGGTTTCAATCGTGCGCGCCAGGGGCCCTAGCCCGCGCGTCAGCAAAAAGCTGTCGGCGGTGTGGCGAATGGCCGTTCCCGGCGTGGGCAAAATGACGGTGAAGCGGTGCAGATGGGCCAGCGGATTGGCTTGCAGGGCCGCATCGTGCAGCAAAGGATGGCCGGGGCGCACGGCCAGCACCAGCGGGTCGGCGTAGAGGTGCTCAAAGCTCAGGCCCAGCATGTGCGCGGGCTCGGCAAAGCGGCCAATCACCAGGTCCAGCTCGCGCAGCCGCAGTTGTGCCAGCAGTTCGGGGTTGGCCCCGGTGTGAATGCGCAGGCTGGTCCCCACGCGCGCCTGATCCAGCCGCAGCAGCAGTGCCGGCAGCAGCCAGGGTGCCACGGTGGGCAGCACGCCCAGCGTGACCACCGCGCCGCCTTGCTGGCGGCTTTGGGCCACGCTGGCCACCGCTTCGCGCAGCGCGCTGACACTGGCGCCGGCATGGCGCATAAAGGCCTCGCCTTCGCGGGTCAGCAGCGCGCCCTTGCGGCCACGCTCAAACAGCCGCACCGACAGCATCTCTTCAAGTTCCTTGAGTGTTTTGGAAACGGCGGGCTGGGTGATGGACAGCACGCCAGAGGCTTTTTGCAGGCTGCCGTGTTGCGCCACCGCCAGAAAGCACTGCAAATGCCGGAATTTGATGCGCTCATCAATCATGGTCATCTATGCCTATTGGTTATGGATAAACATAAAAAATGTCAATATACATAACATTTAATGTCTATTAAAGTCCCGCAAAGAACTCAGTCCCATTCTTGGCAACCCCCGGAGACATTGATGACCACCGACCTTCAGAACGCATACCTCGCCCCGCGCGACTGGGCCAGCCACTCGCCGCATATTTACCCCTTCTACAAATCGACGCTGCTGCGCGGCCCCAAGCAGCCGCTGGTGCCCATCAAGCAGGCGCTGGCCCAACTCACGGCCCCGGTCTACGGCACGGAGCAACTCGGCCCGCTAGACCATGACCTGACCAAAAACGCGGTGAAAAACGGCGAGCCTATAGGTGAACGCATCATCGTCACGGGCCGCGTCATGGACGAAGACGGCCGGCCCGTGCGCAACACGCTGGTCGAGGTTTGGCAGGCCAATGCCGCCGGCCGTTATGTGCACAAGATGGACCAGCACAACGCGCCGCTGGACCCCAACTTTCTGGGCGCCGGTCGCTGCATGACCGATGGCGATGGCCGCTACACCTTCATGACCATCAAGCCCGGTGCTTACCCCTGGGGCAACCACCCCAATGCCTGGCGGCCCCAGCATATTCACTTCTCGCTGTTTGGCGACTACTTTGCCAGCCGCCTGGTCACGCAAATGTATTTTCCGGGCGACCCGCTGTTTGCGTACGACCCGATGTACCAGGGCGCACCCGCCGACTCGCGCGAACTGATGGTCGCCAAATTCAGCCTGGACGTGACCCAGCCCGACTTTGCGCTGGGTTATGTGTTTGACATCGTGCTGCGCGGCCCTAAAGCCACACGATTTGAATAAGCGGGAAGAAAGCATCATGAGCCAACTCAAACAAACCCCCTCGCAAACCGTCGGCCCCTTTTTCGCCTACGGCCTCACGCCCACGCAGTACGGTTACGACCTCAAAAGCCTGTTTACCCCGGTGCTGGCCCAGCCGCACGCGCAGGGCGAACACATCCGCATCACCGGCCAGGTGTTTGACGGCGCGGGCCAGCCCATCCTGGATGCGATGGTTGAGATCAGCCAGCCCGATGCCAACGGTCAGCCCGTGACCTCCGTGGCGCAGGCGCAAGCCAAAGGCTTCACCGGCTTTGGCCGCTGCGGCACCGGCACCTTGCCGCAAAACCACTATGTGTTTGACACGGTGAAGCCCGGCATTGCGGCGCCAGGCCAGGCTCCGTTCATCAACGTCTGCGTCACCATGCGCGGCCTGCTGGTGCATACCTTCAGCCGGATCTATTTCGATGATGAAGCCGCCGCCAACAGCCAGGACGCGGTGCTCGCCAGCGTGCCCGCCGAGCGCCGCGCCACGCTGATTGCCAGGCGCGAGATGAGCGGGACCGGGCCGGTGTACCGCTTTGACATTCACATGCAGGGCGAGCAGGAGACGGTTTTCTTCGACCTGTGACCCCTGCGGCAAGACGGCAAGACGCTGAAAGCGGAGGGTTCAAGGTGTTGAATCCCATTTGCTATTGAAATGGTAGCTGCTTGAGCCCGTTTTTACTGGGATGAAGCCGGTTTTTGCTTTGATGCTTGCCAAAAAAACTACCACCCGGCTCGTGCCGCCAAACACTGGGAGCGCAGGCCGGTTTTCACCGTTTTAAGGTTTTTTTAGGGTTGGCGTAAGCAACTTTTAGCAATGCCGCGGGGCCCTTCTTTCTAGACTTTCTGCATGGTTTCCTGACACCGCTGGCGCACTCCGCGCCCTGCCAGCCAACCAGCAAGCAGGCCATCGCCTGAGAAAGAAGACCCCCGTGAACATCCACCCCAACGAAATGAAACAGCTCGCTGCCGTGCAGGCCGCGCCGCGCCTGGATTTGTATGCCGGCATTCACAAGGCGCTGCGCGCGCTGATGGCCGATACCCTGCTGGCGGTGGGCCGCATGGACAGCGACGACGCCTGGGAGCTGGCCCAGACCAGCCAGCGCGTGCAGGAGCTGCTGGACTTTTGCGCCTCCCACCTGAAGCACGAGAACGAGTTCGTCCATGCCGCCATTGAGGCCCGCGCTCCAGGCGCCAGCGCGCTGATTGCCCATGAGCACGCAGAGCATGAGCAGCACGTTGGCCGGCTGAGCAGTCTGGCGGCGGCGCTGCTCAGGGCGCAGGGGGCTGAGCGCGCCAGCGCCGCCCTGGCGCTGTATCGGCAACTGGCCCTGTTCATTGCCGAGAACTTCCAGCACATGCATATCGAAGAAACCGCGCACAACGCCGTGCTGTGGTCGCGCTACACCGATGCGGAACTGGCCGGCATTCACAGTGCGCTGGTGGCTTCGATTCCGCCGCAAGAGATGATGTACACCCTGCGCTGGCTGGTGCCTTTCATGAACCCCGCCGAACGCAGCGCGATGATGGCGGACATGCAGGCCCATGCGCCCGCTCCGGCGTTTGCGGCCGCCCTGGACACCGTGCGCCCGCACCTGACGGATGGTGAATGGAGCAAGCTCACGCGCAGCCTGGGCCTGGCGGCCGTGCCCGGTCTGGTTGAGGCCTGAGGCCGGAAAGCTGGGCGAACGGCGGTGGCAAAGCGTTGCGGCGAAAGCGAAGGCTCATTCCATTTCTAATTCGAGGCGAGATTAGGCGCACCGCCGCAGACAGTGCTTTGGCACGGCAAGGCGGGGCAACGACATATCGCGTTGAAGTAGAAATGGAATCAGGCCGCCACCTCCGTCAGCGCCAGCGGGCGCTGTACCGCCAGCCTGAAGCGCCCGCGACCGATTTTTTCGATGTGCAGGTGCGGGCTGTGTTCCGCCAGCCGGCGTTGCAGCAACAGCAACCGGGCTTCCAGGTTGTCGGTCACATCCGGAAGCCGGATGGCCGGGTCCAGCCGCAGCTCACGGTTTGAAAATTCGGTGCGTCCGCGCTGAACGTAGTCGTTCACCAGCTTCCAGAAGATCGCCCCCGCCACGCCCTTGATCAGGTACGCGTCGTTGATGAACACGCTGTCATTGGCCTTGAAGCGCCGCAGTTGCAGGGCCGTGCCGCTTTCTGGACGGGTGGGTGCTTTGAGCGGGGCGACCTCCGGCATATCCAGCGTTTCGGGGCTGGCCTGCGCCAACTCAATGGCGGCACCCAAGTGGCCGGCCAGCGTGACCAGCACGTCCTCATCCTCGAAGCCAAACTGCAGTTCGTGAGGGCTCTCGGCAAACAGCACGCCCAGCAGCCGTCCCGCCGACAGGATGGGCACGGCGAGCTGGCTGTGCGGTTCGGCCAGGCCGGGGTAGGGAATGTCGGTATCCAGCATCAAACCGGGAGCCTCGGCGCACAGGCTGCTGCGGATGGCGCGGCTGTACAGGTAGGCATTGGTCATGTGCCCGATGCGCACCGGCGTGCGCTCGCGGGCGGCCACGCCAATCACGCCGTCACCCATGTCGATTTCAGAGCCCACGCCCGAGGTCGCGTAACCACAGCTGGCCACGGTGTACAGCCGCTGCGTTGCCGCATCCAGCATCAACACCATGGCGTGGCGGATGCCCATGAAATCGGTCAGGGTGGCCAGTGCCGCATTGAGCAGCTCATCGAGCCCGCTGCTGCGCGACAGCCGTTCACTGCCGCGGCGCAGCGCCGTCAGCATGCCCGTGCGCGGCGGCGCGGCCGGCAGCGGCTCGCCGGCAATGCACTCAATTTCCTGCACCTCGTAAATGTCGGAACCCAGCAGCTTGAACACGCCCGCCATGCCGCTGTGCGACGCGATGCCGGCCAGTTGCGCCTTCATGCCCTCAAACACCGGGCC
>DASXRN010000507.1:0-5053 GCA_036506595.1 Polaromonas sp. | reverse complement strand
GAATATGAGGCCATTGCCCGGGCGCGTGCGCTCCTGCAGGATGCGCGCGCGTCGCTGCAAGGGGCGGGCGAGGAGGACCGGCAAACCCCGCTTCGTTTTGCCCTGGGCCCGGCCTTGGGCCAGTGCTGCGGGGGTGTCGTGTACCTGGCATTCGAGCGCGTCAGTGCAGAGGATGTGCCGGCGCTGGCGCAACGCCTGCTGGACGGGCCTGGCGGTGGCCTGACCCCGGTCGCCTTGTTCGGCGGTGGTCATGTCGGCCATGCGCTGGTGCAGGTGCTCTCAAACCTGCCGTTTACCGTGACCTGGATCGACAGCCGTGATGGGGTGTTTCCAGACGGTGCTCTCCGGCGCGTGGTGTGTGAGCATTCCGATCCGGTGCAGTCCGCCGTTCCGGGACTGGCAGCGCAGTCGCGCGTGCTCATCATGAGCTTCAGCCATGCCGAAGACCTGGATGTAGTGGCCGCTTGCCTGAAACGCCAGCGCGAGAAAGCCGACTTGCCCTACATAGGCCTGATTGGCAGCAAAACCAAATGGGCCGCCTTCAAGCACCGGCTCGAAGCACGCGGGTTTACCGCCGAAGAACTTGCGCAGGTGACCTGTCCCATAGGTGTTGCGGGCATTCACGGCAAAGAGCCCGAGGTGATCGCCGTTGCGGTGGCGGCTCAGTTGCTGCAGCAAGAGTCTAAGGGTAAACCCTAGATCTAAATTTATACTGCTGGCAACAAAAACTGTATACACTTTGACCTACAAGCCGCAGCGGTGCCGGGCCTTTTCGGGGCCTTCGGTTCGCGGCTCATTCTGCTTACAGCGCCCGCAGTGGTGAGCAGGTTTGCAAAGGTTGAGAGATATGGAAAGCTACCTTCTCGACTGGGCCAACCTGCTGCTGCGCTGGGTCCACGTCATTACCGCCATCGCCTGGGTTGGCTCCTCGTTTTACTTTGTCTTTCTCGATTCGAGCCTGACACCGCCGGTCGATGAAGACTTGAAAAAGCAGGGCGTCAGTGGCGAGCTCTGGGCCGTACATGGCGGCGGCTTCTACCACCCGGTCAAGTTCGCCGTCAAACCGCCGCAGATGCCGGCGCACCTGCACTGGTTTTACTGGGAAAGCTACAGCACCTGGCTGTCGGGCTTTGCCCTGTTCACCGTCTCCTACCTCTGGAGCGCCGGCACCTACCTGATCGACAAGTCCCTGATGAACTGGTCGTCCGGCGCGGCCATTGGTGTCGCGCTGTCTTTCCTGGTGGTGTTCTGGATGCTGTACGACGCGATCTGCCAGTTGTTGGGCCAGCGTAAGAATGGCGATGCCATGGTGGGCGCGCTGGTCGCCGTGCTGGTGTGCGTTGCCTCGTGGCTGGCCTGCCACTGGTTTGCCGGGCGTGCCGCCTTCTTGCTGGTGGGCGCCATGATGGCCACCGCCATGAGCGCCAATGTGTTTTTCTGGATCATTCCGGGCCAGCGCAAGGTGGTCGCCGCCATCAAGGCCGACCAGCCGGTGGACCCGGTGCATGGCCAGCGCGGCAAGCAGCGCAGCGTGCACAACACCTACTTCACGCTGCCGGTGCTGTTTGCCATGCTCAGCAACCACTACAGCTTTACCTGGAGCCATCCGCAGAACTGGCTGGTGTTGATTCTGATGATGCTGGCCGGTGCGGCGATTCGCCAGTTCTTTGTGCTGCGCCACGGCTACAAGCTGGGCCGCAACCGGCATCCGCTGGGGTATGCGCTGGTGGGGGTTGTCGTGATCGGCAGTGTGCTGGTCTGGATGAAACCGGTTGCTACTGAATCAATAGCTGGTGGCGCCCGTTCTTCGGGGGTTGCAGGCCAAAATGACTATAAAACAGTGCAAAACGTGCTGGAGCAGCGCTGCTACCAGTGTCATGGGGCGCAGCTGCAGATGAAAAACGTGCGATTGGATTCACCCGCGTTGATCAAGCAGCACGCACAGTCGGTGTACCAACAGGTGGTGGTCACCAAGCTCATGCCCATGAACAACGCCACCGGCATCACCGAGGCCGAGCGTCTGGCGGTCAAACAGTGGTTTGAGGCGGGTGCCAAGACGCCGTAGCCAGCGTTTTGCCGGGGCATCCGTGCCCGTTGCCGAAAAAGGCGATGCGTGAGCCTCGCATCGCCTTGTCTGGTCGTAGGTTGACAGCCTGACAGACGTGTAAGCGTATATCAGCGACATGCCAACACACAAAAACACCCACGTCTGTCCGTAAAACCGCTTACCGGTTTTACGGACAGACGTGCTTCAATCTGGCGTGCATCAAGCGCGTGATGTGGTGTCAATCCCAAGGTGCAGCCGGCTTTCCGTGCCTGCAAACGTCTGGCCGACGGTGTCTTGTCACCACTTTTTAATAACAAAGGAGACAACAACCGTGAAGCCTTTTCAATCCCTGATTCGTGGTTTGGCCGTAGGCGGCGTCATGGCGGCCTCGCTGGCGGCCGGGGCTGCCCAGATCGTGGTGGGGCAGGTTGCGCCCTTGAGTGGTCTGGAAGGCAACCAGGGACGCGCGTATTCGACCGGTATCCGGCTGGCACTGAACAAGGCCAATACGGCGGGCGGGGTGAACGGTCATACCTTTAGCCTGATGAGCAAGGACGATGGTGGACGTCCTGCCGACACCATGGCCACCACCAAGCTCTTGCTCAGCGAGAGCCGCCCGCTGGTGCTTGCGGGCTATTTTGGTGACCGCAGCATTGGCGAACTGGTGAGCGCGGGTCTGCTTGAAAAAGAAAACATCGCCTTGGTGGGTTACCGCATCAACGAAATCCGGGGTGAAGCGCCTTTGGTCTACAGCGTTCGTGCCACTTTGCGCGATGAAATCAACAAGATCGTCGAGCATCTGGCCACCGTGGGCATTACGCGCCTCGGACTGTTTTACCAGGACGGGCCCGGTGCGACGCCGTTGATCGCGGCCATGGAAGAGGCGGCGAAGGGCAAGGGTGTCAAGCTCATGGTCAAAGGGTCTTACGCGCCGGGCACCGCCAAAGTCACCAGCGCAGTCGTTGAGGCCTTTGTAGCGGCGTCACCGCAGGCGATCATCATCGTGTCCAGTGGCTCGGCCGCTGCGGCCTTTATTGAAAAATACCGGATGGACGGCGGTGCGGCGCAATTGTTTGCCCACTCCGGTGCAGATATTGAGCAGATCTCCCAGCGGCTGGGCGAAGAGCAGATGAAAGGCGTGGCGATTGCGCAGGTCACGCCGAATCCGTACAAAATTTCAGGACGGCTGATCAAGGAGTTCAGCGACATCGCGGCCAAGACACCCAATCTGGACGTGCCCGTGAGCTACGCGATGATGGAGGGCTATATTGCTGGCGCAGTGATTGTTGAGGCGGTGCGGCGCATGGGGGCCAAGGTGTCGCGCGAGGGCTTCGTGACTGCGCTTGAGAGCATAGACAACCTCGATCTGGGCGGCTACAAGGTGGGCTTCAAGCCCGGCGTGCGGTCAGGCTCGAAGTTTGTCGAGCTGACCATCGTCACGGCGACAGGGCGTATCCGGCAATAAACCCGCCGTAATCCCCGGCGCCGCTTCACCAGTTGCTGGCCAGCCCCGCCGCCCGTGTGGAGGGCTTCTCGAAGTGGCTTGCCAAAAAATCGACAAACGCCCTGACGCGGCCTGACAGCTGGTGCCGCTGCGGGTAGACCGCATGGATGTCGGCAGGCGGCGTGCGGTAGTTTTCCAGCACCTGCACCAGCCGGCCGCTGCGCAGGTATTTGGCGATGTCCCATTCGGCGCGCATCAAAATGCCGTGCCCGTTCAGCGCCCAGTTCACTGCAATTTCCCCGTCATTGGTGCTCAGGTTGCCGCGCACCTTGATGGTTTCCGTGCGTTTGCCCACGCTCAGGCGCCACACGCCGTAAGCCTCATCCCCCTGCCGTATGCCTATGCAGTTGTGCTGCGTCAGGTCGTGCGGAACCTTGGGCGTGCCGTGTTTGGACAGGTAGGCGGGCGAGGCACACAGCAGGCGGTGATTGGGGGCAATTTTCCGGGCGATGACACGCGCGTCGGGGGGTTCACCAAAACGGATGCAGACGTCAAAGGCGTCCTCGCTCAGCGGTGGTGGATTTACCGTGAGCTGTAGCTGAACCTGAACCTCGGGATAGTGTTTGGCAAAGTGCGAGATCAGCGGCGCGATGTTGCTGCGGCCAAAGCCTAGCGTGGCGTTGACCCGAAGCAGGCCCTTGGGTGCTGCCATCGAGCTGGATACCAGCTGCTCCATGTCGTCAATGTCGGCCAGGATGCGACGCGCATGCACCAGGTAGATCTCGCCCTCGGGCGTGAGACTGATGCGGCGCGTGGTCCGGTTCAACAACTGCACGCCCAGGCGGGCCTCCATTTGCGCCAGGCGCTTGCTGATGGCTGGCGTGGTGACATCCAGCTCGCGTGCCGTGGCCGAGAAGCTCCCGTACCGGGCCAGCACGCTGAAGAAAGCCATCTCGGACGGGGCGGAAGAGGAAGTGGACATTGTTAACTCAAAGTAAATAATGATGTAACTCTATGACCTTCTAATGGGTATTGCAAGCGGTAAAGTTCACGCCTTACTTACTTTCATTTCACAGGAGACAACCCATGAAGACCTACAAAATAGCCTGCATTCCGGGCGACGGCATTGGCAAGGAGGTGGTGCCTGCGGGACAGACTGTGCTTGAAGCACTGGCCGCTGCCAGCAGCAGCTTTAAATTTGATTTCGAGAACTTAGGCTGGGGCGGCGACTGGTTCCGTGCCCATGGCGAGATGATGCCGCAAGACGGGCTGGACGCGCTGCGCAACAAGGACGCGATCCTGTTCGGCTCGGCTGGTGACCCGCATATTCCCGACCACATCACCTTGTGGGGCCTGCGCCTCAAAATCTGCCAGGGGTTCGATCAGTACGCCAATGTGCGCCCGACCCGCATCCTTCCCGGTATTGACGGGCCGCTCAAGCGCTGCACGCCGGAGCAGCTCGACTGGGTCATCGTGCGCGAGAACTCGGAAGGCGAATACTCTGGCGTTGGTGGCCGTGTACACCAGGGGCACCCGATCGAGGCGGCCACCGATCTGTCAAT
>DASXRN010000506.1:0-16136 GCA_036506595.1 Polaromonas sp. | reverse complement strand
GCGAAGCGCGAAGTCGTGCGCGGCAAACCCGAACACTTCAACCGGCCCGACTACAACTTCAGGCTGGCCAACCCTTCCGGCCAGGAGCCGCAGGGCGAGGAAACGGTCAGCATCAGCACGCGCCAGCGCGGCGCACCGCTGGACCTGATCGTGGCCGAGGCCATGATCCTGGCCAACAGCACCTGGGGCGAGTGGCTGGCCGAGCATGGCGTGCCGGGCATTTACCGCAGCCAGGCCAGCCTGGCCCCGGGCGTGAAGGTGCGCATGGGCACGCGGGCCCTGCCGCACGCCGGCCTGGGGGTGAAAAGCTACGCCTGGAGCACCTCGCCGCTGCGCCGCTACACCGACCTCGTCAACCAGTGGCAAATCATTGCCTGCGCGCGCCATGGCCGTACCGCCGCCCTGGCCGCGCCCTTCAAGCCCAAAGACGCCGAGCTGTTTTCCATCATCTCGGGTTTTGATGCGGCCTACAGCGCCTACAACGGCTTTCAGGCCGGGATTGAACGCTACTGGACGCTGAAATACCTGGAGCAGAACGGCATCACCGAACTCACCGCCACGGCCTTCAAGGACAACCTGGTGCGCGCAGACGACTTGCCGCTGGTGCTGTCGGCGATGGGCGCGCAGGGCTTGCCGCGCGGTGCCAGGGTGCGCGTGAAGCTGGGCGCGATTGATGAGATCACGCTGGACATTTCAGGCACCGTGACCGAGCGGCTGGATGCCGTGGCTGAGGAAGCCGCAGAGCTGATTGAAGAGGAAACCGAGGAAGACGACGAGTCCGAGATGGCGGCCGGGCCGATCTCGATTGCGGTTGATGTCGATGAGCCCGCAGCCGATACTGCAGGCACGCTGGCCACCGCCGGCTAGTGCGGACAGCGACCGATCACCCCGCCATAACAACCAACAACTGATAATTCCGTTCTGTGAAGTCACCAAGCACACTGCAAATTGCCCTGGGCGCATCCATCGCCGTCCACGCGGTGCTGCTCACCGTGCGCTTTGTCGATCCGGAGCGCTTTAACCGCGTGTTCCAGGACACGCCGCTTGAAGTGATTCTGGTCAACGCCAAATCCAATGAAAAGCCGGACTTTGCCAAAGCCATAGCACAGGCCTCGCTGGCGGGCGGCGGCCAGCTCGAAAAAGGCCGCGCCACCTCGCCCCTGCCGCCCTCGGCCCTGATGGAACTGGGCGATGCGACCGAGGACGAGCAACGCAAGGTCGAGTCGCTGCAGGAGCAACAAACCCAGTTGCTGGCGCAGATCAAAAAGGCGCTGGCCTCCATGCCGCCGCCCGACCCCAAGCTGCCGGCCAATGACCCGGGACAGGCGCAGCGCGAGGAAAAGCGCAAGCAGCTGATCAAGATACTGGCCGAAATTGAAAAGCGCATCAATGAAGAAAATGCGCGGCCCAAGAAGCGCTACATCAGCCCGGCCACCCGCGAGGAAGTCTATGCGGTGTATTACGACGAACTGCGTCGCAAGATTGAAGACAAGGGCACGGTCAACTTCCCCGAGCTGGCCGGCAAAAAGCTCTATGGTGCACTCACCATGATCGTGACCGTCAATTTTGATGGCCGCATCCTGGACACCGAAGTGGTCGAAACCTCGGGCAACCTGACGCTGGACCGGCGAGCCCAAAGCATAGTCCGCGGCACCGGCCCTTTCGGCAGATTCAGCCAGGCCATGCGCCGCAAGGCCGACCAGATTGTGGTGGTGTCGCGCTTCAAGTTCACGCGCGAAGATACCCTTGAGACCAGGCTGACCGAGCGCTGAAACCACATCCCCCAGGCACTACGACTTCAACCATGGACAAGTACTACGTTCTCGGCAACCCGATTGCGCACAGCAAATCGCCGCAGATTCATGCGCGCTTTGCCGAGCTGACCGGCCAGCGCCTGCATTACGACAAACTGCTCGTGCCGCTTGACGGTTTTGCGGCCACGCTGGCGCAGCTGCTGCAAATGGGCGCGCGTGGCTGCAACGTGACGGTGCCTTTCAAGCTGCAAGCCTTCGAGGCCGCCAGCAGCCAAAGCGACCGGGCGCAACTGGCCCAGGCCGCCAACACGCTCAAGCTCGACGGCAGCACCATCCACGCCGACAACACCGATGGCGTGGGGCTGGTCAATGACATCCAGAACAATGCGGGGTTTTCACTGGCCGGGCGCGATGTGCTGCTGATAGGCGCGGGCGGCGCCGGTGCCGGCGCGCTGGCCCCCTTGCTGGCCGCCGGGCCGCGCCGGCTGGTGCTGGTCAACCGCACCCGGGCCAAGGCCGACGCGCTGGTGGCCCGCCACCAGGCGCACCCGTCGCTGCAGGATTTGCTACAAAAAACAGAGCTTCTCGCGCAGGATCTGCAGGGGTTTGAAGGTGATTTTGATGTCATCATCAACGCCAGCGCGAGCAGCCTGGCGGGTGCCGGCGTGCCGGTTGATGCCCGCGTGCTCAAGCCCGGCGCGCTGGCCTACGACATGATGTACGGCCCGGCCGCTGTGGCCTTCATGAGCTGGGCCGCCGAGCACGGCGCCCAGCCGCGCGACGGCCTGGGCATGCTGGTCGAACAGGCCGCCGAGGCGTTTGCGCTGTGGCGCGGCGTGCGGCCGCCCTCGCAACAGGTGCTGCAGGAGATGCGGGCGGCCATGCAGACGCAGGGAACATGAAAGCGCTGCTGCGCCTGCTGGGTCTGCTGCTGCTGGCCGCGCTGGCCCTGCAACTCTATTTTGTGGCGCGCATCGCCCTGATGGCCGTGCTCAATCCCGAGTCCACCGCCTTTCAGCGCTCGGAGGCCTACCTGGTCGCCAAAAACACGGGTTCGTTGAAATGGCGCCAACAATGGGTGCCCTATGCCGAGGTCTCGGACAACCTGAAGCGTGCCGTCATTGCCTCGGAAGACGCCAGCTTCATCGAGCACGAAGGCCTGGACATGGAAGCGCTGGAAAAGGCCTGGGAAAAAAATGCCAGGGCCGAGCAGCGCGCGGCGCAGTCCACCAGCCGATGGGCGGCCGGCAAGGCGGCGGCTAAACCGGCAAAAATTATCGGCGGCTCTACCATCACGCAGCAACTGGCAAAAAACCTGTTTTTGTCGGGCGAACGCACGCTGCTGCGCAAAGGCCAGGAACTGCTGCTCACGCTGCTGCTCGAAGCCCTGCTGGACAAGCAGCGCATCCTGGAGATTTACCTCAACAGCGTCGAATGGGGTGAAGGCGTTTTTGGCGCGGAAGCCGCCGCCCAGCACTACTACCGCAAGCCCGCATCCAGGCTGAGCGCCTACGAAGCCGCACGCCTGGCCGTGATGCTGCCAAGACCCAAGTACTTTGAAACCCGCCCGGGCTCGGGCTACCTGGCCTCGCGCGCTGGCACCATCGCGGCGCGCATGGGCGGCGTGGAGCTTCCGTGATGATTTTCCGACGGGCCGCCCCTAGGAAAATCAGCCCCCCCGGGGGGCAGCGCATTACGCGCAGTGAAAAGCGTGGGGGCAAACAGTAAAGATGCTCGCCAAACTCATGAGCCTGTTTTTGCTGGGCCTGATCCGTGCGCTGACCGGCGCGCAGGCGCGCTGGCAGGGCTGCCCCCCCAAGGCCGAACAGCGCATTTATTTCGCCAACCACCAGAGCCATGCCGACCTGATCCTCATGTGGGCGGCTTTGCCCGAAGAGCTGCGCAGCATCACGCGCCCTATCGCAGCCAAAGACTACTGGACCAAAACGCCGTTCAAAAAATGGATCACCACGGCGGTGTTCAATGCCATTTATGTGGACCGCGTCAAAACCGGCGAGCAGGACCCGCTGGAACCGCTGATTGAAGCGCTGAGCAACGGCGACTCCATCATCCTGTTTCCCGAAGGCACGCGCGGCAACCACGAGGAGCCGCAGAGCTTCAAGTCTGGCCTGTACAACCTGGCGCTGAAATTCCCGCATGTGGTGCTGGTGCCCACCTGGATCAACAACGTGCAGCGTGTCATGCCCAAGGGCGAAGTCGTGCCGGTGCCGATTCTGTGCTCCGTCACGTTTGGCGCACCCATTGCTTTGGGCACCGATGAAGAGCGCAGCGGTTTTCTGGCCCGGGCGCGGCAGGCCGTCATGGACCTCAGGGAAACCTGACCCAAGGCCTGGAAACCCGATGAACCATTTTTTGCGCAATCTTTCCCCCAGCGAGCAGGTCAGCCTGCTGTTCGTGATTGTTTTCGGCCTGCTGGCTCTCATCAGCGTGGCAGCCTTCATCATGTCCCTGCAGGACCGGCACGAGGACGACCTGCACAGCCAGAAGCTGAAGGAGTTCAATGGCCTGCTGAGAACGTCGTGGCTGATGTCCACGGTGTTCTGGGTGGGTTGGGCGCTCGGCGAAACGGTGGCCACCGTGCTGTTTGGCCTGGTGGCTTTTTTCGCGTTGCGCGAATTCATCACCCTGTCGCCGACCCGCCAGGGCGATCACCGCAGCCTGGTGCTGGCCTTTTTTGTGGTGCTGCCGCTGCAGTTTGCGCTGGTGATTACCCGGCATTTCGATCTGGTGACGGTCTTCATTCCGGTCTATGTATTCCTGGCGATTCCCGTGGTCAGCGCGCTGGCAAACGACCCGCAGCGCTTCCTGGAACGCAACGCCAAGCTGCAGTGGGGCATCATGGTCTGCGTTTACGGCATCAGCCATGTGCCGGCCCTGCTGCTGCTGAAGTTTCCCAACTACCAGGGCAAGAATGCCTTTCTGGTGTTCTTCCTGGTGTTTGTCGTGCAAAGCGGCATGATCGTGCAGCACCTGGTCAGCAACCGGCTGGCACGCCCCGCCAGCGCGCCCAATATCAGCAAGAGTTTTAACTGGCTCAGTTGGCTGATCGCCGTGGCCGTTGCCAGCTTTGTGGGCGGCCTGATGGCGGGCCTCACGCCCTTCAAACCGGCGCAGGCGCTGGCCATGGGCCTGATCGCCATTGTGTCGGGCACCATGGGGCATCTGGTCATGAAGGCCCTGAAGCGCGACCGCGGCATCACCAACTGGGGCTCGGAAGGAAAATCAGTCACAGGTGCCGGCGGCCTGCTCGATCGCGTCGATGCGCTGTGTTTTGCGGCGCCGGTGTTTTTTCACTCGGTTCGTTGGTATTTTGGCCTCTAGCCCAGTAGCAACGGGCGCAAGCAGCTCCTGAATTCATAGCAACATGCGTATCCTAGGCATTGACCCCGGCTTGCGAACCACCGGCTTTGGCGTGGTCGATGTGGACGGCTCGCAACTGCGTTACGTGGCCAGCGGCACCATCAAGACGACCCACCTGGAGAGCAAGGAATTACCGGCGCGCCTGAAGGTGCTGTTTGATGGCGTGCGCGAAGTCGTGCAGCGCTACCAGCCCGATGCCGCCTCGGTCGAGATTGTGTTTGTCAACGTCAACCCGCAGGCCACGCTGCTGCTCGGCCAGGCGCGCGGGGCCTGTGTCACGGCCCTGGTTTTCAGTGATCTGGCGGTGGCGGAATACACGGCGCTGCAGATGAAAAAAGCCGTGGCCGGGCATGGCAAGGCGGCCAAGGCGCAAGTGCAGGAAATGGTGATGCGGCTGCTCAAGCTGCCAGGTCTGCCGGGTGAAGATGCCGCTGACGCGCTGGGGCTGGCGATTGCCCATGCGCATGCCGGGCGTTCCACGGCGGTTCTGGCTGCGGCTACCGCCTTGAAACCCAACGTCAGCGCCTCTTACAAGGCCGGCCGGCACTACTGACCTAGGCGGCTAAGGGCACCATGGGCTTCAGGCGACCCGCTCAAGGATCAAGACGGCAAAAAAACCGAAGGCGGCAATCAGCGTCCACTTGAGGATAACGAGGCCAAGGTGCTTGAAGCGGGCCTGCCCGGTGCCCGCGTAAAACATGAACAACACGATGGCCACCAGCAGCAGCAGCAGGATGATCCAGCGAACAAGCAGCATGGTTTGAAACCCTGCCGTGGGCAGCGCGGGCTACCAGGCGCGCGCCAGGGTCGCAAAACCCCGGGGGGCGCGCTTTTCGTCTTCGAAGGTGACCACTTCCCAGGCGTCTTTGTGCGAGAGCAGTTCACGCAGCAGCTTGTTGTTCATGGCGTGGCCGGAACGGAAGGCGCTGTAGGCCGCCAGCAGGGGTTTGCCCAGCAGATACAGGTCGCCCATGGCATCGAGGATTTTGTGCTTCACAAACTCGTCGTTGTAGCGCAGGCCCTCGCTGTTGAGCACCTTGTAGTCGTCCATGACGATGGCATTGTCGAGCCCGCCACCCAGCGCCAAGCCATTGGCCCGCATCATTTCCACGTCCTTGGTGAAACCAAAAGTACGGGCGCGGGCGATGTCACGCGTGTAGGAACCCGAACCCATGTCAAATTCAACGCGCTGGCCCGTGGAGTCCACGGCCGGGTGGTCAAAGTCAATTTCAAAACTGAGCTTGTAGCCTTCGTAGGGACTCAGGCGCGCCCACTTGACATTGGCGCCTTCGCCCTCGCGCACCTCCACTGGCTTGATCACGCGGATGAAACGCTTGGGTGCGGTCTGCAGCTCAATGCCGGCGGATTGCAGCAAAAACACAAATGAAGAGGCCGAGCCATCCAGGATGGGCACCTCTTCGGCCGTGATGTCGATGTACAGGTTGTCTATGCCCAGGCCGGCACAGGCCGACATCAGGTGCTCAACGGTGTGCACCTTGGCGCTGCCGTTCGAGATGGTGGAGGCCAGCCGGGTGTCGGTCACGGCCTGCGCCGAAATCACGATATCGACCGGCAGCGGCAAATCAACCCGCCTGAACACAATGCCCGTATCGGGCGGCGCCGGCCGCAAGCTCAGCTCGACCCGCTGGCCGCTGTGCAGGCCCACGCCCACCGCCCTGGTCAATGATTTGAGTGTTCTTTGAGCGAGCATGCAACCATTTTAAAGAGGGCGGATGAACCTTGCGTAAAGCACGGTCATCCGCCGTTCGCCAGCGCCTGAAGCGCAAGACGGTTCTTAATCCGCCTGTTTCCTGAGGAATGCTGGAATCTCGAAGTCATCCATGCCGCCAGAGGCCAGCGCATCGACCTTGGCGGCCGCCTGGGTGCGGTTGGTGCGCCACACGCTGGGCACGCTCATGTTGCCGTAGTCGGGTTGCGCGCTGCCCATGCCCGTATGCGAAACGCCTGCAGCGCCCGACACCGTGTTCAGCGTCGGCACATGGAAGGGCGTGTTGTCGGTCCCCGTGCGCAACACCTGCAGCGGTGGCGCCTGGCGGCGCACACCCTGGCGGCTCAGGCCGGTAGCGACCACGGTCACGCGAATTTCGTCACCCAGCTCGTCGTCGTAGGCCGTACCGTAGATCACATGCGCATCGGGCGAAGCGTAAGCGCGGATGGTGTTCATCGCCAGCTTGGACTCGCTCAGCTTGAGCGAGCCCTTGGCTGCCGTGATCAGCACCAGCACGCCCTTGGCGCCCGACAGGTCAATGCCTTCCAGCAGCGGGCAGGCCACCGCCTGCTCGGCGGCGATGCGTGCGCGGTCGGGGCCGTTGGCCTTGGCCGTGCCCATCATGGCCTTGCCGGGCTCGCCCATCACGGTGCGCACGTCTTCAAAGTCAACGTTGACATGGCCGGGCACATTGATGATTTCGGCAATACCGCCGACGGCGTTTTTCAGCACGTCGTTGGCATGCGCAAAGGCCTCGTCCTGGGTCACGTCATCGCCCAGCACCTCGAGCAGTTTCTCGTTGAGCACCACGATCAGCGAATCGACATTGGCTTCGAGCTCGGCCAGGCCCAGATCGGCATTGGTCATGCGGCGCCCGCCCTCGAATTCAAAAGGCTTGGTCACCACGCCAACCGTCAGAATGCCCATCTCCTTGGCCACGCGTGCGATCACCGGTGCCGCACCGGTGCCGGTGCCGCCGCCCATGCCGGCGGTGATGAACAGCATGTGCGCGCCGGCAATGGCGCTGCGAATGTCGTCCACCGCCAGTTCGGCCGCGTCACGGCCCTTGTCGGGCTTGCTGCCCGCGCCCAGGCCGCTGCCACCCAACTGAATGGTCTTGTGCGCGCTGCCGCGGCTGAGCGCCTGCGCATCGGTGTTGGCGCAGATGAACTCGACACCTTGCACGCCGCAATCGATCATGTGCCCGACCGCGTTGCCGCCGCCGCCACCGACACCGATGACCTTGATCTGTGTGCCTTGGTTGAATTCTTCGATTTCAATCATTTCGATGCTCATTGGGAGCCTCCTATCGATAAGTTGCAGTTGCCAAAATTTTTTAGAAAAGTTCTTATGCTTGACACGGCCCGTCATGCAGGCGGGTCTGCGCCTCCGCAATGGATACAACGCGCAGGATGACGAATGAAGCTAAAAAAGTTGTTCATTTGCGGACTTCCTGAAATTCAAGTATCGGGATGCAGGGCAAGGCGCACGGAGCGCAGGACACCGGAATGCACTGATGTGCATGAGGATTCCGAGCACCGCGCAACGCCGCCATGCGCCCGAGAATTGGATTTAGGGGAGTACGCATCAGAAATTCCCCACGAACCAGTCTTTGACACGGCCAAAAGCGTTATGCACACTGCCCGCCTTCTGCGCCACCTTGTAGCCCCGCATGCGGGCCAGCCGGGCTTCTTCAAGCAGACCCATCACCGTGGCGGCCCTGGCCTGGGCCACCATGTCGGATAGCGCACTGGAATAGCGCGGTATGCCGCGCCGCACCGGCTTGAGGAAGATGTCCTCGCCCAGCTCGACCATGCCCGGCATCACCGCGCTGCCGCCGGTGATCACGATGCCTGACGACAGCATTTCTTCGTAGCCCGACTCGCGAATGACCTGCTGAACCAGCGAAAATATTTCCTCAACGCGCGGCTCGATCACGCCGGCCAGTGCCTGCTTGCTCAGCATGCGTGGGCCACGGTCGCCCAGGCCGGGCACTTCGACCTGCGTGTCCGGGTCGGCCAGCAGTTGCTTGGCGCAGCCGTTTTCCACCTTGATGTCTTCGGCGTCCTTGGTGGGTGTGCGCAGCGCCATGGCGATGTCGCTGGTGATCAGGTCGCCGGCAATCGGAATCACGGCCGTGTGGCGAATCGCACCGCCGGTGAAGATGGCGACATCGGTGGTGCCCGCGCCAATGTCCACCAGCGCCACGCCCAGCTCTTGTTCGTCCTGCGTCAGCACCGACAGGCTGGAGGCGAGTGGATTCAGCATCAGCTGGTCCACCTCCAGCCCGCAGCGGCGCACGCATTTGATGATGTTTTCAGCCGCGCTCTGCGCACCGGTCACGATGTGGACCTTGGCCTCCAGGCGGATACCGCTCATGCCGATGGGTTCGCGCACATCCTGGCCGTCAATCACAAACTCCTGCGGCTCCACCAGCAACAGGCGCTGGTCGGTCGAGATATTGATGGCCTTGGCCGTCTCGATGACGCGCGCCACATCGGCCTGCGTGACTTCCTTGTCTTTCACCGCCACCATGCCGCTGGAGTTGATGCCGCGAATATGGCTGCCGGTGATGCCGGTATAAACCCGGGCGATCTTGCAGTCAGCCATCAGCTCGGCTTCCTTCAGCGCCTGCTGAATGCTCTGCACGGTGGCATCAATATTGACCACGACACCACGCTTGAGCCCGTTGCTGGACGCAATGCCCAGGCCCGCGAGCTTGAGCTCACCGCCGGGCATGACTTCGGCAACCACGGCCATGACTTTGCTGGTTCCAATGTCCAGCCCAACCACCAGATCTTTGTATTCTTTGGCCATCCGTTTACCTTTTCGCTTTCTTGTCCTCTTTGCCACCCGTACTTCCCGTGGTGACGCCTCTGAGCTTGACCGCATAGCCGTTGCCATAACGCAAATCGGCGGACTCCAGGTCCCGGCCATACCGTGAAGAAACCTGCGTCAGCGTGGCGATGAAGCGACGGGTGCGCGCCTGTATTTCATCGAATGAGCCATGGCCCAGTTCAATCACGGCACCACTGTCCAGCTGTGCGCGCCAGCCGCCCTGCCCGCTCAGCGCCAGTTGCGCCAGCACGGTATCGACCTCCTCAAACATCGGAGACAGCAACCGATAGGCCTGCAGCACCAGCGCAGCCTGTCCCTGCGGCCCATTGAGCAAGGGCAGGTCTTCGGCCTCGGCATCGCCCTGGTTGGCTTCAAAGACTTCGCCGAAGTTGTTGACCAGGCGGGCATCCCCTTCCGGGCCCCAATAGGCCACGGCCTTGTGCTCTTGCAACGCCACCTTGAGGCGGTTCGGAAATTCACGCTGCACCACCGCCCTGCGCACCCAGGGCACGGCCTCGAAGGCCGCACGCGCGCGCTCCAGATCCACGGTAAAAAAATTGCCCGCCAATTTGGGGGCCGCATTGGCACGCAGGGTAATGGCGTTGTTGTGCGCCAGATCGCCCTGCACGCGGATGGCACTCAGGTTGAACAGCGGCTGACGCATCAGCCAGGCCACAGCCAGCGCCAACGCCATGGCAGCAAACACCAGGCCCAAAATCACCGTGAAGGTGTTCATGAGCTTGACGTCCAGCGGCAAGGGCGTTGGCAGTGGCAGGGTGCGACTCAAGTGGCGGCTCCCTTGTTCGGTTGATGCACTTGATGATCGAGCGCGGCGGTTTTCAACACCTCGATGCAAAGATCCTCGTAGGAGATGCCGGCCGCGCGCGCGGACATGGGCACCAGCGAATGGCCTGTCATGCCGGGCGAGGTGTTGATTTCAAGCAGATAGGGCTTGCGTGTCACCTTGTCAATCATCACGTCGGCGCGCGCCCAGCCACGGCAGTTGAGCGTGCGGTAGGCCTGCAAAACCAGTTGCTGGATCACGGCCTCCTCGCCTTCAGGCAACCCGCAGGGCACCAGGTATTGGGTGGTGTCGGTGAAGTATTTGTTCTGGTAGTCGTAGTTGCCGTCAGGCGCCACGATGCGGATGACCGGCAGGGCACGCGCCTCGCTGCCGTTGCCAAGCACGGGGCAAGTCACCTCGTCACCGCTGATGAACTGCTCGCACAGGATGTCGGCATCCAGCTTTTCGGCCAGCGCCACGGCATCACCCATACCGGTCCGCTCCATCACCTTGGTCAAGCCAATGGATGAACCTTCCCGCGCGGGTTTAACGATCAGCGGCAGGCCCAGCTCATCGGGAATGGCGTTGACCTCGGCGTTGCCGTAGGCACCTCGTCGCAACAACACATATTTTGGGGTGGGCAGCCCTTCAAAGAGCATCACGCGCTTGGTCATGACCTTGTCAATCGCCATGCTGGAGGCCATGACGCCGGAGCCCGTGTAGGGAATGCCCAGCAACTCCAGCGCGCCCTGCACTGTGCCGTCTTCGCCGAAGCGGCCATGCAGCGCGATAAAGCAGCGTGTGAATCCGTCTTTTTTCAGCTCGCTGATATCGCGTTCGGCCGGATCAAAGCCATGGGCATCAATGCCGCGCGAGCGAAGCGCCTGCAACACGCCATGGCCCGACATCAGGGAAACTTCGCGCTCGGCAGACTGCCCGCCCATGAGAACGGCGACCTTGCCAAAATTTAAAGTGTTCTGGCTCATGTTCAATGTCCTGAAGGCGCGATGCGCTGTGTTTTGTCAACCATGTCAACCACCTTTGCGGGAACCAGCCCGATAGAGCCCGCCCCCATGCACATAACGACATCGCCAGCCAGCGCGTTGTCCAGAATGGCTTGCGGCATGGCATCAATCTCATCAACAAACACCGGCTCCACCTTGCCCGCCACGCGCAAGGCGCGTGCCAGTGCGCGGCCGTCAGCCGCCACAATCGGCGCCTCCCCGGCGGCATAGACCTCGGCCAGCAGCACGGCATCGGCTTGGCCTATGACTTTGACGAAATCCTCAAAGCAGTCGCGCGTGCGTGTGTAGCGATGCGGCTGGAACGCCAGCACCAGGCGCCTGCCCGGGAAGGCTCCGCGCGCAGCGGCCAGGGTCGCCGCCATTTCGACAGGGTGATGGCCGTAGTCTTCGATCACCGTGAAGTCCCCGCCCTCTTTGGCAGGAAAGTCACCATAGCTCTGGAAGCGCCTGCCCACCCCCTTGAATTCAGCCAGGGCTTTTTGCACGGCGGCGTCGGGCACATTGAGCTCAACCGCCACCGCAATGGCCGACAGGGCATTGAGCACGTTGTGCTCACCCGCAAGATTGAGCACAACCTCCAGGTCCGGCAAGCTGACGCCGTTGTGCCGCTGTGCCGTGAAGTGCATTTGCGCGCCCACGGGCCGCACATTGATGGCGCGCACCTGCGCCTCCTCGCCAAAACCATAACTGGTGATGGGGCAGGAAACCTGCGGCACGATTTCGAGCACCGCGGGGTCGTCGGTACACAAAATCGCCGTGCCATAAAACGGCATGCGGTGCAGGAAATCGACAAAGGCCTTTTTCAGGTTGCCAAAGTCATGGCCATAGGTCTCCATATGGTCGGCGTCGATGTTGGTGACCACCGCCATCACCGGCAGCAGGTTCAGAAAGGACGCATCCGACTCGTCGGCCTCCACAACAATGTAGTCACCCGCACCGAGCTTGGCATTGGCACCGGCGCTGTTGAGCCGCCCACCGATGACAAAAGTCGGGTCCAAACCGCCCTCCGCCAGAATGCTGGCCACCAGGCTGGTGGTCGTGGTTTTGCCGTGGGTGCCGGCAATCGCAATGCCCTGCTTGAGGCGCATCAGCTCGGCCAGCATCAACGCGCGCGGCACCACGGGAATGTGCTTTTCACGCGCCGCAAGCACTTCGGGATTGTCTGCCTGCACGGCGGTGGAGGTCACCACCGCATCAACCATGGCCAGGTTGCTGGCCGCATGCCCGACAAAGGTCTTGATCCCGAGCTTGGCCAGGCGCTGCAGTGTCGCGCTGTCCGACAGGTCTGACCCGGAGATGACGTAGCCGAGGTTGTGCAGCACTTCGGCAATGCCCGACATGCCGGAGCCGCCCAGGCCGATGAAATGAATATTTTTAACCGCATGTTTCATATCGCAAGCTCCTCGCAAGCGGCCACCACACGCGCCGTGGCATCAATTTTTTGCATGGTTTTGGCCTGCAGCCCGATATTTACGAGCGCAGGACGCTCTGTTTTTTGTAGCAACTCAGCAAGTTTTCCAGGTGTCAGGTCTTTTTGCTGCATGAGCCAGCCACCGCCCTGGTCAACCAGAAACTTCGCATTGGTGGTCTGGTGGTCATCCACGGCGGCCGGAAAGGGCACAAACAGCGCTGCGGCCCCAAGGGCGGCAATCTCGGTCACCGTGCTGGCGCCGGCACGGCAGATGATCAGGTCGGCATCGGCAAAGGCCTGGGCGGTATCTTCAATGAAGGGCGTGAGTTCCGCCTGCACGCCAGCGGCCTCATAGTTGGCGCGCAATTCAACAATCTGCCGGGCACCGCTTTGATGCGTGACCTGTGGACGAACACCCGCCGGGATCAGCGCGAGGGCTTTGGGTACCAGCTCATTCAAGGCCTTGGCGCCCAGGCTGCCGCCCACCACCAGCAACTTCAGGGGCCCGCTGCGTCCTGCAAACCGGGCCGCCGGATCAGGCTGGCGGGTAAAGGCGGGGCGCAAGGGGTTGCCGATCCACTCGGCTTTCTTGAGCGCACCGGGGAAGGCCGTGAAGACACGATCCGCGACGCCGGCCAGCAGCTTGTTGACCATGCCCGCCACGGAGTTTTGCTCGTGCAGCACCAGCGGCTTGCCCAGCAGCACACTCATCATACCGGCCGGAAAGCTGATGTAGCCGCCCAGGCCAATCACCACATCGGGCTTGACGCGGCGCACGACCTGAATGCTTTGCCAGAAGGCCTTGAGCAAACGCAAGGGCAGAAACACCAGCGTGGTCGGACCTTTGCCGCGCACGCCGGAAAAATCAATGGTCTCAAAGGCAAAGCCGCGAGCAGGCACCAACTGGCTCTCCATGCTGGGATGGTCAACACTGCCCCGGCCACCCAGCCAGTGCACGCGCCAGCCGCGCTCGCGCAATGCCTCGGCCACGGCGAGGCCCGGGAAGATATGGCCACCGGTTCCGCCGGCCATCACGAGAGCGCAGTGCTGCCGGCTCATGCCCGGCCTCCGCGCATCAACAGTCGATTCTCATAATCGATTCTTAACACCACGGCTAAGGCAATCAGATTCATCAAAATTGCCGAGCCGCCATAACTCATCAGCGGCAAGGTCAAGCCCTTGGTGGGCAAGGCACCGAGGTTCACGCCGATGTTGATGAAGGTCTGAAAACCCATCCAGATGCCCACACCCTGTGCCACCAGGCCGGCAAACAGCCTGTCCAGTGCAATCGACTGGCGGCCAATGTGCATGATGCGGCGGGTCATCCACATGAACAGGCCAATGACTGTCAGCACGCCCAGCAGTCCAAACTCTTCACCAATCACCGCCATCAAAAAGTCGGTATGCGCTTCGGGCAGCCAGTGAAGCTTTTCAATGCTGCCGCCCAGACCCACGCCAAAGACTTCACCACGCCCGAAAGCAATCAGCGAGTGCGACAGCTGGTAACCCTTGCCCATGGAGTATTTGTCGCTCCAGGGGTCCAGGTAGGCAAAAATTCGCTCGCGACGCCACTCGCTCAGCATCACCATCAGGCCAAAGGCGACCACCACGACGGCCGCAATCACAAAAAACATGCGCGCATTGACACCACCCAAAAAGAGGATGCCCATGGCGATGACCGAGATCACCATGAAAGCGCCCATGTCGGGTTCAGCGAGCAGGAGCAAGCCCACGACCGCAATCGCAATCGCCATGGGCATCACGGCGCGAAAGAAACGCTCCTTCACCTCCATCTTGCGAACCATGTAATCTGCGGCATATAAAAGAACCGCAAACTTCGCAAGCTCGGAGGGCTGGAAGTTCATGAACCCGAGTGAAATCCAGCGGCGCGCACCATTGACGCCCTTGCCAATAAAGGGCAACAGCACCAACATCAGCAGCAGCAGCGACAGTACAAACAGCCAGGGTGCCAGTTTTTCCCAGACCGCCATGGGGACCTGAAACGCCAGCACCGCCACAATGAAAGCCACGGCCAGCGACAGGACATGGCGCATCAGAAAGTGGGTATGTGCATAGCGAGCGAACTTGGGGTTGTCAGGCATCGCGACCGACGCCGAATACACCATGACCAGGCCCAACATCAGCAAAGCCACCGTGACCCAGACCAGCGCCTGGTCAAAGCCCGCCATGCGTACCGGCGTCGCCGGGGTTCGCGACAAGCTATGACCGCCCAGCCGCACAGGCAGAACATCCGAGACGGCTTTCCCGACGCCGCCAATACCGCCGGCACCGGAAAACCAGCCAAAAAGTCGAGCAACCGCCGTCACAGCACAGCCCCCTGCTCTTGCGCCAGCACCTGCACGGCTTCGCAAAAGACCTGCGCACGGTGCTCATAGTTATCGAACATGTCAAAACTCGCACAGGCGGGTGACATCAACACGGCGTCGCCGGTTTGGGCCTGCTTCGCGGCAAGGCTGACCGCTTCTTGCATGGACATGGCGTTCAGCAGCGGAACATGGCTGGCTTGCAAGGCGGACTTGATGAGTGGCGCATCGCGCCCTATCAGCACGACGGCCCTGACATAGCGCGCGACAGGCTCGGCCAGCGGTGCGAAATCCTGCCCCTTGCCTTCGCCGCCCAAAATCACCACCAGCTTGCGCTCGGCACCCAGACCCGCCAGAGCCGCTGCGGTAGCCCCCACATTGGTGCCCTTGCTGTCGTCGAAATACTCAACATCATTGACCACCGCGATCGACTCCACACGGTGCGGCTCACCCCGGTATTCGCGCAGGCCATGCAGCATGGGGGCCAGGCTGCAACCCGCCGCGCTGGCCAGGCCCAGTGCGGCCAGGGCATTGGTGGCGTTGTGGCGACCGCGAATACGCAAGGCATCCAGCGGCATCAGGCGCTGAATATGCAGCACCACCTCTTCATCTTTGCGACGCTTGATGGTCTCGTCGGCTTCTGCCGCGCGCACCAGCCACGCCATGCCGTTGACGGTTTCAATGCCGTAGTCGCCGGGGCGCTGCGGCTCCCCGGCACCAAAAGTCGCATGCGGGCGAACCTGCGGAGGCCGCAGGCGAACCTTGACGGGCGGCGGAAGCATCGCCATCACCCGGGCATCGTCACGATTAAGCAGCATGAACGTGCTGCGTCCAAAGATCCGGGCCTTGGCCGCGACGTAAGCATCCATGTCGCCGTGCCAGTCCAGATG
>DASXRN010000505.1:0-2867 GCA_036506595.1 Polaromonas sp. | reverse complement strand
TGGCCACGGCGATGAGCTTCACGCCGGGGCCCAACACCACGCTGTCCACGGCGCTGGCGGCCAACCACGGCTTGAAGCACGCGCTGCCTTTTGTCTGCGCCGTGCCGGTCGGCTGGGGCGCGCTGCTGTCGCTGTGCGCATTGGGCCTGGGCACGCTGCTGCTGGCGGTGCCGCTGCTGGGCTGGGCTGTCAAGGTCGTCGGCGTGGCCTATTTGCTGTGGCTGGCCTTCAAATTAATTGGGGTCAGATTCCAAATTCGTCACCAGCCGCAGGCTGGATGGCGCGAACGTTTCACGTTCGAACGAAATTGGAATCTGACCCCAATTAATTTCAGCGAAGCCGACGCGGCCCGCATGAATGTCACCTTCTGGCAGGGCGCGGCGCTGCAGTTTGTCAACATCAAGGCCTGGATGCTGGCGCTGGCGATTGTCAGCGGCTGGATCGCCGGGCGCAGCGACCCCGCATTGCGCATGGCCGTGGTGCTGCCGGTGATGCTGGCCTTTGCCTTTGTCAGCAACCTGGCCTATGCGCTGGCGGGTTCCCTGCTGCGTGACTGGCTGGCCGGGCCTGAAGGCACCGCCCGCCGGCTGCTCTGGTTTAACCGCGCCATGGCGCTGGTGCTCGTGATCACCGCCATCTGGATGCTCTATCTATGAACCGGGACGCCCAACTCAACAAGGGGCTCTGGCTCGGCCTGCTGGGCATCGTGATTTTTTCGGTCACGCTGCCGATGACGCGCCTGGCCACGGGCACGCCCGACGCGCCGCAAATGTCGGGCGTCTTCATTGCGCTGGGCCGGGCCGTGGTGGCGGCCGCGCTGTCGGCCGTGTTTTTGCTGACCACACGTGCGCCCCTGCCCCGGCGCGAGGACTGGTGGCCGCTGGCTGTCACGGCGAGCGGTGTGGTGTTTGGCTTTCCGCTGTTCACCTCGATCGCCATGCGCTATGTGGAAGCGGTGCACGCAAGCGTGATTGTCGGTGTGCTGCCGCTGGCCACCGCTGCCGTGGGCGCACTGCTGCACCGCCAGCGCCCGTCTGCGGGCTTCTGGCTGTGCGCCGCGCTGGGCAGCGCGCTGGTGGTGGCGTTTGCCATGCTGCGCTCGGGTGGCGCTGCGGGTGGCCTGCCGATCAATTTCGCGGACCTGTTGCTGCTGGCCGCCTGCCTGTGCGCGGCCATAGGTTACGGCTACGGCGCGCGGCTGTCGCAGCACATGCGGGCCGAGCATGTGATTTGCTGGGCACTGGTGATGGCGCTGCCGCTGACCCTGCCGCTGACCCTCATCAGCTGGCCGGCAGCGCCGCTCAAGGCCAGCGCCTGGTGGGGCTTTGCCTATGTGGCGGTGTTTTCGATGTGGCTGGGCTTTTTTGCCTGGTACCGCGGGCTGGCGCTGGGCGGCACGGTGCGCGTTAGCCAGGTGCAGCTGGTGCAGCCCTTTTTGTCGATGCTGTTTGCGGTGCCGCTGCTCGGTGAATCGCTCGATGCGGTGACGGTCGGCTTTGGCCTGGCGGTGATTGCCACGGTGTTTGCCGGCAAGAAGATGCCGGTGCATCAGGCCTCGCGCAGGCCAGCGGCCAGCACTAGCCCCCTTTTGAAGCCGAAGGAGCAATGATGTACTCAGCCGCTTTCATTTTCGAGCCTGGTGTCTACGACGAGCGGTACCACGCGCTGGACGCGCTGATCGAGCAGGCCGCCCGCGCCACCCCCGGTTATCTGGGCGCGGAGTCGTGGAAGTCGCCGGACGGTACGAAGAACAACGCCACCTACTTCTGGGAGACCCAGGAGTCGCTACGCGCTTTCTCCTTGCATCCCAAGCACCTGGAAGCCAAACGCCAGTACACCCAGTGGTACAAGGGCTTTCACATTGTCATCTCGCAGGTGCTGCGCTCGTATGGCGACGGCGCGATTTCACACATCACGCCCAACCAGCGAACGCGGCATGAGGAATCAATAGCATGAACATCAGCAACATTCCGTTTGGCACGACCGACTGGTCCACGCTGGCCCGCACCGAGCACCCCGGCATCACCGGCAAGGCGTTCTGGCGCACGCAGCAGTTTGGCGAGGTCCGCGTGCGCATGGTCGAGTACACCGCGGGCTATGTGTCCGACCACTGGTGCAGCAAGGGGCATATCCTGTTGTGCCTGGAAGGTGAATTGCACACCGAGCTGGAAGACGGCAGGCAGCATGTGCTGCTGCCCGGCATGAGCTACCAGGTGGCCGACGGGGCCGAGGCGCACCGTTCAGCGGCACCAAATGGCGCCAAACTGTTTATCGTGGACTGACTCGATAGAAGTCTTTTTCGCTCAAACGTTTGCGCGCCTTTTGTAAGCGAATCAGGCTTCTTTTTCAACCAAAACCTGGAACGTATTCATGCACATAGCCATCCTGACATTCGACGGATTCAACGAGCTGGATTCATTAATTGCCTATGGCATGCTGAGCCGCATTTCACGATTGGGTGACGCCGACTGGAAGGTCAGTATTTCCAGCCCAACGGCACGGGTAACGTCAATGAACGGATTGACAATCGACGCGCACATTGGCCTGAAAGAAGCCAATCAGGCCGATGCCGTATTAATAGGCAGCGGAATGAAAACGCGAGAAGTCGCCAACGACCCGTCCATCCTCAGTCAGCTACATCTCAACCCGCAAAGTCAGCTCATCGCAGCGCAGTGCTCTGGAACATTTTTGCTCGCAAAGCTGGGCCTCATCGGTCAAACCCCGGCGTGCACCGACTCAACCAGCAAGCCCTGGGTACAAGCTGCCGGGGTCAAGATTTTGAACCAGGCATTTTTTGCGAATGGCAACCTGGCAACCGCAGGGGGTTGTTTGTCCGCCCAATACATTTCTGCCTGGATGATTGCCCG
>DASXRN010000504.1:0-7237 GCA_036506595.1 Polaromonas sp. | reverse complement strand
TCACGCATGATGTATTGGTATTGCTCGGCGGCGCCGGTCATCTTGTTCTGGCGGCCCAGGGCGAGAATCTGCACAAAGCCGACGTAGAAGAACAGGCCTTCCATGATGCAGGCGAAGACGATGAGCGACTTCAGCAGCTTCTGGTCGTTCTCGGGCGTGCCGGTCTTGAAGGACGGATCGGTCAGCGTGTCGATGAACGGAATCAGGAACTCGTCTTTGTCACGAATGGATTTCACTTCGTGATAGGCGTTGAACACTTCGGATTCGTCCAGCCCCAGGCTTTCCACGATGTACTGGTAGGCGTGGGTGTGGATGGCTTCGTCAAAGGCTTGGCGCAGCAGGAACTGGCGGCATTCCGGCGCGGTGATCTGGCGGTAGGTGCCCAGCACGATGTTGTTGGCGGCCAGCGAATCGGCGGTCACGAAGAAGCCGAGATTGCGCTTGACGATGCGGCGCTCGTCTTCGGTCAGGCCGTTCGGGTCTTTCCACAGCGCGATGTCGCGCGTCATGTTCACTTCCTGCGGCATCCAGTGGTTGGCGCAGGTGGCAAGGTATTTTTCCCAGGCCCATTTGTATTTGAACGGCACCAGCTGGTTCACGTCCGTCTGGCCGTTGATGATGCGTTTGTCAGAGGCCTTGACACGCTGTGCGGTGGCAGGCGCTGCAACGGGTGTCGGTGTGGCTTCTGCGGAAGGTGCCGGCGCTGAAAAAATGCCGTCGTGCGGCATGCGCGCTTGGGGCTGAGGCTGTGCCGCAAGAGGCACAGATGAAAAAGGCGGAAGGTCCATCGAGCGGCTGTCGGGCAAGCTGCTTGCAAGAGGTTTTTGCAACGATGGTGTGACTTCTTCGTCCCAGGTCAACATAGAGGTTTCCAATACTTTGGGATTATGAAAGCAGTGATACAAAATGAAAAGTGTTCATTCACATCGCTGCGAGTTTTTGTTGCTCTATTACATCGATTCATGGCATCAAATGACTGCCTTGAATCGTGCGAAAAATTGCATCGCACGATTCGAGGTTTTTTTATTGGCAAGCTTCGCAGCCCGGGTCATCGATTGCGCAGAACTTGATGTCGGTTGCCGGTGAGTCATTCATCTGCGCTTGTGCCGCAGCAGCGGCTGCCTCCAGTGCGCTCATGCTGGCGCTTGCAGCAATCTCTGTGGCGGCAGGGCCGGATGACACCGAGTTGAGCTTGCCGGCCTGCACCGTGGATTTTTCGGCATGCGTGGCACCCATGGTGCGCAGGTAGTAGGTGGTTTTCAGTCCGCGCAACCAGGCCAGCTTGTAGGTGTCGTCGAGTTTTTTGCCCGAGGCGCCTGCCATGTAGATGTTGAGCGATTGCGCCTGGTCAATCCATTTCTGGCGGCGCGCTGCGGCCTCAACAATCCAGGAGGTTTCCACTTCAAAGGCGGTCGCGTACAGCGCCTTGATGTGTTGCGGCACGCGGTCGATAGGGCGCAGCGATCCGTCATAGTGCTTGAGGTCCACCACCATCACGTCGTCCCACAGGCCGAGTCGCTTGAGGTCATGCACCAGGTAATGGTTGATGACGGTGAACTCGCCAGACAGATTGGATTTGACCGAGAGGTTGCCGAAGCAGGGCTCGATACAGGCATCCACACCGATGATGTTGGAGATGGTGGCCGTCGGGGCAATGGCGACACAGTTGGAGTTGCGCATGCCGTCCTTGGCGATTTTCTGGCGCAAGGCATCCCAGTCCAGGGTGGCCGAACGGTCAACCTCGACATAGCCTCCGCGCTCTTCGGCCAGCATGTCCAGCGTATCGAGTGGCAGGATGCCTTTGTCCCAGAGTGAGCCTTTGTAGCTGGCGTATTTGCCGCGCTCTTTGGCCAGTTCGGTGGAGGCCCAGTAGGCGTGGTAGCAGACGGCTTCCATGGACTTGTCGGCAAATTCGACGGCTTCCTGCGAGGCGTAAGGCAGGCGCAATTCGTACAGGCAGTCCTGAAAGCCCATGATGCCCAGTCCGACCGGGCGGTGGCGCATGTTGGAGTCGCGTGCCTTGGTGACGGCGTAGTAGTTGATGTCGATCACGTTGTCCAGCATGCGCATGGCCGTGGTGATGGTTTTCTTCAGTTTCTCGTGGTCAACCGCGCCGTCCTTCAAATGCTGGACCAGGTTGACCGAACCGAGGTTGCATACGGCGGTTTCGGTCTCGCTGGTATTGAGCGTGATCTCGGTGCACAGGTTGGAAGAGTGCACGACACCGCTGTGCTGCTGCGGCGAGCGCACATTGCAGGCATCCTTGAAGGTGATCCAGGGGTGGCCGGTCTCGAACAGCATCGACAGCATCTTGCGCCACATGTCGGTGGCCTGCAGTTTGCGCGAGGGTTTGAGCTCGCCACGCTCGGCCCGGGCTTCGTAGGCGGTGTAGATTTTTTCGAAATCCTTGCCGAACTTGTCGTGCAGGTCCGGCGTGTCAGACGGCGAAAACAGGGTCCAGGTGCCCTTTTCCATGACGCGGCGCATGAAGAGATCGGGAACCCAGTTGGCGGTATTCATGTCGTGCGTGCGGCGGCGGTCATCGCCGGTGTTTTTGCGCAGTTCCAGGAACTCCTCGATGTCGAGGTGCCAGGTTTCCAGGTAGGCGCAAACCGCGCCTTTGCGTTTACCGCCCTGGTTGACGGCCACGGCGGTGTCGTTGACGACTTTCAGGAAAGGCACGACACCCTGGGACTCACCGTTGGTGCCCTTGATGTGGGCGCCCAGCGCGCGCACTGGCGTCCAGTCATTGCCAAGGCCGCCGGCAAATTTGGACAGCAGGGCGTTTTCCTTGATGGCATCGTAAATGCCACCCAGGTCATCGGCCACCGTGGTGAGGTAGCAAGACGACAACTGCGAACGCAGTGTGCCTGCGTTGAACAGCGTTGGCGTGCTCGACATGAAGTCAAACGACGAGAGAACTTCGTAGAACTCGATGGCCCGCTCTTCGCGGTTGACTTCATTGAGCGAGAGGCCCATGGCCACGCGCATGAAGAAGGCTTGCGGCAGCTCGATGCGCTGCTTGCGCACGTGCAGGAAGTAGCGGTCAAACAGGGTCTGCAGGCCGAGGTAGTCAAATTTCAGGTCGCGCTCGGGTTTGAGGGCCGCACCCAGGCGGGCCAGGTCAAATTGCTGGAGTTTTTCGTCGAGCAGTTCGTTCTCGACACCTTTGGCAATGAACTGGGGGAAATACTCGGCGTAGCGGGTCGCCATTTCTTGCTGGCTGACTTCCCCGCCCAGAACTTCCCTGCGGATGGTGTGCATCAGCAGGCGTGCGGTGGCGTAGGTGTAATCAGGGTCTTTTTCAATCAGGGTACGGGCCGCCAGGATGGACGCCTTGTAGACCTCGTCGATGGGCACGCCGTCGTACAGGTTGCGCATGGTCTCCGCAACAATCGGGTCGGGTTTGACCTCTGCGCCGAGGTTGGCACAGGACGCTTCAATCAGCGCCTGCAGGTTGCGCACATTGAGTGCAATTTTTTTGCCGCCATCCATCACATGCAGCAAGGGCGCATCAGGCACCTGGGTTTGCGGCTGGCGTGCGCGCTCCTGGGTGCGTTTTTCACGGTACAGCACATAGGCGCGGGCAATCTCATGGTGGCCGCCGCGCATCAGGCCCAGTTCCACCTGGTCTTGCACATCTTCAATATGGAAGGTTCCGCCGCCGGGGCGGGAGCGCATCAGGGCGCGAACGACGGTCTGGGTCAGGCTGTCTACGGTTTCGCGCACGCTGGCCGAAGCCGCTCCCTGTGTGCCGTGCACGGCCAGAAAGGCCTTCATCACGGCCACGGCAATCTTGTTGGGCTCGAACGGCACCACGGCGCCATTGCGGCGAATGATCTGGTAATGCGCGAGCGGGTTGGTTTGCGCGTTGATGTCGCTGCTTGCCTGGTGGTCTGCCAGAACGCCGGACGGTACGGGCACTGCATGTTGTGCTGTTTGCATGGCTTCCTCTTTTGCTTTGTTGTGACGGGTTTGATTGACGGTTTGATGTGTGGTGCGGGGGCGTATTGATCTGCTGAAGGGGGTCCTGGTTATAAACTGACTTCCTCGTTGCATCGCCCGAATCACATCAAACTGAATTAGGGCTAAGACACTATACCTAGGGTATTTTAGGAATACAAGCCACTACCTGTAGTGTATCGCCGACTAAATGTCATGTTGCGTTCTGTGGCCTTTTTAGTCCTGTTTTGCGCACCCGAAAGGGCGGCACCGCCAGCCGGAAAACAGGCGCCAAAGCCTGATTCAATCAGGCTCCCGCAAAACAAATACAGCATTGATGCGCCTTGCCGAAGATTTCCGGCTGGTAACGCTGGCCAATGCTTGAAGGGTAAAAATACCCTGAATTTTTTTGGCCGTAACAGGCACCGCAAGGGTGTGGTCGCCAGCCCAAACCCGATCAGGGAACTACGGGAAAATACTGAGCGGGCAAACCCAGCGAACGCTGCAACAAGGGCCAGTCAAAACCGGGACCGGGGTCCTGCTTGCGCCCTGCGGCGATGTGCTCGTGCCCGGCAATGTGTGCGATGGGGAAGGCTTGAAGCAGCGCTGCGCACAGCCCGGACAGGGTTTCGTACTGGGGCGTTTCGAACGTGTCGCCTTCGAGTCCTTCGAGCTCAATGCCGATGGAATCGTCATTGCAGTTGCTGCGCCCCCGGTAGCTTGATTGCCCGGCATGCCATGCGCGGTCGTTGCAGGCCACAAATTGCCATAGCGCGCCTGAACGAGCGATGAAAAAGTGCGAGGAAACCTGCAGGCCGCGAATACCCTGAAAGTAAGCGTGTGACTCCCAGTCGAGCTGGTTGGTGAAGAGGCGCTGCACGTTGCCGTTGTCAAACTCCCCGGGCGGCAGGCTGATGGAGTGAATGACGAGCAGGTCAATTTGCGCACCGGGTGGGCGCGGGCCGAAGTTGGGCGAGGCCAGCCTGCGCGCATGCCGGTACCAGCCATCCTGCCACAGGGCTGAAGTGGCCGGTACGGCAGATCCGGCAGCCATGCTGTGGCGCTCAGGCAGGCTCATCATTGGTGTCGTCACCACCCGGTGTCATGATATTGAGACGGGCAATGCGGTAGCGGATCTGGCGCAGGCTCAGGCCCAGTTTGGTGGCGGCGGCCGTCCGGTTAAAGCCGGTTTCCTGCAGCACCTTTGACAGGATGCTGCGCTCATGATGGTCCAGAAAATCTTGCAGATTCTCCGGAACAGCCACGCAGTCTGGAGGCGGTGTATCGAAATGCAGGTCGCCGCCTTCACCCAGTGCCACCGCGCGGTGCAGGATGTTTTCCAGCTCCCGGACATTGCCGTTAAAGGGGTGCAAGCGCAATTGCTCCAGCAAAGAAGCCGTCAGCTCAGGTGTGGCGAAGCCGGACTCCTGGCAAATTCTGGACAACAGGGCGTGGCACAGTGCCGGCAGGTCTTCGCGCCGTTCGCGCAGCGGCGGCACGCCAATTTCAATCACGTTGAGCCGGTAATACAAATCCTGGCGAAAGCTGCCCGCCTGAACTTCCGCGCCAAGGTCTTTGTGCGTGGCGCTGACGATGCGCACGTCTACCGTGTCTTCCTGGGCAGAACCCAGCGGCCGCACGGTGCGTTCCTGAATGGCCCGCAGCAGCTTGGACTGCATCGCCAGGGGCAGGTCGCCGATCTCATCGAGGAACAGGGTTCCGCCCTTGGCGGCCTGGAAGTAGCCCTGCCGGTCTTGCGCAGAACCGGTGTACGCGCCTTTGCGTGCGCCAAAAAACTCGGCTTCCAGCAGGTTTTCAGGAATCGCGCCGCAGTTGACGGCCACAAAGGGGCCGGCCGCGCGGTGGCTGCAAGCATGCACCGCACGCGCGACCAGCTCTTTGCCGGTGCCGGACTCGCCCTGTATCAGGATGGGCGCCATGCTGCCGGCCACCTTGACGATGCGGGACTTGACGGCCTGCATCACCGCCGATTCGCCGACCAGCTTTTGCAGGATGGCTGAAGCCTCGCCCGGTCTGGGCGCTACCGGTGCGGTGGGCCTTGCGCCAGCCCCTGCCAGGCTGCGCTCGCCCCTGGCTGGCGGCACGAGATTCTGCGTGCCTTGTATGGCCGATGCCACCACGCTGCGGAACTGCTTGAGGTCCACGGGTTTGGTGAGGTAGTCAAACGCGCCGGCCTTGAGGGCTTCCACGGCATTGTCAGCCGAGCCGTACGCCGTGATGATCACGCAGCGCTCCGGGCGCTGCTGGGCGACGAGGTCGCGCAGTAATTCAAGCCCCAGGCCGTCGGGCAGGCGCATGTCGGTGATGACCGCGTCGAAGCGTTTTTCCTTCAAATGTTCACGTGCCTGCGCCAGGTCGCCGGCCGCTTCCACCCGGTAACCTTCCCTGAGCAGCGTCAGCTCGTACAGGGTGCGCAGATCCGGCTCATCATCAATGACAAGAATGTGGGCTTGCTGGGGGACGGGTGTTGGCATGCTCATGGGGTCAGGCTGGCATTGTGTCAAAAGAAGGCGGACGGGCGCTCAAGGGCGGTGATGCGGGCCTGAACAGGACAAAAAACTCGTTGCCCGCCGTGGTGTCGCTGAGCACGCGTTCGTAGCCAATCTGCGCACCGTAGCGTTCGCACAGCTCCCTGCAGATATAAAGGCCCAGTCCACTGGAGCGGCTCTCGGAGGAGAAAAAAGGCTCAAATAAATGGCTTTGGACCGTTTGTTCCAGCGGCTGGCCGTCACTCCAGACCGACAGCCGGGCCTGCCCCGGTGCCGGTATCTGGGTGCTCACTTGAATCGCCTGGGCTGAGGCGCTGGCGTAGCGCAGGGCATTGTCCAGCAGGTTGATCATCAGGCGCCGCAAATGCTCGGGCTCAAAGTCTACCGCTGCATGGGGGGCTTGTGTGGTGATGCGCAGGCGCCGAGACGCTGCGTTTTGCCCGGCCCAGTCTGCGGCGATGCGACGGGCCGTGTCGTCCAGCAGCAGCGTGGTCGCCTGGGGCGCGGGTATTTGCGCCTGGGCCCGTGAAATGTCGAGCACCTCGTCGACAATTTTGGCCAGGCGCTGCGTGTTTTGCCTGACCATGGCGGTGAGCTGGCGGTGACCGGCGTCCTGCAGGTCTTCTTCGAGCAGGGCATTGGCCTGCGAAATGGCGGCCAGCGGGTTTCTGATTTCGTGGGCCACCGCCGCCGACATGCGCCCCATGGCCGCCATTTTTTCGGTTCGCACCCGTGCCTCCATCTCGCGCAGGTCTTCCAGAAACATCACGCACAGACCTTCATGC
>DASXRN010000503.1:0-5286 GCA_036506595.1 Polaromonas sp. | reverse complement strand
GCGCGAACTGATTGACAACGCGCTGGATGCCGGTGCGGCGCAAGTCACGCTGCGCCTGCTGGCGGGCGGCGTACGGCTGATTCTGGTGGAAGACGATGGCCAGGGCATTCCGCGCGAGGAGCTACCGGTGGCGCTGCGCCGCCACGCCACCAGCAAAATTGCCTCGCTGCAGGACCTGGAAGCCGTGGGCACCATGGGTTTTCGGGGTGAGGCGCTGGCCGCCATCAACTCGATTGCCGACATGAGCCTGCTGTCAAGAACGGATGAAGCTGAGCATGCCTGGCAGCTCGATGGCCGCACTGGTGAGCTCAAGCCCGCGGCACGTGCGCGCGGCACCACGGTGGAGGTGCGCGAGCTGTTTTACGCAACGCCAGCCCGCCGCAAATTTTTAAAAACCGATGCCACCGAGCTGGCCCATTGCATTGAAGCCGTGCGCCGCCACGCCCTGGTGCGGCCCGATGTCGGCTTTGCCATCTGGCACGAAGGCAAGCTGGTGGAGCAGTGGCGCGCCTGCAACGGCGGGACCGCTCCGGAATCGGCGCAGACCCAACGCCTGGCCGATGTGCTGGGCAGTGATTTTGTCGACCAGTCGGTTGCCGTCAATTACGAAAGCGCAACCCGCCGCGCCGACGGCCAGCCCGCCGTTCGCGTCTGGGGCCGCGCCGGTATCCCTGATGCAGCCCGTTCGCGCGCCGACCAGCAGTTTGCCTATGTCAATGGCCGCTACGTACGCGACAAGGTGCTCACGCATGCGGCGCGCAGCGCCTACGAAGACGTGCTGCACGGCCACCGCCAGCCGGTGTATGCGCTGTACATCGAGATTGACCCCACGCGCGTCGACGTGAACGTGCACCCGACCAAGATCGAGGTGCGTTTTCGCGACAGCCGCGAGGTGCACCAGGCCGTGCGCCACGCGACCGAGAATGCATTGGCCGCACCGCGCTCGACCGCCGCAGTGGAAGTTGCCCAGCCCTCCCTGAGCTCTTTTTCAGAGCAAAATCAACCTCTAGCCCCCGTACCATGGGCGCAACCAGCTATAAATTTCATAGCTAATCAAGGCTACCGATCCGCCAGCCACGCTTCCGACTTTGAAGCCATGTGGCCTGCACCAGTTGAGGCAAACGGCCCTGCGGCGGCCAGCAGCCTTGCACCGGGCGCGGCCGCCACGAATGCCGCTGCCCCCCGAGGCGAAGCAAGCGCCCTGCCACCCGGCGACTGGCCGCTGGGCCGCGCCATCGCCCAGTTGCAAGGCATTTACGTGCTGGCCGAAAACACCCAGGGCCTGGTCATTGTGGACATGCACGCCGCCCATGAGCGCATTGTTTATGAACGGCTGAAAACGCAAATAGATACCAGCAGCATCGCCAGCCAGCCCCTCCTGATTCCGGCCACCTTTGCCGCCAGCCCGCAGGAAGTGGCCACCGCCGAAGCCTGCGCCGACACCTTGGCCACCCTGGGCCTGGAGATCACACCGTTTTCCCCCAGAACGCTAGCCGTGCGCGCCGTGCCCACCAGCCTGGCGCAGGGCGATGCGGTGGAACTGGCCAGAAGCGTGCTGGCCGAGCTGGCCCAGCACGACGCCAGCACCGTGATCCAGCGGGCGCAAAACGAGCTGCTGTCCACCATGGCCTGCCACGGCGCCGTGCGCGCCAACCGCAAGCTCACACTCGATGAGATGAACGCCCTGCTGCGCCAGATGGAGGCCACCGAGCGCTCGGACCAGTGCAACCACGGCCGCCCCACCTGGCGGCAGGTGAGTATCAAGGAGCTGGATGCGCTGTTCATGCGCGGACGTTAACCTTTAAGCACTACACGCAATAGCAGGACGCGCATGAAGGCGAAGTAAAGACGCCGTTCAACCGCCTTAAGCACTGAACTTCCCGGGCACACAGGACTCCGACAGGGTCATGAAAAACTGGCGCCTGCTCACTGCGGTTTTCACCACCCTCGCGATATTGGCGGGTTGTGCCACGCTGGACGAAAAGCAGCGCGCCTGGATTTTTCAGCCCAGCGACCGCAGCTGGGGGGGTGGAACGGTAGCGGCGCAGGGCATGGAGGACGTCTGGATTGGCTTCAAGGCGGAAGGCAAGGACCAGGAGGTGCGCCTTCATGGGCTCTGGTTGCCGGCAAACCACCCGCCCGCGGCCACCAACGCCCCCGTCCTGCTGTACCTGCACGGCGCGCGCTACAACGTCACGGGTTCCGCCCCGCGTATGCGCCGCATGCAGGAACTCGGGTTTTCGGTGCTGGCCATCGACTACCGAGGCTTTGGCAAAAGCACCCCTGCGCTTCCTTCGGAAGCCTCAGCCTACGAAGACGCACGCGCCGCCTGGGACTGGCTGGCCAAAAAATACCCCGATAGTCCACGTTACATCTTCGGCCATTCGCTGGGCGGGTCGATTGCCATCAACCTGGCCACCGAAGTGGCCGACGAAAGCGGCACGATTGTCGAAAGCACCTTCACCTCCATCGCCGACGTGGTGAGCAGCTCCAAATGGGGCTGGATGCCGGTGTCCCTGCTGATCACCCAGCGCTTTGAGGCCGTGCGCAAGGTCGGCCATATCGGCTCGCCGCTGCTGGTGGTGCATGGCGACGAAGACCAGCTGATCCTGCCGGATCTGGGGCGCAAGCTGTTTGAGGCTGCGGCCCAGCCCAAACAATTTGTGCTGGTTGCAGGCGGCTCGCATCACAACACCAATGCCTTGGGGCAAGCGCAATACCGGGCGGCCTTGACCAGCCTGTTTCGCAACGGCCAGGGCATCGCACCAGCATCCGCAGCGCGGTAGCCAACCCGAGCCAACGGCGCGCAGCACGGGTGCAGTTTCTGGTAGCCTAATGCTCATGTCCAGTCACTTCCACGCCGCGCACAGCGCCCCCTCCTTCCGGCCCCATCAGCCGCGCCGAACGGTCTGTGCCACGGTGCGGCCATGATGCCCTCTTCAGTGCACGCCAAGGCGGACGCATCATTCATCACGCGCGTGCGGGATGCGCTGAACAAGCTGCCGCCCACCGAGCGCAAGCTGGGTGAATTCATACTCGATTTTTCGGGCGACCTGTCGAGCTACAGTGCCTCTGAACTCGCCGGTCTGACGGGTGTTTCCAACGCCACCATCACGCGTTTCATCCGGCGGCTCGGCTATGAGAACTATGAAGCGGCGCGGCGCCACAGCCGGTCCGGGCGCAGCGACGGAGCGGCGCTGTTTCTGCTTAATCCAGTGCCGGGCGTGGCGGGCTCCATGGCCGCGCACATACAGCAAGCGCAAGACAACATCAGCGCCACGTTCAATCAGATTTCCGGCGAGTTAATCGACGAAATAGCGCAAGCCATGGCGAAAGCGCGCAGGGTGTGGTTTCTGGGCTACCGGCAGAACCGCAATTTTGCGGCCTACCTGCGCTGGCAACTGAACCAGGTGCTGGACGGCCCCCAAGTGATTCCCGGTCCAGGCGAAACGCTGGGCGACTATGTTGCCGATATCACGGACAACGATCTGCTGGTGGTGTTCGCGCTGCGCCGCAGCGTGCCGTTGGCGGCCACCTTCGCCGAACACGCCAGCCAGGCCGGCACCAAAGTGCTCTATATCACCGACCACTTTTCCAAGCAGCCGATTGCGGCGCACTGGCTGCTGCGCTGCCATACCCAGGCACCAGGGCCGTTGGACAACCACGCCGCCCTGATGATTCTGTGCCATCTGCTGGCCACCCGCGTCATGGAGCACGCCGGTGCCAAGGGCCGCCGCCGCATGGTGGCCATCGAAGCCGAGCACGATGCCCTGTCAGAGTTGTAACCCGTCACCAAGCCTGAACAGGGTTCAGAGCAGTCGCAAGCGTTGCAATTCGCGCATCACCTGGCGCATGCCTGCTGCTACTGGCGAGATCACGGGTACGGCAAACTGACGCGCCAGCCGGTCGGCCGACTCGGCCAGCGGACCACCGCCAATGACCACCGCAGCCGCTCCGTCCTGCTTCACGCAGGCTCGTACCGCGTCGGCCAGCCGCTCCGCCTGCAAATCGGGGTTACCGGCCAGCACCAACGGATCGCCGGGCGGAATTCGAACGCCACTGAATTGCGCGCGCAATCCCAGTCGGTCCACAGCGCCAGCAATCGACAACTCCAGACCGGGGGTCGTGGTGGCAATGCCAAAACGCCTGCCACCAGCGGCCGCCTCCTGCATGGCTGCATCGCCAATGCCCACCACCGGCACCGCGACCTGCGTGCGCAGTGCGCCCAGTCCCGGGTTGCCGAAAGCGCTGATAACCATCGCATCCACCTGCGTGGCATGCGCAAGGCCCATGGTCACAACCTCTTGCGCCGAGATGGCAAGATCGGCTTCGCTGATGATCATGGGCGCCCCGCGCGCTGCCGTTGCCGTCACCAGTTCCACCGGCGGCTGAAGAACAGCACGGGCGCTGCGCAGCATCAGCGCCGTGGTCTGCAACGAAGTATTGGGGTTAATCAACAATACGGTTCGATTCATGGCATGCCCTTCAGCGCGCAGAGGTGGCCATCGAAACGCCTGCGGCTTCGTCAGGACTCTGTCCTGCGCCCGCCTCGTCCTCAATGGATTTTCCAAAAGTCTCGGGCGCGAACTGCACCGCCACGGCAAAGATCAAATACATCCCCGCGATCAGGCCAAACATGCCAGTCACGCCATACAGGTCAAACATCCGGCCAGCCAACAGTTGCGTCAAGGCGCCGCCCACGGTGCCCAGCGCCAGCAAAAACGAGGTGCCCAGGCCGCGCATCCGGGTCGGGTACAGCTCGGGCGCATAGATCCAGATCGACGTGTTCAGCGTCAACACGCAAAACTGGAACAAGGCACCACACACCAGCACCATGGCCACACTGCTGGTCAGGTTGCCAAAAGCCAGGCCGGCCAGACAAGCGGCAATCGCGCCCAGCGTCAGCACCCGTTTGCGCGGAAAGTAGTAGCCGAGGGTAGAGGCCGCAATGGCACCGAGCAGGCTGCCGCTTTGCATGATGATGGTGAAGGCAAAACTCTTGGTGATCGAGTAGCCCTGCGCCACCAGAATGGTCGGCATCAGCGTCAACACTGAGAGCTGGGCGCCAAACGTCATCCACGAGGCCACGCCGACGGCTGCCGTGCGGCGTGCGAAGCCATTACGAAAGATGTCCAGAAACGAGACCTTCGCCCCGCTGGGTGCCACCGTTTCGGCATTGGCCGTGATGTAACGGTGCACCTCAAACTGGCCATTGGCCAGGCGGCCCGCCGCCAGCATCGAGAGCACGCGATTGGCCTCATCAACCTTGCCTTTTGAGAGCAGAAA
>DASXRN010000502.1:0-11770 GCA_036506595.1 Polaromonas sp. | reverse complement strand
GACGCCGAGCAGGAACAAGGCATCGATCGCGCGGTCGCCGGAGCGGCTCCAGATCTGCCACATCGCGGCTTCGGCGAGCTGGCGAACCGGCGCGTCATCGTCCCCCAGGCGGGCGACGAGCCGGTCGGCATCGGCCATGGCGCCGATTTCGCCCAGGCGCGTAACGGCAGCGCGCCGCACGGCGGGCTCGGGATGTTTCATCGCCTTGAGCGCTTGCTGCCGCGTTGCTGGCGGGTCTGCGGCAGACAGCGGCAGCGAGGCCGCCATGGCGATCAGGGCGATGCAAAGTGAAAGTGCACGCAACATGATGATTCTCCGATTCGCCGTGGGTTGCGCCAGTCATTCACGCTTTGGCGCCCGCCCGGCGCTGGTTCACCGCCGCCGCCAAGTTGTCCAGTACCTGCGCCGTCGCCTCCCAGCCGATGCAGGCATCGGTGACGCTCTGCCCATAGCGCAGGCCCTTACGGCCATCGACGATGTCCTGCCGGCCCTCGACCAGGTGGCTTTCAATCATCAGGCCGCAGATGCGGGTCGAGCCGCTGGCGACCTGCTGCGCGATGTCGGCCGCCACGGCGGGCTGCCTGGAATAGTCCTTGTTGCTGTTGCCGTGGCTGCAGTCGATCACCAGGCGCGGCGGCAGGCCGGATTTCTCCAGGGCCTCGGTGGCGCGCTTGACGCTGGCGGTGTCGTAGTTCGGCCCGTCGCTGGCGCCGCGCAACACCAGGTGGCCGTCGGGGTTGCCGGTGGTCGTGATGACCATGGCCCTGCCTTCGAGCGAGATGGTGGGAAAGCGGTGCGGCTGGGCGGCCACATGGATGGCGTCGATGGCCGCGCCCACGCTGCCGTTGGTGGCGTTCTTGAAACCCACGGGAGCCGAGAGGGCCGAAGCCATCTGCCGGTGCAGCGGGCTTTCCACCGTGCGGGCGCCGATAGCGCCCCAGGTCAGCAGCTCGGCGTAGTACTGCGGCGTCACCAGGTCCAGGATTTCAGAGGCCGCCGGCACACCCAAGTGCGCGCACTCCAGCAGAATGCGCCGTGCATGGCGCAGGCCCTCGCCGATATCGCCCTGGCCATCAAGCCCCGGGTCGTAGATCAGGCCCTTCCATCCCATGCGCGTGCGTGGTTTTTCGAAGTACACGCGCATCACCAGCAGCAGCGATTCGCCCAGGCGATCCGCCACCCGGCGCAGCCGTGCGGCGTACTCGAGTCCCGACTCGGGCTCGTGGATGGAGCAGGGGCCCACGATGACCAGCAGCCGGTCATCCTGGCCGCGCAAGATGTTGCGGGTGGCGGCGCGCGACGAGGTGATGAATTCGGCTTCAGCCTCGCCCGCCGGCAGTTCGTCACGTAACAGCCGGGGTTCCGGCAGCGGGTCGGCCTGGGCGATGTGAATGTCCGAGATTGGGGTGGCCATGGCGTCTCCGTGATTCGCAACCATTCTTCAGCCCTTCACTTTATAGCCCACTCTGTTGTCGTTGCGGGCCCTCTTGCGAAAGCGATAGTTTGCAGCGCCATGGCCGCTGAGTTTTTTGCCCACACACCAGCCCTCCAATCAGCGGCCTGACTGGATCACGCTTCACCGCGTCATTGCCGGTGACGGGGTTGTAATGCGCAACAAGGCAATTGACCGGCCAGACCAGGGGCCGCCTGTGCCGCTCGCATGCCGTGCGTCAGTTTTCCAGTATGCCCGCGGCAAACCACGGCCCGGCAACACCGGCCGCGAAATTGCGGATCAGCAGGGTCGGCGTGGCACAGGGGTTGGGCAGCGCCCCCGAAAGCGGGCTCCGGATCACGAAGTCGCCGTTCGCGTCTAGGTCTACCGCCGCCGAGTTGAGCTCCGTTGCACCACAAAACAGCGTGGCCACCACCTGGCGAGGAATGGCTGGCGTGCCTACGGCGTTGCCGCCGCCGAGGACCAAGCCCTCGCCCTTGACCGAGATGCTGCCGTCGGGACGCACCGCCGCCCGAAGCTTGCCGATGACCCACGGCCGTCCACCGGGCTGGACGCCGCGCACGTCGTTGGCAACCACCGCACCGCCAGCGGACGCGAACGGTTGTGAGCCGATACCGCCGTTGAAATCGATCCGGCCGTCGGCGGCCATCGATGGCAAAACACAGCTTGCCGCTAACGCACCAAAAGCGGCAGAGAGCAATAGTTTCTTCATGGGGAAACCTCCTTTACGGACTTGAATAGGAGTGCCGCGCATCGGTACTGCGCCGATGCTGGATCGGCGCGGGCTCTGCTGACGAACCCGTTCGCCGACGTTTCCAGTCTAGGGAGGCGTCCCGACGGTGTCAAACTAATGACAGCCTAATGACAGCCGTTAAACGGACGCTCAGTAAGGGGTGTCAGATTTCGTTACGTGCAATACGTGATCCAATCATGGCCTTCAGCCCGTCACGTCAGCCCGCAATACACGACAGCAGCACCGATGCTCACAACCAACATTTACAAGCGCCATCCTTCGCCAGGAATCGTGCACCTCGAGATAGTCCTGCATGAAGCATTCGTGCCTCCCCTTTACGGGCCCGACTGAAGCCCATGGAAACCTATTTCAACCAGGCCGTATTTACTGCCTACCGCCTCGGTGCTTATGTGCTGCTCCACTGGATCGATGACCCGGCGATGCTGGCCATTGTGTTCTGCTGACTATAAAAATGATAGCTGCTTGCGCCCATTGCGTAAGGCCTAGAGCCTGATTTTGTGATGCTGGAGCAGCCCGAGGCTTTCAACCAGTGCATGGGCAACTGGCTGACGGGCCGTCCCGGCGCCTGGTCAGGGCGGCATCCGAACAAGATCACCAGGGCATGGTTTTGCGACCGGCACGGTGACCTTGTGCGCTTGAAGCGGGGCGGCTACCATGAGTTGCCGTCATCGCACCGGGCGTGTCTGGCGATCTGCATCTCTTCCAGCAGGGGGCCCTATGCCGCAGCTCATCGCATCAGTCCAAGGCGTCGAAATCAAGCACGTTTACCTGAAAAATGACAGAACGACGCTGGGCCGCAAGCCGCATAACGACATTGTGTTTGACAACATGGTGGTGAGCGGCGAGCACTGTGTGTTTGAGCTCGAGGGTATTGCCGATGTGTATGTCGAAGACCTCGGCAGCACCAACGGCACCTACATCAACGGCCACATGATCAAGTCCAGAGAGCAGCTTGAAGATGGCGACATCATTGCCATCGGCAATTTCAGGGTTCAGTTCCTCGCAAGCTCAGCGCATGAGCAGCCCGGTTCCCGGAAAGAGACTACCGCCATGCCGCTCGATGCCCTTGGTTTTTCGGGCACCAGCGGCGTGCTGCAGGCCAGCCTCAAGGTGCTGTCGGGTTCCTCGGCCGGGTTGGAGGTGCCGGTGGTCAAGGCGGTGACGACTTTTGGCCAACCGGGCGTTGCTGTCGTGGCCATTTCCCATAGGCGTGACGGCTGCTATGTTGCCTGTATGGGCGGCGAGACCCCTCCCACCCTCAATGGCCAAGCTATTGGGCCGGAGGCGATTGCGTTGGCCCACCACGATGTGCTGAATCTGGCGGGAACCGAGATGGAGTTTTTGCTGAAAGACGGGTGACGCTCTGCAGGCCGCTCACGTGAGGGAGCTGCTGGTACGGGGATAAACCAGGGGCTTCCTGGACTGCCTGGCGGCAAGACGTGAGGCTAATGCTTTTGCAAGCGCATGCAGCTTCAGGGTGGATTTCAAGTTGGTGGGGGTCATGCCCGTCTTGGTCAAGGCAGATGCATTGCTGGATACGCGCGATAGCTTGCGCTGCTCAAGCATCAGCGCAGGCCGTGGCTTGCGCGCGTGGTGCCCGGCTTCTTTTTGTTGGGCAGGCTGCTGCTTGTCGGCCGGTCCGCTCGCTGCATTTAAAAACTTGTCCCGCAGCAAGTTGGCGTCTGGTCGTCTCTGGTTTTCTAAAACCCAGTAGGGAATGTTGGCGCGACCCAGAAGCTCGCGCTTGAATGCATGCTTGCGGTCAGCCATTTCGCCCCGAGCCAGAACATCAATACAGCCCAGTACCGTGCCTTTACGATCAGAAACTGCACAGGCAAAGCTGACTGTGCTGAGAAGTGCTTTCCAGTGTGAGTCACCGTCCCGGTTGTTGGGCTCGATAAAGTTGGTAAGGGGTACTTGTACGAGCACGTGATGATCAGGAAACACTTCTTCGAGCCAGCGCCACATCTGAAGCTCGTCCTTGCTGGTCAAGGGCTTGCGGCGCAAAGCGTGGTTGCGCGCGACTTTCCTGCGGGCCGAAACCACATGGTCAAGCCACCGTTCGTAGGCCAAAGCACCCAAGGCAATGCTGCCTAAAAATATAAAAAAGTCGATCACAAAATTGCTGTTCAGCATCATTTTTCTTACCCTCTTGTCTTCGAACCGCCTTCGTTATCTGTATGGACACGGCGTTGCTGGCCAATTCCCACCCCGTGTTTATAAGGCATGGTTTACTTTTTATGCGCTAATTCACGGTTTTTCGAATGATCGATCGGAAATTACAGTTCAAAACCATGAGCCCTGAAGATTTAGAGCTGCTGGTGACCCGTGAAATGCCTTTCGGCAAGTGCAAGGGCCGCCTGATTGCTGGCTTGACCGGCAACTACCTTAGGGGTGCTCTGCCCGACTCCCACCGTGCGCGGCGTGGGTTTTCCGTCGGGTGAAATTGGCCGGCTGCTGGCGCTGATGCAGGATATAGACCACAACGGCCTGTCGTCACTGCTGGACCCGTTGCGAAAGCGGTAAGGATTCTGGTCGGTTGTGACATGGTCGACGAGGTAATTCCTGCTGGCCGTGCGCGGAAGGACAGCGGCCCCCTGTAGATCGGGAACATGCTTTTATAGGTTCCAATACCGGTCATGACAGCGCATGCCGAAACCCGCCAAGACGCAGAATCTCCTTACGCTTGGACACGCCTGCTCGTGTCGCTGCTGCTCATGACCATTGGCGGATCGGGCATGTACTCGGTCACGGTCGTGCTGCCGCGTATTCAGGCTGACTTTGGGGTTGCGCGTGCGGATGCTTCGCTGCCCTATACGCTCACCATGCTCGGCTTTGGGCTGGGCGGCATTTTCATGGGGCGGCTGTCTGACCGCTTTGGCGTGATGGTGCCGGTCATGCTCGGCTCGGCTGGTCTGGGTCTGGGTTTTATTGCCGCGGGTTCTGCGGACAGCCTTTGGCAGTTCAGCCTGGCGCAGGGTGTGCTGATGGGTCTGCTGGGCACATCGGCTACCTTTGCACCGCTGGTGGCTGACACATCGCAATGGTTCACGCGCCGCCGCGGCATGGCGGTGGCTATCTGCATGAGCGGCAACTATCTGGCGGGGGCCATCTGGCCGCCCATCATGCAGCACTTTATTGACAATGCGGGCTGGCGCCCTACTTATATTGGCGTGGGCGTGTTCTGCCTGCTGTCCATGCTGCCGCTGGCCCTGATGTTGCGGCAGCGCCCACCCGTCCTGGCGAAGCCGGCGGCATCTGATGTGGTACCCCTTGCTGCCGCGGTAAAAGCTGCGCAGGCCGTTTCAGGCAGGGCTGCCGAGCGGCCTTTGGGCATGTCGCCCGCTGCGCTGCAGATTTTGCTGTGCATTGCCGGGGTGGCCTGCTGTACGGCGATGTCCATGCCGCGGGTGCACATCGTGGCTTATTGTGGTGACCTGGGTTTTGGCGCAGCGCGGGGCGCCGAGATGCTGGCGCTGATGCTGGGCCTGGGCGTTGTCAGCCGCCTCGCCTCGGGCTGGATCTCTGACCGCATTGGCGGGCTGCGCACGCTGCTGCTGGGCTCCATTCTTCAGGGCGTGGCGCTGCTGTTGTTTTTGCCGTTCAATGGACTGGTATCGCTCTATGTGGTGTCGGGGATGTTTGGCCTGTTTCAGGGCGGCATCGTGCCGTCGTATGCCTTGATTGTGCGTGAGTACTTCACACCCAGAGAAGCCGGCGCGCGGGTAGGCACGGTGCTGATGGCCACGCTGTTTGGCATGGCGCTGGGTGGCTGGATGTCCGGGGCGATTTTTGACCTGACGGGCTCTTACCGCGCGGCCTTCGTGAACGGCATTGCGTGGAATCTGCTCAACGTGGGCATCGTCGCATTTTTGATTTACCGCTCACGGGGTAGCCGTGGGCTGGGCCGGCCTGCTGTGGCCTGAGCTTTGCGGCGATCCTGATTCCTGTTGTGTGCCCGCATACTGGCACGTCGTGTAGCGCACCGAGGCGGCTTTTAGCGCGCCAAATACGTTTGCAAGATATGGTATCGCCCATCTGATGAAGGCGTCGATTCCACGAGACAAAACGCGTTGATGTGCCAGGCTATGGCAGTAGGCTGGGGCATGCGCGAATGTTTTGCGTGGCGTGCGAGTGTCACGTGGGGGCGAAAGCTGCGGCTGTCCGCTGTGAACCCCAGCCCTTGCAACCTGTCGTCAATTGCATCGTGCAACTCAGTCAACGCGGCAGATGTGGCGCTTGGCCAAAGCACCGCCACCTCTTTCCACAGTTGAGGACGTTCAAGCTCAAGGTCGAATGCGTCAAAGTCCAGTGCCAGGGACTCCCGAAGGGGGCTTAGCAAGGGCAAATCCACATCGCCGATAAAACGCAGCGTCAGGTGGATATCCGCGACTGCAACAGGCTTGGCGTGCCCGGCCCACTCGCACTTCGCTGAATATTCAGCAAGCTGGCCGCGCACCATGGAGTCAGGCCATGCCGCAATAAAGAGACGAGGCATCGGATTTTGTGAGCTCATTGATCTTTCCTTCATGGATGACGCTCTTGCGGTCATCGCAGGCCTGCGCACCGCCTCGTCATCGCGAGGCCGCAGGCCGTGGCGATCCATCGTCGATCAAGCGCCGCCATGGATTGCCGCGCTGCGCTCGCAATGACACGGAGGCTGTCATGAATTGTGGAAAGCCTAATAAGTCAGTACAAAAAAGATAGCTGCTCGCGCCCGTTCCGCATGGGCTAGAGCCCGATTGTTGGGAAGATTGAGGCGGGCGTTGGGAGCTTGGGCCGGGTGCTTTAGCGTCTTTGGCTCACAAGTCACTGGTCACACCCCTTCAGAACTCGGCGTCCAACTCGTCGATCTCGTCCGGCTCCTGCCGGGCTTGGGCCACCCACTCCTGCATGGCGGGCAGGGCCATGATGCACTGGCAATAGGCGGCACACTTCGGGTCCAGCGCCACGTCATAGGTCAGGAACCGCGTCACCACCGGTGCGTACATCGCGTCGGCCATGCACGGTTGCTTGCCAAACAGGTAGGGACCGCCATAGGTCGTCAGGCACTCGTTCCAGATGGCCACGATGCGGTCGATGTCGCTTTGCGCCCGTGACCAGACTTTGAAGGCGGGGAAATGCGCCTTGACGTTCATCGGCAGGGCCGAACGCAGGGACGTGAAACCCGAGTGCATCTCGCCGCAAATCGCGCGGCAATGAGCGCGCGCCTTGACGTCGGCCGGCAACAGACCGGCCTTGGGTTTGACCTCGTTCAGATATTCGCCGATGGCCAGCGTGTCCCAGACCTGGATGCCGTTGTGCCGCAGCGCGGGCACCAGAATCGATGGCGACAGCAACAGGATCTCGGCCCGCATGGCGGGGTCATCCGGCGACACGACTTCCTCGTTAAATTCAAGGTTGGCCAGTTTTGCCAGCAGCCAACCGCGCAGCGACCAGGAACCGTAGTTCTTGCTGCTGATGGTGAGAACGGCTTTTGCCACGATGCTGACCTCCTGAAACCTTTGCAAGGGCTGCAGAGTGGAGCGGGCATCCGCCGTCCCGTTCACCCAGCGCAGCAAGGCTTGTGCCAATATACATGCTGGCCTATAACTTGCCTATACGTTATCGCCATGCTTTACCAAGCTTACCAACTGCAATCCGACATACTGTCTCCGCTGCGCCTGCTGGCCCAGCACACGAGCGCGGCACTGTGGATCGGGGGTACGGAAGGGACGATGCTGCGCAAGCTGGCCGCCGCCAACGAAGTCTTCTCACGCCTGCGGCTGACGCACAGCCGCCCAGCCTACGACATCCAGACGGTGATGGTGGCCGGCCATGAGTTGGCGGTTAAGGAAGAAGTCGCGCTCGCAACGCCGTTTGGCACGCTGCTGCGCTTTCGCAAGAACAACAGTGCCGGGCAGCCCAAGGTGTTGCTGGTCGCCCCCCTGTCGGGGCATTTCGCCACCCTGCTGCGCGAAACCGTGCGCACCCTGCTGGTCGACCATGAGGTGTACATCACCGACTGGCACAACGCCCGCGATGTGGCCTTGAAGCACGGCGCTTTCGGCCTGGACGATTACATCGACTACATGATCCGCTTCGTGGAAACCATCGGACCCCAGACCCATGTGATCGCGGTCTGCCAGCCCTGCGCGCCCGCGCTGGCCGCCACCGCCCTTATGGCCGAAGACGACCACCCGGCCCAGCCCGCGAGCCTCACGCTGATGGCCGGCCCGGTGGACTGCCGCGTCAACCCGACCGAGGTCAACCGGCTGGCGACCAGCCACCCGATCGATTGGTTCGAGAAAAACCTCATCAGCCATGTGCCGCCGCCGCATGCCGGCGTCATGCGCCGTGTCTATCCTGGCTTTGTGCAGCTCGCCGCCTTTATGAGCATGAACCTGGAGCGGCACAAGAAGGCGTTTGAAGAGCTGTACGAGCACCTGGTGGCCGGCGAACTGGAAAAGGCCGATACCATCCGCCGCTTTTACGACGAGTACCTGGCCGTCAACGACCTGCCCGCCGAGTTCTACCTGGAAACGGTGGGAAAAGTGTTCCAGACCTACGACCTGGCGCGCGGCCAGCTCACCTGGCGCGGCAGGCGGGTGAACCCGGCTGCAATCCGCCGCACGGCGCTGATGACCGTGGAAGGCGAGCACGACGACATCTGCTCCGTCGGCCAGACCGTGGCCGCGCAGGATTTGTGCAGCAGCATCCGCCCCTACCTGAAAACCCACCATGTGCAAACCGGTGTGGGCCATTACGGCGTGTTCAGCGGCCGCAAGTGGAGCCAGCAGATCTACCCGCGGGTGCGGGAGGTGATTCACGCGAGCATGGGGTGAACCTCAGGCAGGCTCAAAAACCGCCTGCAGGGGCCGCGGTATTCGGGGTATTCGGGATCAGACTCCAATAGTCGTAGGCACCGCCTCGTCATCGCGAGGCCGCAGGCCGTGGCGATCCATCGTCGATCAAGCGCCGCCATGGATTGCCGCGCTGCGCTCGCAATGACACGGAGGCTGTCACGAATTGTGGAAAGCTTAATAAGTCAGTATAAAAATGATAGCTGCCTGCGCCCGTTCCGTATGAGCTAGAGACCGATTTTGCTCCTAATGGGCCTGCCGGCGCGGATGCTCCAGGAAGAACCGCATCATCTCGGCGCTGGCGTCAGGTCCGCCGGCGTCGGTGTACGAACCTTTTGCGCTGCCGCCTGACCAGGCGTGCGGCGCGCCGTGCACCAACCAGTGCTCGGCCACCACCGCCCCATCGCTTGCGCGGTGCACGTGGCGCGTGGTCGAGCGACCGCCAGCCCCTTTCAGGCGCTCGACTTCGACGGTTGTCGCCGTGCCAACGCTGGCGGTGATGACCTGTTCGCCGTTGCTCGGGTGCACCGTGCTGTCGGCATCGCCATGAAAGACGATGGTGGGTATGCCGCTCGCATCGGCGCGGGTTTGGGTACCGCCACCCTTCATCGCGCCCAAGGCCGACGGCAGGTCGGTGGCGATACCGGCTGCCAGTCCCGAGTGCACGCCCACCGCGGCGTAGAGGTCCGGATAGGCGTCGCCCAGAATGGCGGCCATGGCGCCGCCGGCAGACAGGCCGGCGACATAAACGCGGTCCGGGTCGATCGCATGGCGCGCCATCACCTCGCGCGTCATGCCGGCCAGCAGCGCCGGCTCGCCGCGCCCGCGGGCCTGGTGGCTGTGTTTGAACCAGTTCCAGCATCGCTGCGGATTCATCTGCTGCGACTGCGACGGGTACAGCACGAAGAAGCCCTGCGCCAGCGCCGCATCGTTCATGGCCGTGCCCGCCGCAAAATCGTCCGGATTCTGCGTGCAGCCGTGCAGCATCACGACCAGCGGCAGCGGGCGCTCGCCGGTGCCCGGCGGAATGTAGAGCTTGAAGTCGCGGCGACCCGAGGCGTCGCCATGGCTGCCGGCAATAAAGAGGCCGGAGCGGCCGGCGTCGGGGACGCTGCCGGCCGGCGCCGATGGCGCCTCGTCGTCAAATGCCCGTGCGAAGCCGGGCACCAAGCGCGCTTCGACGTCGATCACCTCACGCATGTCCGTTGGGGCTGCTGCGGCAATCACGCCGCCGCGCAGCGCGGCCTGGATCGCGGCGGTGGCGGCTTGCAGGTCGCCGGTGCGGGTGAGCCGGGCGGCATCCATCATCAGGCGTTGGAAGATAGGGTTCATCAGGCTCTTTCGGTTCAGCTCATTGGATCAGCGGATGCGCTGGACGAGCGCGGCTTTGACTGCGGGGCTCGCATGCAGGGCACCCAGCACGGTCAGCGATTCGATGGTGGCGAGCGCCAGCGCAGGCGTGACCTCGGGCGCGATCGAGGCCAGCCCCAGCACGCGAATTTGCAACTTTTCCCCGGACGCCTGCACGGCCAGCAGATCGGCCTCGGTGTAGTACTGGATGCCCAGCACCAGCGTCTTGCGCAAGACGACCTGGCGCACGACCTCGCTGTGCGTGGTGAGCTGGTTCCGGATCGCCGTGCGGATCATGTCCGTCCGGTTCGCATAAAAGCCTTCCTGCACCAGCAAGTCAATCTGGCCGAGGTCAACACAGCCAAGGTTGATCGTGATCTTTTCGTCGACCGGCTTGGGCGTTGCAATCTGCGAGGTTTTGCTGGGTTTTGGCATTTGGCCATCTTATCACCATCCAAGTGGATGTTTTATGAATGGTTGTTTTGGGCGTTAAGGCTGGTTCGCGCGCCAGCTTGCGGAGAGAATCCTTGCTTCAATCAAAGCCATCTGCCTTGGTGCTTGCGTGCAATTCCACTGGATCGATGATTCGGTGATGCTGGCCATTGGGTTTTATTTGCTATAAAAATGATAGCTTCTTGCGCCCGTTGTGTATGGGATGGGGCCTGATTTGGCTCATAAATTCAGCCAAAACCAGGCTCGAGCCATCTCGGCGTTCAAAATCCTCTCGGCGGCGGGTTGCCGCACGCTGATAAGTTGCCTATGTTTGGCTGGCGAATGAAGCTGATCCAGCTCAAGCGCGCGGTTCAAGAATATCGTTGTCGAGGCGAGTCTGCCATCGTGAAAGGTTGTGGGCGAACCACCAAATAGGAAAAGCGAAAACGAATCCAAATTCGAGAGGAACCCAAACCGTGCCCCAAGTCCGTACTGCGAACGAAGCGCCGCAAGCAAATTGGAGCGGTGAAAGACTGAAAAAAACCATATCCAACGGAAGTTTTCCGAGCCGAGCGTTGCAATCGAAGGACAAGTCATAACTGCCCGTCGGCTGGAACGATCAGAAAAGGAGTTGCGTAACGATCATCACAAAGCCGGTTTCCGGTGGGTGGCCGTCAAGTTGTCCCGGTCCAGGTCCCACGACTTGCGCCACTTGATGCGGCGGTGGTTGCCTTCGCCTTAGGGTTGGATCAGGTTCACGCCTTCGACTCCAGCACCATCGCCGCAAACTTCGCATCAGGCTTTGGACGTTTCAGTCTATACAGGCTTCCGGCCATGACACATCTTGAACCTCATCCCGCTCCTACAGGGGCACATTTCATCTCCGCCGTATTTTCGAAGCGAAAGCTGAATAGGGTATCGGTTCGGTGGCCCGAACGC
>DASXRN010000501.1:0-2701 GCA_036506595.1 Polaromonas sp. | reverse complement strand
GGCGCCACGCTGCGCGACTTTGATCACGAGGCGCAGGCCTTCGGGCTGGCGACGCCGATCGGCGTCAACTCGACCACCGGGGTTGCCGGCCTGACTCTGGGCGGCGGCTTTGGCTGGCTCAGCCGCCTGTACGGCCTGTCGGTCGACAACCTGATTGCGGCCAAGATAGTCACCGCCGACGGCCAGCTGGTGCGGGCCGATGCCGCCTCCCATCCCGACCTGTTCTGGGCGATTCGCGGTGGTGGCGGCAATTTCGGCGTGGTCACGATGTTCGAATTCGCGCTGCATCCGGTCGGGCCGCAGGTGCTGGCCGGGCTAATCGTGTTCCCGCACGCCCAGGCCCAACAGGTGCTGACGCAATACCACGCCTTTGTCGAGCGCATGCCGGATCAGCTCAATGTCTGGGCGGTGCTGCGGCAGGCGCCGCCGCTGCCCTTCTTGCCACCCGAGGTGCACGGCCAGAACGTCGTGGTGCTGGCGCTGTTCTACCCCGGCAATGTCGACGAGGGCATGCGCCTGATCGCGCCGCTGCGCGGCTTCGGCCAGCCGCTGGGCGAACACATCGGCCCGACGCCATACACAGCGTGGCAGCAGGTGTTCGACCCGCTCTTGACGCCGGGGGCGCGCAATTACTGGAAGTCGCACAACTTCACCACGCTCAATGCCGATGCGATCGCCGTCATGGCCCGCTACGCTGCCGAGCTGCCGTCGCCAGAGTGCGATATTTTCCTCGGCCTGATCGGCGGCCAGGCCAGCCGCGCCGCACCGGATGCGACCGCCTACCCGAACCGCGACACGCTGTATGCTATGAACGTGCACGCGCGCTGGAGCGAGCCGGCCGAGGACGCCAAATGCATCGCCTGGTCGCGCGAATTCCTGGCCTCGGCAGCGCCGTATGCGAGCGGTAGCGTGTACGTGAACTTCCTGACGCAGGACGAGGGCGACCGGATCGCCGCCGCCTACGGGCCGAACTACCAGCGGCTGGTGCAGGTGAAGAACAAATACGATCCGGCTAACCTGTTCCGGCAGAACCAGAACATCAAGCCGGATTTCAACTGATTTTTGAGGCCCGTCCTTGACGACGAAAAGTGAGGACGAAAAGTGAAGACGAAAGGAGTTGCCATGTCACGCCAGTACATTGATTGCCGCGAATTCCCGAGCGCCACGAACTGCACCGTCGCGATGTCGGCCGACAGCGAGCGCGAACTGCTCGATGCCGCGGTGCAGCACGCCGTTGCGGTGCACGGCCACACCGACACGCCCGAGTTGCGCAAGCAGCTGAGCGCACTGTTCAAGACCGGCACGCCGCCGCTACAGGCCCCCGCTCAGAAGACGGCGGCGTAGCGCAGCAAGTGCGCCGCAATGCGACTAAGCTATTATTTTGATAGCTGATTGCGCCCAACCATAGGGCGCTGCGATCCAATTTAGCTTAAAAAATCTCGGACCAACCCTTGGCCCGATGGACACTTCTGGGCCTGAGGGAGAGTTTGGCCGGGAGCGTGCCCGTCACCGGGCAGCACCGTCAATCGGGGGTCGGTGTCCCCAGTTTAGAATTCGCGCAGGTCTGCGGGTGTAGTTCCATCGCACAACGGCAGCTTCCCAAGCTTCATACGAGGGTTCGATTCCCTTCACCCGCTCCCGCCACGGCATGGCGGAATACATCGAAATCAAATACCTTTGCCTGGGAGACATCCTCAAATGAACCGCCGCATCTTTGTTCAGACCGCAGCGCTGGCCGCAAGCACTACACTTTTGATAGCTTCTCACGCACAAACCACGGGGGCTACGAGCCAAAAACGCCACAAAATCGTGATCCAGGTCAGCGACAACGACCCGGCCAAATGGAACCTGGCGCTCAACAACGCCAAAAATCTGCAGGACGACGTGGGCGCGGCCAGCGTGGACATTGAAATCGTCGCTTATGGCCCCGGCATTGGCATGCTCAAGCTGGAGTCTCCCGCCGGCGCACGCATTGCCGACGCGATGAAGGCCAATGTGAAAGTGCTGGCCTGCGAAAACACCATGCGCGGCCAGAAGTTGACGAAGGACGACATGCTGCCCGCCATCAGCTTTGTGCCTGCCGGCGTGACCGAGATCATGATGAAGCAAAGCGAAGGCTGGGCCTACCTGCGCCCCTGACCACCCTTCCACGCGCCCAGCCTGGCCCTTTCGAGGGCCTTTTCTTTGCGGCTTCGCCCTGCTCACGCGAGCGCAGTACCATGGCTTCACCGGTCTAACCGCTAAACGCCACGGAAATCGCCATGGAAATCGAACTCAAGCTGCGACTGCCTCCGTCTGCGTTAGCCGCGTTGCGCGCCGATCCGCTATTGGCGAACCTCCACGCAACGCGCAAGCGGCTCAACAACATCTATTTCGACACGCCGCAGCGCATCCTGGCGCAGGCCGGCATTGGCCTGCGCCTGCGCCACGACGGCAAGCGCTGGCTGCAAACCGTCAAGGGCGGCGGTGGCAGCCAGGCGGGCCTGCACCAGCGCGAAGAAATCGAGTTTGCGGTGGCCGGCCCGGCCCTCGAATGGCCACCGCTGACGGGCACAACGTTTGAGCCCGTGCTGAAACCACTCAAGAAGCTGCTGATGCCGCAGTTTCGCACCCGCTTTGCGCGTGAGGTCCGGCGGCTGCGCGGTGCCACGGGCGCGGAGATCGAGCTGGCCATAGACCAGGGCGAGATTCTTGCCGATGA
>DASXRN010000500.1:0-3279 GCA_036506595.1 Polaromonas sp. | reverse complement strand
GGCTGAAACGGTTTCAGGCAGTGATGGCCTGAGAACTGGCCAGCCTGCGGGCCAGCCAGTTAAACTCTGACGATTAGGTTAGGAGAACACTTCCATGGCATCCGTCAACAAAGTCATCATCGTCGGCAATCTGGGGCGCGACCCCGAAATGCGCAGCTTTCCCAGCGGCGACCAGGTCGCCAACGTCACCATCGCCACCACCGACCGCTACAAGGACAAGGCGACGGGCGAGATGAAGGAAATCACCGAATGGCACCGCGTGAGCTTTTTCGGCCGCCTCGCCGAGATTGCCGGCCAGTACCTGCGCAAGGGTTCGCAGGTCTATGTCGAAGGCAGCCTGCGCACGCGCAAATGGACCGACAAGGACGGGCAGGAAAAATACACCACCGAAATCCGCGCCGACCAGATGCAGATGCTGGGCAGCCGCCAGGGCATGGGCGGCCCCGGTCCGTCGGACGACGGCGGCGGCTACGACGAGCCGCGCCGCGCCGCGCCGCCCGCCCCTCGCGCACCGGCTGCCGCAGCCCGGCCGGCGCCCGCACCGTCCAAAGCCGCCAGCGGCTTTGACGACATGGATGACGACATTCCGTTCTGATACGGTGGCTGGGGTTTCAAAACCCTGCAAAAAAGCCCGCTCCGAGCGGGCTTTTTCATGCTGATTTGCTATTTATTTAATAGCTGCTTGCGCCCGTCTTTATTGGGTCAAGGCCTTGTTTGATTCAATATCAGGTCGGCGCGGGCTGGAGGGCAGGTTTTGCACATTGCTGCGCGCAATCACGCCGCCGCCCAGGCAGACGTCGCCATCGTAAAGCACCGCAGATTGCCCGGGCGTCACGGCCCACTGGGCGGCCGAAAACAGCAGCTCGCAACTTGACGTTGTGGCAGCGCGCAGTTCACAGGCCGCGTCAAGCTGCCGGTAGCGGGTTTTTGCGGCGATTGCGCCCAGGTCGGGGGCGCTGCCTGCCACCCAGCTGCAGTCTTGCGCCTGAAGCACTGTGGATTGCAGCCACGGGTGGTCATGGCCCTGCACCACCCACAAGGTGTTGCTCTCCAGGTCTTTGCGCGCGACAAACCAGGGCTCGTGTTCGCCCACGCCGCGTTGGCCGCGCGCCTGCGCGGCCTTCAGGTCTGCGCCTTTGGCCTTCACGCCGCCAATGCCCAAGCCCTGGCGCTGGCCCAGGGTGTAAAAGGAGAGGCCCACATGTTCGCCGAGCACGCGGCCCTTGTCGTTCTTGATCGGGCCGGGCGCCATGGCGATGTAGCGGTTCAGAAACTCGCGGAAGGGCCGCTCGCCGATAAAGCAGATGCCGGTGGAGTCTTTTTTCCTGGCGTTGGGCAGGCCAATCTCGTCGGCGATGCGCCGCACCTCGGTCTTGTGCAGCTCACCCACCGGAAACAGCGTTTTCGAGAGTTGCGCCTGGTTCAGGCGGTGCAAAAAATAGCTCTGGTCCTTAGCCGGGTCCAGCCCCTTGAGCAGCTCGTGCAGGCCGGTGGCTTCGTTTTGGCGCACCCGCGCATAGTGGCCGGTGGCGATTTTTTCGGCGCCCAGCCGCATCGCGTGGTCTAAAAAAGCCTTGAACTTGATTTCGGCGTTGCACAAAATGTCGGGGTTGGGCGTGCGGCCGGCCTGGTATTCGCGCAGGAATTCGGCAAACACCCGGTCCTTGTAGTCGGCCGCGAAGTTGACATGCTCAATCTCGATGCCGATCACGTCGGCCACGGCCGCCGCGTCGACGAAGTCGATGTTGGACGAGCAGAACTCGCTGTCATCGTCATCTTCCCAGTTCTTCATGAAGATGCCGATGACCTCGTGACCCTGCTGTTTCAGCAGGTGCGCCGTCACCGCGGAGTCCACGCCCCCGCTCAAACCCACCACCACCCGTTGCTTCGTTGTAGATACTTCGCCCATGGGCTGGATTATCCCCGGGGCCTGAAGGCCGGGCTGGTGTGCGGTTTTTTTAGGGTCGGTTCAGGGCTTGAGGCTGGCCAGCACCCGGTCCACCATCACGCCGGCCTGGCCCAGGTTGTTCATCGGGTCGCAGAACGAGGCCAGCTGTTCGCGCGTCACGTGCTGCCTGATTTCGGGGTGCTCGGCCAGCAGCTCGATCAGCGGGCGTTTGGCCTTGAGGGCCTCGCGGCAGATGTCATATACCAGGTCGTGCGCGTATTCGCGGCCCATGTAGGGGCCCAGGCCCATCATCACCGCTTCCGACATGACCAGCCCATGCGTCATGTCGATGTTGCGGCGCATCTGTTCGGCATCGACTTCGAGGCCGCTGAGGATGAACTTGGCCTGCTTGAGCGCGCCCGACATGAGGCAGAAAATTTCGGGCAGGGCCACCCACTCAATTTCCCACGGGCCGGTCGAGCGCTCGTGGTCGGCCACCATGGCGTCCATCAGCGAGGCGGCCAGCTGGCGCACCACCGAGATGTTGGCGTGGATGTAAAGGCAGGAAATCGGGTTGCGCTTTTGCGGCATGGTGGACGACGAGCCGCGGCCAGGCGCAAACGGCTCATAGACCTCGGCCACCTCGGTCTGCATCAACAGCTTCACGTCCATCGCAATCTTGCCCAGCGAGCCGCCGACGATGCCGAGAAACGCGCCGACCTCGGCAAAGTTGTCGCGCACCGTGTGCCATGAAATCAGCGGCTGGCCCAGGCCCAGCTCTGTCATCAGCCCGGCCTGGGTTTCCATCGCGCCTTTTTCCAGCGACGACAGCGTGCCTGACGCACCTCCAAACTCACCCACCAGCACGCGGGGCTTGAGCTGCTGCAGGCGTTCACGGTGGCGCTCAATGCCCGCAAGAATGCTGGCCATCTTGTAGCCAAAGGTGATGGGGGTGGCCTGCTGCAGGTTGCTGCGGCCAATGATGGGCGTGTCGCGGTGCGTACGGGCCAGCTTGGCGAGGGCGGCTGAGATGTCTTTCAGGTCTTCTTCGACCAGTGCCAAACTTTCGCGGATCTGCAGCACGGCGGCGGTGTCGGTGATGTCTTGCGTGGTCGCGCCCCAGTGGCAGTATTCGCCGAGCTTGCCCTGGCAATTGGCGTTGATCTGGTTGACCACGGCAATGATGGGGTAGCCAATCTGCTCGGTTTTGGCCTTGAGTTGGACCCAGTCGATCCGGTCAATGTTGCAGTTCTTCACGATCTCGTCGGCGGCTTCCTGCGGGATGATGCCGAGCTCGCCCTGCACCTTGGCCAGTGCGCGTTCGATGTCGAGGTATTTGGCGGTGCGGTTTTCGTCAGACCAGACCTGGCGCATCCTGGCGTCGCTGAACA
>DASXRN010000499.1:0-1612 GCA_036506595.1 Polaromonas sp. | reverse complement strand
GAGGACGCCATTGTCATGAGCCTGGCCCTCTGATGAAAGACCCCGCATGAGCCTGGACCTCGACAAACGCCAGCGCGCCATGCTGCGCGAGATGGGCGTGCGCGTCTGGCAGCCTGCAACGGCATTCGCATCCCCGGCGCCCGCAGCCCCCGAAGCAGCCGTTGCCGAGCCTGAAGTTGCTATTGATGTTGTAGCTGCTCGCGCCCATGTGACGCCGGCTACGGGCCATTTTTCCGAGAATAAAGCGCTGCCGGAACGCCCCCCGGCCCCGCCCGCCAGCGTTCGACCTGTACTCGCACCCGCACCCGCACCCGAGGCGCGTGCCGACCGCGGCGCGGCCGCCTGGCGTGTGGGCGAAGCCCGCACCCTGTACACAGAGGCCAGCCGTGCAGAAGGCGCACGCTGGCTGGTGCTGGCGGAAACACCGGCAGCCGCCCTGCAGGCCGGACCCTTCCAGCCTTTTGAGGGCGAGGCCGGCAAGCTGCTCGACAACATGCTGCGCGCGGCACGTTTGCACAAGGCCGGGTCCGTGCTGCTGGCACCACTGGCCAGGCTCGCCGCCTCGGGCCCGGAGGCGGCCGGTTTGTCGGCCGCGCTGTCGGCCCTGGTGGCCAGCGCGCAGCCCGATGTGGTGCTGGTCATGGGCCGGCTGGCGGCGCAAGCCTTGCTGCAGTCGAACGCGCCGCTGGGCAAGCTGCGGGGCCAGGTGCACCGCCTGCATGGCGCCAAAACCATCGTCACCTATGACACGAATTACCTGCTGCGCAATCCGGCCGACAAGGCCAGGGCCTGGGATGACCTGTGCCTGGCAATGAGCCTGGGCGCTTAGTTCGTCCTTGAGGTTTCTTACAATCGCAGCATGACCTTCCTCGACATGCTGGGCGCCGCAGAACGCCAGAACAATTCCATGCTGTGCGTGGGCCTGGACCCGGAGCCCACCAAATTCCCCGGCAAGCTCAAGGGCGACGCCAACAAGATTTACGACTTTTGCGCCGCCATCGTCGACAGCGTGGCCGATCTGGTGATCGCCTTCAAACCGCAAATCGCCTACTTTTCCGCCCACCGCGCCGAAGGCCAGCTGGAGCGCCTGATGGAGCACATGCGCCGCGTCGCGCCCCAGGTGCCCATCATTCTGGACGCCAAGCGCGGCGACATTGGCAGCACCGCCGAGCAGTACGCGATTGAGGCCTTTGAGCGTTACGGTGCCGACGCGGTGACGCTCTCGCCCTTCATGGGTTTTGATTCGGTGGCGCCTTACCTCAAGTACGAAGGCAAGGGCGCGTTTTTGCTGTGCCGCACCTCCAACCCCGGCGGCGACGACTTGCAGAACCAGCGCTTCGCCTCGATTGAAGGCCAGCCGCTGCTCTATGAACATGTGGCGCGTTTGGCGCAAGGCCCGTGGAACCTCAATGGCCAGCTCGGCTTGGTGGTCGGTGCCACCTACCCGGCAGAAATCGAACGCGTGCGCAGCGTGGCACCCACGCTGCCGCTGCTGATTCCCGGCGTGGGTGCGCAGGGTGGCGACGCCGTGGCGACGGTCAAGGCCGGCTGGCGGCCGGGCGCGCCCATCATCGTGAACTCCTCGCGCGCCATTCTTTACGCCTCATCGGGC
>DASXRN010000498.1:0-2577 GCA_036506595.1 Polaromonas sp. | reverse complement strand
ATTCTGCTTATAGATCGACTTTCAGGTAGTGTGCCCCGGCAATCGGGTTGTGGTAGTAGGGCGGAATCTCCGCAAAGCCCAGCTCGGCGTAGAGCGCCCGGGCCGATTCCATGTCGTCCAGGGTGTCCAGCAGCACGCTGTGATAGCCCGCCACGCGTGCTGCGTCGAGCGCCGCTTCGGCCAGCTGCCGGCCCAGGCCGAAGCGGCGGAAAGCCTTGCGCACAAACAGGCGCTTCATCTCGCTCGCATTCGGATAGTCCACGGTGTCCAGGGCGCGCAGCGCGCAGCAGCCGGCAACCTCCCCATCCACCAGGGCCAGCAGCAGTGCACCTTGCGGGGGGGCATAACTGCCTGGCAAATCGGCCAGCTCAGCCTCGAAATTCTGAAAGCACAAATCAATGCCCAGCTGCTCTGCGTAGTCGCTAAAAATCTGGCGCGTTGCTTCCAGCAGCTCTGGCGTGTCAGGCGTGATGATCTGGATGGAAGGGCGTTGCACGGCTTTGGGGGAGAGAGGCGATGCCCAGTGTAGCGCGTCGTCTGCCGGCGTGGTAGCGCAGAGGCCGCAACCCGCGCGCTTTAAAAAGCCGGCGGCGCCAGGCTGGACACCCAATACGCCACGGCAGCGCAAACGGCCAGGATCAGCAGCGCCGCCATGCGTGAGGCCGTGTCGTCGCGCGAGGGCGGTACGGGGATGACCAGTTCCTTGTCGCCGTGCAGCATGGCGCCCACCAGCTTGTGCTTGCGGCGCAGGTAAAAAATGATGGCCAAAAGGTGCAGCAGCACCAGGCCCAAGAGCACCCACTTGCCAATGTTCTTGTGGTAATTGGTCGCGAGGCTGACTGCGTCATTTGAGACAAAGCGCGTCAGCGGCCCGGCAAAGGCGATCTCATCGTCGCTGAACAGGCCGCTGCCCACCTGCATCAGCAGAAAGCCGAGCATGGCAAAGACCGAGCCGGCACCAATGGGGCTGTGGCCGACGCCGTGCTCGGGCCTGCCTTGTCCCTTGAGGTAGTTGATGACACTTTGTGGCGTATAGATAAAAGCGCCAAAGCGCGACCAGCGCCCGCCCACCAGCCCCCAGATGATGCGAAACAGCAGCAAGGTCAGCACGCAGTAGCCAAACCGAAAGTGCCAGACCATGGCGCTGCCTCCGACGGTGCCGGTGATCGCCAGGCCGATCACGCAGGCGACCAGCGCCCAGTGAAACAACCGCGTCGGCAAATCCCAGACCCGCACCTTGTACAGGCTCTTGTTGTTGTACATGCTCATTCCTCGTTTCTACTCGCTTGTTTTGTATCGGGGCCGACAGGGCCCGGGTGCACTGCCGGCGCATGGCCGAGCCGTTGGTGTTTTCCCGCAGCCCATTAGTTCCTGCGGAACTAATGGGCCTGTCCAAACTCTAGCAGCTTGGCAACACGCCAAAGAGCGTTGCCGGTCGTCTCATGTTCAGCAAAAACCCACGAGGAACAACATGAAAGCCTTAACCTGTATCGCTGCCGCGACCACACTGGTCGCCCTGACCGCCCCGGTCGCCGCGCAGTTTGCCAAACCGGAAGATGCCATCAAATACCGCCAGAGCGCGATGTTTATCCAAAGCCAGCATTTTGGCCGCATAGGTGCCATGGTCTCCGGCAAAGCACCGTTCGATGCCGCGGTGGCGGCCGACAACGCCGCGATCGTCGCCGACATGTCCAAACTGCCCTGGGCGGGTTTCATGCCGGGCACCGACAAAGGCGGCAACACCAAGGCCAAGCCTGAAATCTGGACCGAGCAGGAGAAATTCAAGGAAACCAACGAGAAGCTGATGGCTGAAACCGCCAAGCTGGCCGCCGCCGCCAAAACCGGCAACCTCGACACCTTGAAGGCCGCTTTCACGGCCACCGCAGACACCTGCAAGTCCTGTCACGACGCTTTTCGCAACAAGTGAGCCTGGTTTGCGGCGGGTGAGAGCGGGATTTGCCTGGAATAACAGGCCTTGACCCCTGGGCATGAGGGCCCCAGGGGCGGTTCATCCTGTGTGGCTTTCCCAAGGCGCAGAAGTTCCTGTGGAACTTCTCGGCCCCCGCTAAACTCCAGCAGTTTGGCGGCTTGCCGACAAGCCGCCAAACACCCCCGATAGTCAAAAACCACGAGGAAAAACAATGAAAATTTTCGCCTGCGTCGCTGTAGCCGCCACCCTGGTCACCCTGGCCGCACCGGCCTCTGCCCAGTTTGCCAAGCCTGAAGATGCCATCAAATACCGCAAGAACGCCCTGTTCGTGATGCAGCAAAACTTTGGGCGCGTCGCCAGCATGGCCAGTGGCCGCACGCCTTTTGATGCCAAGGTGGCTGCCGAGAGCGCTGAAACGGCCGCCTATATGTCAAAACTGCCATGGGCCGGCTTCATGGCCGACACCGACAAGGGTGAAACCAGGGCCAAGCCGGAAATCTGGAAGGAGCCGGCCAAGTTCAAGGACGCCTCGGAAAAACGCAGGTCGAGATGACCAAGCTGGCGGCGGCCAGCAAAACCGGCAATATCGATCAAATCAAAACCGCCGTGGCTGCCGTGGGTGGCTCCTGCAAAGCCTGCCATGACGC
>DASXRN010000497.1:0-4796 GCA_036506595.1 Polaromonas sp. | reverse complement strand
CGCAGGGTGACGTCCATGCGCTGCTGGATCGCATTGCAAGCCTGCATCACCACTGAGCCTGGGGCCGCAGTGATGGACGAGGCGGCGGCGCAGCGGGCGCTGGCCAGCATCGCGCTGGGCTTTACGCCGCGCGTGGCGCTGGTCGATGAAGCCGTGCTGATGGACGTGACGGGCAGCCTGCGCCTGTTTGGCGGCCTGGTGCGGCTGGTGCAGCTGCTGGAGCAGCGTTTGGCGCTATTTTTTAAGGCAAATGAGCTTCAGGCCCAATTAAAACGGGCGCAAGGTGCTACATCTTTAATAGCGCTTGGGCGGCTGCGCTTGCCCGCTGGCCAGGCCGAAGCCGCCCGCCTGCGGGTGGCTGAGCTGCCCATGCACACCCTGAGCGCCGCCCGCCCGCACCTGGGCGTGCTGGAGCGCATCGGCTGCCGCAACTGGGACGACCTGCTGCGCCTGCCGCGCGACGGCGTGGCCCGGCGCTTTGGCGCGCCGCTGCTGGAGGCACTGGACCGCGCGCGCGGCAAGCTGCCGGATGGCTACGAATGGTTGGTGCTGCCCGAGCATTTCGAGGAAAAGCTGGAACTCGATGCGCTGGTCACGCATGCGCCGGCGCTGATGGCCGGCGCCCTGCGGCTGTTGCTACATCTGCAGGCCTGGCTGCTGGGCCGCCAGAGCGGGCTGAGCGCACTCAAGCTGATCTGGCACCTGGATAAGCGGCGCGATGTGCCGCCCACCGGCGAGCTGGAAATCCGCACGGCCCAGCCGGCGCAGGACTTGCGCCATGTCGCGCGCCTGCTGGCCGAACACCTGGCGCAGCAGACACTCGCGGCCCCGGTGCACAGCCTGACGCTGCGGTCGCTGGTCACCGAAAAGCTGGTCGATTCGGCCGCCGCCACCGGCAGCCTGTTGATGCAGGAGCGCAAGCAGGGCGACAGTGCGCTGGAGCTGGTGGAGCGGCTGAGCGCCCGCCTCGGTGATGACCAGGTGCGGGCCTGGCAGCCGAACGCAGACCACCGGCCCGAGCAGATGCAGCGCTGGGTGAAAGCCCGGGGTGCCGTCAAGGGCCTTGATCAATGTGCTATCAAATCAGTAGCTGGCGGCGCCCGTGCTGCAAGGGCTAAAGGCCGAAATGACTCGCAAAGTGAGCCGGATGCCGGCAAAACCGAGGCCCTGTACCCCAGCTGGCTGCTGCCTGAGCCTTTGAAGCTGGCCATGGTGGGCGACAGCCCGGTGTACCAGGGCCGGCTGGTGCGGCTGGCCGGGCCGCAGCGGCTGGAGGCCTCGGGCTGGCTGATGGCCGGTGATGAGGCAGACAAGAGGAGCAAGCCGGCGGCGATCCGCGACTATTTCATTTACCGCAGCCAGCAGGCCGGCCTGCTGTGGATTTACCGCGAGCGCTTGCCGGTGGCCGCGCCGCAGGCCGCAGCCGGGCAGCCGCGGGCCTGGTACCTGCACGGGTTTTTTGCCTGACGGAGGCAAAGCATGTTGACCGGACCACTTCCCGACTATGCCGAGCTGCATGCGCTCAGCAACTTCAGCTTTCAGCGGGGCGCCTCGCACGCCGAAGAACTGGTGGAGCGCGCCGCCCGCCTGGGCTACCAGGCGATCGCTATCACCGACGAATGCTCGGTGGCCGGCGTGGTGCGGGCCCATGTGGCGGCCAAGGCGCATGGGCTCAAGTTGCTGCCGGGCGCCGAATTCCGGGTTGAGGCGGTTGAGCCGTTTTTCCTGGTGGTGCTGCCGCGCAACGCGGCGGGCTGGGGCAACCTGTGCGAGTTCATCACTGCGGCCCGGCAGGCGGGTGACCTCCTTGAAAAAGGCAGCTACCGGGTAGCCCTGGGCGAAACCGATTTTTCGCTGCTGGTGGATTGCGAAGTGCTGCTGTCACCCTTGCTGGATGCTATCAATACAGAAGCGCTTTGCGACCATGCTGATTGGGCTACAGGCATTTTTGGCTCAAGCTGCTTGCTGGCGGTGGAGCTTTTGCAGGGCCTGGACGACGCGCTGCGCCTGCAGCAGTTGCAGGAGGTTTCCCGCCGCACCGGCATACGCCTGGTGGCGGCCGGCCATGTGCTGATGCATGTGCGCTCGCGCAAGCCGCTGCACGATGTGATGACGGCCATCAGGCTAGGCAAAACGGTGCACGAATGCGGCTTTGCCCTGCAGGCCAATGCCGAGGCGCATTTGCGGCCGCGCATGCGGCTGGCCGATATTTACCCGGCAGGCCTGTTGCGTGCCACGCTGGAGGTGGCGGCGCGCTGCAGCTTCAATTTGGACGAGATCCGCAACTTGTACCGCTACCCGCTGGAGGACATCGTGCCCCGTGCGGAAACGCCGGCGCAGTGCCTGCGGCGGCTGACGGCGGAGGGGGCCAAGCTGCGTTATCCAGGCGGCGTTGATCCGGAGATTCAGGCCCAGATCGACAAGGAACTGGCCCTGATCGAAGAGCTGGAATACGAGATGTTCTTCATCACCGTGCACGACATCGTGCGCTTTGCCAATGCGCAGAAGATTTTGTGCCAGGGGCGCGGCTCGGCGGCCAATTCGGTGGTCTGTTATTGCCTGGGCATCACGGCCGTCAATCCGGCTGAAAGCAAACTGCTGTTTGAGCGTTTCATCAGCCGCGAGCGGCGGGAGCCGCCCGACATTGATGTCGACTTTGAGCACCAGCGGCGCGAGGAAGTGATCCAGTACATCTACGGCAAATACGGCCATGACCGCGCCGCCATTGCCGCCACCGTGATCTGCTACCGGCCGCGCAGCGCCCTGCGCGATGTGGGCAAGGCGCTGGGGATGGAGGCCGAATTGATCGAGCGGTTTGCCAAGGAGCATTTCTGGTTTGACGGCAGCGACGCGCTCCAGCAAAAACTGCAGGAAGCCGGCTTGCAAGGGAAAGCCGGGCCGGTGCTGCAGTGGCTGGAGCTGGCCACGCAGCTGATCGGCTTTCCGCGCCACCTGAGCCAGCATGTGGGCGGCTTTGTGCTGACGCAGGGCAAGCTGACGCGGCTGGTGCCGGTGCAGCCCGCGTCCATGCAAGAGCGCCGCATCATCCAGTGGGACAAGGACGACCTCGATGCCATGGGCCTGCTCAAGGTCGATGTGCTGGCGCTGGGCATGCTGTCGGCCATACGCCGCTGCCTGCACCTGGTCGACCAGACGCGGGGAGGGGCGCTGCAGATGCACCAGATCGAATCGGGCGACGAGCAGACCTACGACATGATTTGCCAGGCCGACACCGTCGGCGTGTTCCAGATCGAAAGCCGGGCGCAGATGTCCATGCTGCCGCGCCTGCAGCCGCGCGACTATTACGATCTGGTGGTGGAGGTGGCCATTGTGCGGCCGGGGCCGATCCAGGGCGGCATGGTGCACCCTTACCTGAAGAATCGCGAAATCATCAGGAATGGCGGGGAGCTCAAGCCTGAATATCCGGCACTCAATCCTGCATTGGACCGCACGCTGGGCATTCCCATTTTTCAGGAGCAGGTGATGCAGATTGCCATGATCGCCGCCGACTTCACGCCGGGCGAGGCTGACGATTTGCGCCGTTCCATGGCGGCCTGGAAGCGCAAGGGCGGCGTGGACCGTTTTCATGGTCGTCTGGTCAATGCCATGATCAAGAACGGCTACAGCGCCGAGTTTTCAGAGCGCATCTTCAGCCAGATCCTGGGTTTTGGCGACTACGGCTTTCCCGAAAGCCACGCCGCCAGCTTTGCCAAGCTGGTCTATGTGAGCTGCTGGCTCAAGTGCCATGAGCCGGCCTGCTTCCTGGCGGCCTTGCTCAATTCCCAGCCCATGGGGTTTTATTCGCCCTCGCAGCTGGTGCAGGACGCCCGCAAGCATGGCGTGGCGGTGCGTGCCGTGGATGTCATGCATAGCGCATGGGACTGCACGCTGGAAACAGCGCATGCGGAATCTTTATTACCCCAGTATCCCGGTATCCATGCAGGCCAGCCGGCGGTGCGTCTTGGCCTGCGCCTGGTCGCGGGCCTGTCTGAAGGCGCCGCACTACGCGTTGTGGCGGCGCGGGCAGAAGCACCGTTCACGTCGACCGAAGACCTGGTTTCGCGCGCCCAGCTAGGCACGCTCGAAATCAATGCGCTGGCCGCCGCCGATGCGCTGCTGGCGCTGGCCGGCCACCGGCGCCAGCAGGTCTGGAAGGCGTCGGCCATCAAGCCCGCACCGCTGCTTTTAAAGGCGGTGCCCACGCATGAAACCGCGCTGGCGCTGCCCGACACGCCCGAGGGTGAAAACATCCTGTTTGACTACCAAGCCACCGGCCTCACCCTGCGCCGTCACCCCGTGGCCTTGCTGCGGCCGCGTCTGGCCCGGCGCGGGCTGCTCAGCGCCGGCGAGTTGAACGCATTGCCCGATGGCGAAGATGTGGCGGCCTGCGGCATTGTCACGGTGCGCCAGCAGCCGCAAACCGCCAATGGCACTGTCTTTGTCACGCTGGAAGACGAAACCGGCCCGGTCAATGTGATCGTGTGGAAGTCACTGCGCGAGGCGCAGCGCGCCGAGGTGCTGCATGCGCGGCTGCTGGCGGTGTACGGCACATGGCAGCGCAGTGAAGAAAGCGGAACCGAAAAAGGCTATGGCGCCGTCCGCAACCTGGTAGCACACCGGCTGGAAGACCTCACGCCGCTGCTAGGGCGGCTGGGGACTTCAAGCCGCGACTTTCACTAAGAGCCGCTAACAAAACCCTCCTGGCGTTGTTGTGCCGCCTTGTCGTGCTACAGCACTGTCTGCGGCGGCACGCCTAGCCAGGACCGCTGCGCTGGGTTTTGTTAGCGGCTCTAAAG
>DASXRN010000496.1:0-3106 GCA_036506595.1 Polaromonas sp. | reverse complement strand
GGTGCAAAACTTCAACGAGCAGGCCTGCATCCTGGCGCTGGGCGCGGGCTATAGCCTGTCCACCGGCCTGGGCTTGTCGGCCTTTGGTGCGATTACCGGCTTTGGCGTGGTGGTGGCCGGTTTCATGTGGCTGATCCAGCGCTGGCACAAAAGCAATTGCATCAAATACAAAGAGCAGCTTGACCATTTGATGAGCATCGCCCGCAACGATAAATTGCACTGACGCAGCTCCACCCCGAGGGTGCGAGACAGCTGGTGACGGCATCTGAAATACCGAGACACCGGACGCCGGGCAATGAAAAGCTGATCTCCCCGGCGCGCACCCGCTGGGGTTCACGCGCAGAAAGCACAGTCCAGGCGCCTGATGCGAGTGGCTTTGCCCGCAGGCGGCTTCGAGGCGGCTCGCCCGCAGATCGCTTGAACCGAAACCCAGGACCTGAACCAGCGAGCATCACGCGGCGTACGCGCGTATGGTTCCGCACAACACATATTTTCATGGCCAGGTGAAGCGCTGCGCCTCATCGCGGCTTGCAGCGGCCCTCCGGGACATCCGGAGAAAGTGGCAGCGTTCTAGGGTAACCACCACCCAAACCCGCTTGCGGTTACGCGGAAAGCTACTTACCATTCTCCATGTTACTTAAAAGTAGAATTTTGGATGCGACGTAAACATAGCGCAGCCAGGACGCCCAAATAGCCAGGAGACATGGTGAAAGTTGCAACAGCTCCCTCTTTGCTGGAGGTCGAAGATCTCACGCTGACCTTCGGTGGCGTCAAGGCGCTGCGCGGCGTCGGGTTCACCGTGAAAACCGACTCCATCACCTCGGTCATCGGTCCGAACGGTGCCGGCAAGACCTCTGTGTTTAACACCATTTCTGGCTTTTATCGCCCCAGCGCTGGCAGCATCCGCTTCGCAGGACAGTCGCTTGACGGCATGGCGCCGCCCAGGCGCGCCGCCCTGGGTCTGGCACGCAGCTTCCAGAACATCGCACTGTTCCGCGGCATGACGGTGCTGGACAACATCAAGCTCGGCCGCCATTGCCACCTCAAGACCGGGCCCTTGCAGGCACTTTTTTACAGCCCTGCCGCACGGCGCGAAGAGCAGGAGCTTCGCCGCGAAATCGAAGAACGCATCATCGACTTCCTGGAGATCGACCACATTCGCAAGGCGCCGGTATCAGCGCTGTCGTATGGCCTGCAAAAGCGCGTCGAACTCGCGCGCGCCCTGGCCATGAAGCCCAAGCTGCTGCTGCTCGATGAACCCGTGGCCGGCATGAACCGCGAGGAAACCGAGGACATGGCGCGCTTCATCCTGGAGGTGCGGCGCGAGTGGGGCGTGACGGTGCTGATGGTCGAGCACGACATGGGCATGGTCATGGACCTGTCGGACCATGTGGTGGTGCTGAACTTTGGCCAGGTGATTGCCGACGGCACGCCGGCCGAAGTGCAGGCCAACCCGGAGGTCATCAAGGCCTATCTGGGTTCGGGCAACATTGAAGCGCTGCGCGCGCGATTCCAGCAGGCCGCGCAGGCCGGCGAGCGAGCAGGCATGGACAAGGCCGAGAGGCTTGCAGCATGAACATCGACTGGTGGCTGCTGTTCGAGATCAGCCTGGCCGGGCTAGGCACCGGCGGCCTGTATGCACTGACGGGCCTGGCCTTCGTGATGATCTACAAGGCCACGCGGGTGGTGAACATCGCGATTGGCGAAATGCTGATGATCAGCGCCTACATTTTCTTTGCGTTCTCGGCGGGCATGGGCCTGCCGATCTGGTTGGCGATACCGGGCGCGCTGCTGGTGTCGGGCGCATTTGGTGCGCTGGTGGAGCGCACCATGATCCGGCCCATGTTGGGTGAATCGCCGATTTCCTCTTTCATGGTCACGGTGGGCCTGTCGTCGATTCTGGTCGGGCTGGTCGAGCTGATCTGGACCGCCGACCAGCAGCGCCTGCCTGAATTTTTGCCGTCCAGACCGATCGCGATTGGCGAAGCTTTTGTGTCACCCAAGATCTTTTACGGCTTCTGGATTGCCGTGCTGCTGATCGTGGTGGTACTGCTGGTGTTTCGCTTCTGGCGCGGCGGCGTGGCGCTGCGGGCCACGGCGTCAGACCAGGCGGCGGCGTATTCCATGGGCATCAACGTACCGCGCGTGTTCTCCCTCGCATGGGTGGCCGCCGCCATGATCGCCGGCGTCGCCGGCATCGTGGTCGGCTCCATTGGCGGCATTTCGTCCGCCATGGGCGTGTTCGGCCTGTCGGTGCTGGTGGTGGTGATCTTCGGCGGGCTCGACAGTGTGCTCGGTGCGCTGGTCGGCGGCATTCTGGTCGGCCTGGTCGAGGCCTTGACGGGCTTTTATTTGGGCGGTGAATACAAGATTCTTGCCACCTTCAGCCTGCTGGTACTGATTCTGATGCTGCGGCCCTACGGCCTGTTCGGCACCCACGAGATAGAGAGGCTCTGATGCGCATTGGTTCTGCCAAAGAAAGCTACGCGGGCGACACCGCCTTGTTCGACAGCGCCACCCAGCGGGCCTGGATGGTGCTGCTGGCTGTGGCGCTGTGTTTCTTTCCCTTCGTTGCCAGCGAATACTGGCTCTACCTTGCCTGTCTGGTGGCCATCAACATCGCCAGCACCAGCGGGCTCAATATCCTCACGGGCTACACCGGCCTCGTGAGCCTGGGGCAAGCCGCCTTCATGGGGCTGGGCGCCTACACGGTGGCGATTTTGCAGATCCGCTTTGGCCTGCCTTTTGTGGTCAATCTGCTGGCTGGCGGCTTCGTCGCCATGCTCGCCGGTGTGCTGGTCGGTCTGCCGTCGCTGCGCGTGAAAGGCCTGTATCTGGCGATTGCCACGATTGCGGCGGGCGTCATCGCGCATTTCATCTTCTCGCATTTCAGCAGTTTGACGGGTGGCAGCAGCGGCTTGGCGGTGCCGCCGGCGCGCTTTTTGGGCATCGAGCTGGACAACTCGTTCAAGCTGTACTGGGTGATCGTGCCCGCCATGGTGCTGATGCTGCTGGGTGCCGTCAATTTGTTTCGCACCCGCATTGGCCGTGCCTTCATCGCCATCCGTGACCGCGATATTTCGGCCGAGGTGCTGGGCATCTCGCT
>DASXRN010000495.1:0-4492 GCA_036506595.1 Polaromonas sp. | reverse complement strand
GCTTCAGTAGCTGTCCGCTTAAAAAGTTCCGGGGAAGGCCCCGCCATCTGCCAGCACGTTCTACCCCGTCATGTACGCCGCCTGCGTGCTGCACAGAAACGCGCAAATCGCCCCAAACTCTTCGGGCGTGCCGAAACGCTGGGCCGGAATATTTTTGCGGCGTGCAACATCACAATTTTCAGCTGCCGATCGGCCCATCACCCCACAGGCTGCAACCACAGCGTGTCTCACCGCCGAAGCGCACCACGTAGACCACGGCCTCCTTGCCGCTCATCAGCTGGCACACGACGGTGTCGATCAGGCCTTCTTCGATTAAGGATTGCAGTCTCTCGGGTGGTTTCATGGTGCCCATTCTGCATGGCACCTGCACGCCACACCGCACAAGCCATCCTGGCTTACCGCAGCGGGGCATAGGTGTGCAGCGCGTCGACCCCGCCATGGCCAGCTTTTTCTCAACCTGACACCGCTGTTTGCAGCCCTGCTGTCAGCGGCCTTTCTGGGGGGAACTGCCGCAGCTTTACCACGCGCTGGCGTTTGTGCTGATTGTGGGTGGGATTGTGGTGTCGTCCAGGCGGTGAGTGCAGCGACGCTACGACTCAATCCCAAATTCGTTGGTTTTAGTAACTTTAATATTGCATCGGTAATACCCACAATTCATGCAACAATTATTTAATAAATGTTGACATGGGATGGTATGCAAAAACAAAAGTGCGCTTCATCATGGCAGAGCCAAGCCGGCACAGCAGTAAAACGCGATTGCCGATGGCGAGATCTCACAGCGATCTTGCTGACAGGCATAGTTATAAGCGCCTGCACTCCATCCGCACTGGTACCTGCCAATCCTTCAAAGCAGGGTAGCCCCGCGCCAACAACAATGAATCCGGTCCAGGGCCAGGCCTTGCGCGTCATTGTGAAATTCAGGCAGGCAGTGCCTTACCGTGATGCTGCTTTCCTGCAGGACATCGCCCAACGGATCCACGCGCGCATCGTTTACATCAGCAGCGTATCACTCGATACCCATGTGTATCAGGTCGAGCCCCAGCTCGGCCAAAGCCACGCTGACATCCTCCGCAGCCTGTCAGGCATCCCCTCCGTGCTGCGTGTCGAAGCAGACGCGCTGGCACAACCCTCCTGAAGCCGCGCAATCACGGCGCCCCGGGGGAGACCCTGCGGTGCATTGAGCTTGCGGTGAGCCGCACGCAGGCGCACCATTTTTTCCAACTTACCAGCCTAAAGACGCAAGAATGAAAATTAGACTCAAACATTTTGGCGTTGCTGCCGTGGCGTTGTCCATCGCAACGGTCAGTGCCGTATCCACAGCCCAGCTGCCGCCCCAGGGAAAGAACTTTCAGAAAGCACAGGCCACGGCGTTCGCCGGACCGTTGCAAACGGAGCGCCGGTTTGACCGCCTGATCATCAAATTCAAGGAGGAAGCCACCACGCGCGCTGGCGTGTTTGACTTCCACGCGGCCCGCAATCAGGTGACGATGCTGGACACCAGTGCGGCCCTGAAGTTGGCCAACATCAGCGTGGCCGGATTGTCCTACCTAAAATCGGTGACCTCGCAGACCCACGTGGCCATCACAGAGCAGAAGCTGAACCGCGCGGAATTGTTCGCGCTGGCCAAGCAGATCGAGCAGGACCCTCGGGTGGCCTATGCCGAAATCGACGAGCTAGCCCAAGCACTGTTCACGCCGAACGACCCTTCATACCAAACAGGCCAGCAGTGGCATTACCAGGCTGCAAGCACGTACCCTGGCGGCGCCAACCTGCCCGCCGCTTGGGACAGTGCCACGGGTTCCGGGGTTGTGGTGGCCGTGGTTGACACGGGTGTCCGGCCACACGCGGATCTGGCTGCGAACCTGTTGCCGGGCTATGACTTCATCAGTGCGAATAGCCCCGGCGTCTTTACCATGGCCAACGACGGCGATGGACGCGACAGCGACGCATCAGACCCGGGTGACTGGAGATCGGCCGGCGCCTGCGGTTTAGGCTCTCTTGCCCGCAACAGCAGCTGGCACGGCACCCACCTGGCCGGCACCATCGCGGCGCTCACCAACAACGGCGTGGGCGGCGCCGGTGTCGCGTTCGGCGCGAAGATCCTGCCGGTGCGCGTGCTCGGGGTCTGTGGGGGTTACGCATCTGACATTGCCGCCGGCATGCAGTGGGCGGCAGGGCTGAGCATCCCCAACGTACCGGCCAACCCCAACAAGGCCAAGGTGCTCAACCTGAGCCTGGGTGCCCTGGGGGCCTGTAGTCCTACCCTTCAGGACGCCGTCAATGCCGTACGAAACGCTGGCAGCGTGGTGGTGGTGGCCACCGGGAACGATGGCCAGATTGGTATCAATAGCCCGGCCAATTGCACCGGCGTGATCGCGGTCACCGCCCACACCAAGCTGGGCGATCACGCGAACTACGGCAATATCGGCACTGGAACAGCTATCAGTGGTCCTGGCGGTGGGATGGGCGCCATGAACCTCCCGAATGATGGCGCCCTGGTGTACTCGACTCTGAACGCGGGAGCCACCACACCCGGCGCAGACAGCTACGCGGGATACTCGGGCACCAGCATGGCCGCGCCGCACGTGGCGGGCGTCGCCGCCCTGCTGGCCAGCCTGCAACCGGCGATCACACCGGACACCCTGCGTTCGGTGCTCACCAGTTCGGCCCGGCCGTACCCGCCAGGCACGTTTTGCACAATCCCCCTGTACAGCGCCTACTGCGGCGCTGGCCTGGTCGATGCCAAGGCCGCCATTGACCACCTCAACTCGCTGGCGCCCACAGTGTCTGCTTCGACCAGCCAAGCCGGAGTCCAGCCCACCGGCTCGACCATGAGCTTCACGGCGGCGGCCTTGGCGGGCAGCAGCGGTAACACCACGTTCAGCTACCAATGGACGCAGCTCGCAGGTCCCGCAGTGAGCCTGAGCAGCACCACGTCCGCCGACACCTCCTTTGTCGCTCCCACGCCCGGAGCCAGCTACACCTTCAAGGTACAAGTCACCGATGGTGCCGGCTGGATTGCCTCGACCCAGATCAGCGTCACATCCAACACGCCGCCGGTTCTCAGTCCGATTCCCGCCAAGACCGTGGTGCAGGGCGGCAACCTGAGCTTTACCTCCTCGGCCACCGATGCCGAAAATAATCCAGTGGTGTTTGTAGCCAGTGGTCTGCCGGCAGGCGCCAGCCTGGATCCGGCCACCGGCGTATTCACCTGGAACGGGGCCAGCCTCACCGGGAATCATGCAGTCACTATTACGCCGAACGACGGCGCTTTCAGTGGCACCCCGCAGACTGTATCGATTACCGTCACGGCGGCGCCGGCCAGCAGCAGCGGCGGAGGCGGAGCGATGGGCTGGCTCGACGTGTTCGCCCTGTTGTCACTGGCAGGGCTTGGACTGTCCTTTGGTCTCCAACAGGGCACGCGCGGCAAGCACCAATAACACCAGGACCGCGCCACCCAGTGCGCCTGCAACGTGGGCCAGGTGGTAAATGGGGAAGCCCCAGCCCCCCATCGGCGCTTCCCGCATGCTGCCCGCCTGCAACCAGAGCTTCAAGGCCATGACAGCCAGCACAGCAATGGCTACAAGATGGGTCCGGCGTTCCGGTGTCACACCAGCCGCTTGGCCATGGTCGTGCACAGGCCAGTCCAGCGGACGGGCGGCCCAGGCCATGCTCACGGCGTTGCCGGCCAACAGCCCGTGCAATGCCCCGGAAGCTCCGGCGTAATAGCTGCAATTCGGATCGAGCGCTACCGCGAAAGCCACTCCCGCGTAACCGCCGCACAGCGCCAGCATCTGGAGGGGCCAACGAATCCAGAAACCGCTTGCGAGAATGATCACCACAAACGCCAAGGCATTGCCCCCCGCATGCCAGCGACTCAAGTGCACCCACTGCGAGGTCAATATCTGCCAGAACGCCCCCCGCTCATAGCTGGATCTGGAAAACCGCAGCAGTTCGGATACCCCCGGCCACATTTGCAGCCCCAGCGTGATCAGCACAAAAAGAGCTGCGAGACACACCAGTTCCGCTGGACAGCCCAGCCACCTGTCTGCCGGAGACTGAATGCCCGCTGCGCCGGTGGACACGTGCTAGAACCTCAATACGTACCGGGATACGCCCCGCCATCGGCCAGCACGTTCTGGCCCGTCATGTAGGCCGCCTGCATGCTGCACAGAAAAGCGCAGATGGCACCAAACTCTTCGGGCGTACCGAAACGCTGGGCCGGAATGTTTTTGCGGCGTGCGTCTGCAAGAGCCTCTACAGACTGACCAGTCTTTTGCGAGGTCGTCTGCAGCATGGTCTTGATGCGGTCGGTGTCGAATACGCCGGGCAGCAGGTTGTTGATAGTGACGCCCTGCGCCGCCAGCTTGCTGCGTGCCACACCGGCGACAAAACCTGTGAGGCCGCTGCGGGCACCGTTGGACAGGCCCAGAATATCAATCGGTGATTTGACCGAGCTGGAGGTGATGTTGACGATGCGGCCAAAGCCGCG
>DASXRN010000494.1:0-3310 GCA_036506595.1 Polaromonas sp. | reverse complement strand
ATTACACGCTCTCCAACACCTCGGAGGTGGAGAACCTGTTCTTCGGCGGCCTGGGCAGCTTCATCGGCAGCGGCAATGACCTCAACAACTTCATCGCCGGCGGCGCGGGCGCCGACACGCTCAATGGCGGGGGCGGCATCGACAGCCTGATCGGCGGCGCGGGCGCCGACAGCCTGACCGGCGGCATCGGGGCCGACACCTTCGTGTTGACGGCGCTCGGGGACTCGGGGGTGGGGGCGCTGCGCGACATCATCACGGACTTCATCAGCGGGACGGACCGGATTGACTTCAGCGGGATTGATGCCAACACGCTCGTGGCGGGCAACCAGGCCTTCACGATGCTCGGCACCGCCGCCTTCTTCGGTGTGGCCGGGCAGTTGCGCTACGACGTGGTGGGTGCGGACACCGTCATGCAAGGCGATGTGAACGGGGATGGCGTCGCCGACTTCGAGCTGCAGCTGACGGGGATTCAGTCCTTCGTGCCGGCCGACCTGCTGCTCTGAGGGGCTGGCCCGGTCCTCGGCCCACCTCCTCGCCAACGCGCGCCAAAGCCTCCGCCTCACCAGCGGGGGCTTTTTTTCATCGTTCACGGGAAATAAGCGTTTGCCCGTGTAGCCTGTGTGATTTCAATAGGATAGATTAGGATGGCCAAAGTCTCAATGAATAGCAATAGCGATCTTTAAAGGGCCTGCCCAACATGATCCCTCTACTCAAACCCTCGAAAAATGAAATCACGCAAGTTCTGGCTGATTTCAAGGGAGCGTTTCGAACCGTGGGCATTTTCAGTGCCATTATTAATCTGATGCTGCTGGTGCCTTCCCTGTATATGCTGCAGGTGTACGATAGGGTGTTGGCCAGCCGCAACGAAACGACGCTGCTGATGCTGACCTTCATGGTCCTGGGAGCCTATTTCTTCATGAGCGCGCTGGAATTCGTGCGCAGCTTTGTGCTCATCCGGGTCGGGGCACAGCTTGACATGAAGATGAACAAGAGGATTTATACAGCAGCCTTTGAGCAAAACCTGAAAAAGGCCGGAGGCAATGCCGGGCAGGCCTTGCAGGACTTGACCACCATTCGCCAGTTTCTGACCGGGAATGCCTTGTTCGCTTTTTTTGACGCGCCGTGGTTCCCCGTGTATCTGGCCGTGATTTTTCTGTTCCACTCATCCTTGGGCGTGTTTGCCCTGTGTGGAACCATTGTGCTGATTGTTTTGGCCTATGTGAACGAAGTGGTGTCCAAGAAGCCGCTGGCGGAAGCCAGCAGCATGGCGATCGCGGCGAGCAACCTGGCGACGAACAACCTGCGAAATGCGGAAGTGATAGAGGCCATGGGCATGTTGCCGAATCTGATGTCGCGATGGTTCAAGCTGCATGGCCGTTTTCTGCAACTGCAGGCTGAAGCGAGCGAAAAGGCCGGGATCATTGGCGCAGGCACGAAGTTTGTCCGCGTATCCCTGCAGTCCCTGGTATTGGGCTTTGGTGCACTGCTTGTGCTGGACGGAAAGATCACCGGCGGGATGATGATCGTGTCTTCCATTCTGATGGGCAGGACCTTGAGCCCAGTGGAACAACTGATCGGCATCTGGAAAACCTGGAGCAGTACCAAGAGTGCCTACAAGCGCCTGAACGAGCTGCTGGCGGCAAATCCGCCGCGCCAGACGGGCATGTCGCTACCCAAACCCCTGGGCCAGGTCTCCGTGGAAGCCGTCACGGCAGCACCTCCCGGTTCCACCGTTGCGGTCATCAAAAACCTGAGTTTTGCGATTGCCCCTGGCGATGTGCTGGGAATCATCGGCCCGAGCGGTGCAGGAAAATCCTCCCTGGCGCGCCTTTTGGTGGGCGTTTGGCCGTCTGCGATGGGCAAGGTCCGGCTGGATGGCGCCGACGTGTACCAGTGGAACAAGGACGAATTGGGGCCGCATATCGGTTACCTGCCACAGGATATTGAACTGTTTGCCGGAACCGTGAGCGAGAACATTGCCCGTTTTGGCGAGGTCGACCCCGAAAAAGTGGTAACGGCCGCCAAGCGTACCGGGGTCCATGAAATGATTTTGCAGTTCCAGCAGGGCTATGACACCCCGCTTGGCGACGGTGGCGCCGGCTTGTCGGGCGGTCAAAAACAACGCATCGGCCTGGCGAGGGCCATGTACGACGACCCCTCGCTGCTGGTTCTGGATGAGCCCAACTCGAACCTTGACGAGTTGGGAGAGCAGGCGCTCGTTGCAGCCATCGTTGATTTCCGTAAACGCGGCAAAACCCTGGTGTTGATCACCCACCGTACCAGCGCCATTGGGGTGACCAACAAGTTGCTGGTGCTCCACGAAGGCGTGGCAAAGATGTTCGGACCGACGGCCCAGGTGCTGACCGATTTGACCAAGGCAGCTCAACAAACGGCGCCAGCGACACAGCCGGCCAAACCTGCAGCAGCCCTAGCTGCGGCGGACACCAAAGAGCGCGCAGAAGTTGCCGCTGGCAAGTAATGTGGCAAATGCAGATGTAACAGGGTGGGCATGACCATGAAGAGCTTATTCGGCAACAAACCGGCTGCGACTGATGTCGTGTCCCGTGACGTGGCACCTCTGGAAGTCAATACCGATGCGAGATCCCATACCCGCCTGGGCTGGTGGATCGTCATCGCGGGTGTCGGGGGCTTCCTGTTGTGGGCGTCTTTTGCGCCCCTGGACAAGGGCGTTCCTCTTAGCGGAACGGTCACCGTCGCCACCAACAAAAAGGCCGTCCAGCACCTGACGGGTGGTACGGTGGAGGCCATTTTGGTCAAGGAAGGCGATCTGGTGAAGGCGGGCGATGTCCTGGTCCGCATGAATGCGGTGCAGGCAAAAGCCAACGCGGAAGTAGCACGCGTCCAGTATTTCGCCGCCCGTACTGCAGAGGCACGGTTGATTGCCGAACGCGACGGAAAAAAAACCATTGTCTTTCCGCCGGAACTTGAAGACGTCAGAAATGATCCACGCGTCGCCAGCAACATCCACCTGCAACTGCAATTGTTCAACTCGCGGCAATCCGCCATCCAAAGCGAGCTGTCTGCCCTTAATGAGAATATCGCGGGGCTGGTGCAACAAAGCAAGGGCCTGGAAGAGTCCCGCGATGGCAAAAAGCAGCAACTTCTATTCCTGAAGGAGCAGCTCGATGGCATGCGTGATTTGGCCAAGGAAGGTTATGTTGCGCGCAATCGCCTGCTGGAGCTGGAGCGGACTTATGCGCAATTGAGTACGGCCATATCCGAAGACATCAGCAACATAGGCCGCAGCCAGAGCCAGATATCGGAATTCAGGTTGCGCCGTCTCCAGCGG
>DASXRN010000493.1:0-10391 GCA_036506595.1 Polaromonas sp. | reverse complement strand
TGCGTGTCTTTCAGGCACAGGCCCGATTCGAGCGTGATCAGGCGCGCGATCTCGTCGCGGCGGGCGGCCACCAGTTCACCGGCCTTCATCAGGATGCGGTAGCGGTCGTGGCGGGTCCGCTTGGATCGGTAGTCGCGGGCGATGCGCAGGGCGCGCTTCACATCTTCGAGCGTCGCTTTGGGCACGGTGGCGATGACCTCGCCCGTGTAAGGGTGTGTCACTTCGACCACACGGTCGCGCGCCACCTTTTCGCCGGCAATGCGCAGCGACTCATGAATGACCGAACGGGGCTTGGCTTGGGAAAGTACAGCGGACATGGTTTCTCCTCGGTGGGTTAGCTGGCCAGATTGAGTCCGAGATCGAAGGCGTCGAAATTGCGCCAGCGCCGGTCCGAGAAAGTCGTTTGCACGTGACGATTGACCATCAGCGGCACTTTTTGTTCCGACACGCCGCCATGCGAGCGCAGCGGCACCTCGAGCCCCGACAGGTCGTGGCGATCGGCGTTGGTGCCTATCACCGTGTCCTGACGCGAGACCACGACGATGTCGCCAATCCGGTCAAACGGCAACTCAAAGTGGTCGCAGGCCTCCAGGCGCGAGAGCACCATTTCAATGCCCGGCAGCGCGGCAATGCGCTCGCGCAGGGCGGCGGCATCAACATCCTCGGGCAGGTAGACCAGCGCGAACGAGCCGAGCGCGCCATGGTGCACGACATAGGGGTCGGTGATCGGCAGGATCACCCGCGTGCGGTCTTGCCCCAGCCAGTCGTCGAGCGTGTCCTGCAGGTAGATCACGTTGGGCTGGCCGTCTTCGCCGTGCTTGTCGTTCATGCCGTGGTCGGCCGTGAGCACGATGGTCGCACCCAGCAGGTCGAGCTGGGCCAGGTTGCGGTCCATCATGGCGTAGAAGTCGTTGGCCATGGCCGTGCCGGGCGCCGCCTTGTGCTGGATGTAGTCGGTGGTGGACAAATACATCAGGTCGGGCCGCTCGCGCTCCATGAGCTTGACGCCCGCCACGAACACGAATTCGGACAGCTCGGCGCTGTAGACCGAAGGCACGGGCATGCCGACCATCTGAACCACGTTCTCGATGCCGTTCTCGGCCAGCGTGACCTGGTCGGCCTTTTCCGAGGAAAAGCAGATGCCCTTCATCTGGTGGCCCAGCAGCTTGCGCAGCTTGTCCTTGGCCGTGACCACCGCCACCTTGGCGCCCGCGTCGGAAAACGCCGCGAAGATGGTGCCGGCGCGCAGGTAGCGCGGGTCGTTCATCATGACCTCTTCACCGCGCTCGCGGTCAAAGAAGTAGTTGCCGCAGATGCCGTGCACCGAGGGCGGCGCGCCGGTCACGATGGACAGGTTGTTCGGATTGGTGAAGCTCGGGATCACGCAGTCCGCCAGGTAGCAGGTGCCGCTGCCGGCCAGCAGCTTGCCGAGAAAAGGGGCCACGCCTGCGGCCACGGCGGCGGTGATGTACTCGTACTGGCAGCCATCGACGCAGACCACCACGACCGGGTGGTTCATCCATTGGTAGCGCCTGTCATTCACGGTGATTTCGGATTTCATGGTGGTCCTCAGGGTGGATAAAGTAGATTGAGAGGGTGAGCGGGGCTATTTACTGGCCGAAGCCATGAAGGCTTTGTCGGCCGCCTTGTGCATGCGGGCCCGGCTGTCGGCCGCGTGGGCGCGCAGCACCCGCCCGGCCTGGTCGGCATCCCGCGAGGCAATGGCCTTGATGACCGCCTTGTGCTCGGCGTTGGATACAGCGAAACCGCCCCCGTCTTCCAGGGCGCGCAGGCGGAACAGCAGCAGTTCCTTGGTCAGGCGGCGGTAGGTATCGCTCAGGCGCGAGTTCCCGACAAAGTCGACCAGCGCATCGTGGAATTCGAGGTTCAGGCCGTGGTAGCGCTTGATGTCCTTGCCAGCCATGGCGTCGTCCATTTCGTCCAGCAGCGCGTTCAGCGCCTTCAGCTGCGGCGCGGTGATCTGCAGCGCGAGGCGACGGCCGATCATTTCATCCAGCGCTTCGCGCAGGTCGTAAATTTCGTCGGCCTCGGTCAGCGAGATCTCACGCACAAACACGCCGCGGTTTTTTTCTGAGCGCACCAAGCCACATTCTTCCAGTGCGCGCAAGGCCTCGCGCACCGGGCCGCGGCTGGTGCCGAAGCGGGTGGCGAGGTCGCTTTCATTGACGCGCGCTCCCACGGGCAGTTCGCTGCGCAGGATCATTTGCTCGATCTCGGCCTGCACCAGCGAGGGCAGCGAGTTGGCCTGCAGCATCTGCAAGGGGGTGAGGGTGGGTGAATCGCTCATGAAAGTACTCCGGATTTTTTCTCGATGATGCAATTAAAGCATTCGAATTGAAAATTGTCAACAGTTGACATATTTCAGTTTGCAATTTACTATTTATGCACGGCATCGCGAAATGGGCCTGGAGACAACCGGAACAAACGCGCTGCGCGCCGCATACAACTTCACGATGGGATACCACATGGACATGAGACTACCGGCGGAAATGGCGAGCTTCGCGTCACCGCAGCATCACACTGACACTGCACTGGCCATCACGGGCGTGCACAAACGCTTCGACAAGTTCACGGTGCTCAAGCACATCGACCTTGAGGTCAGGCAGGGCGAAATGCTGTGCCTGCTGGGCCCCTCGGGCTGCGGCAAGACCACGCTGCTGCGCATCATTGCGGGCCTGGAAACGCAGACCAGCGGCCGCATCGTGCAGAACGATCGCGACATCTCCTGGCTGCCGCCGGTCAAGCGCGACTACGGCATCGTGTTCCAGTCCTATGCGCTGTTCCCCAACCTCACCATTGCCGAGAACGTGGCCTATGGGCTGGTGAACCGGAAGAAGCCCAGGGCCGAGATTACCGCGCGCGTGGCCGAGCTGCTCAAGCTGGTGGGCCTGCCGACCTCGGGCGAGAAATACCCGGCCCAGCTCTCGGGCGGGCAGCAGCAGCGTGTCGCCCTGGCGCGCGCGCTGGCTACCTCCCCGCGCCTGCTGCTGCTCGACGAGCCGCTGTCGGCGCTGGACGCGCTGGAGCGCATCCGCCTGCGTGGCGAGATCCGGCGGCTGCAGCAAAAGCTGGGCGTGACCACCATCATGGTGACGCACGACCAGGAAGAGGCGCTGTCCATGGCTGACCGCATCGTGGTGATGAACCACGGCGTGATCGAGCAGGTTGGCACGCCGAACGACATCTACGAGCGCCCGGCCACGCCTTTCGTGGCCGATTTTGTCGGCAAGGTCAATGTGCTGCCGGCCGTTGCGCTCGGCCAGGGGCGCTTTCGCGCCGGCCGCCTGGATCTGCATTGCAGCGGCGAACGCGGCGACTTCGCACCCGGACAGGCGGTCAAGCTGTACCTGCGCCCGGAAGACCGGGCCGTGGGCCATGAACGGGAAGGCCAGCCGAATCGCGTCAGGGGCGAGGTCCGCAAGGTCGAATTCCTGGGCAGTTCCTGTCTCGCGGAAATGCAGATTGACGAGCTGGATGGGCAGGCCCTGCACCTGTGCTTTTCACTGAACCAGCTGCACGACCTGGGCATACAGGCCGGTGCCCGGATTGACCTGGCCCTGCGCAGCGAGCGCATCCGGGTGTTTCCGGCTGCGGTCGAAGGGGTCAGGGCATGAGCGCCCGAGCCGATACGCTGGCTGGCCCGGTGACCGCTCCGCGCAGCCAGGGCCTGTCGCGCGAGGACTTGATCGCGCGCGGCGTGCTGCTCGTCGTGATGCTGTTCCTGGTGCTGTTCCTGCTGGCGCCCATGGCATCGATCTTCGTGCGGGCCGTGCAGGACAACGACGGCCACTTCATCGGGTTCACCCACTTCGCCGACTACCTGAGCTCGCCGGCGCTGCTGGGCGCGGCCTGGAACTCGGTCTGGGTGGCTAGCGCCGTGGTGCTGATCTCGGTGCCGCTGGCCTTTACCTTTGCCTATGCGCTGACGCGAAGCTGTGCGCCGTTTAAGGGCACCTTTCGCCTGATCGCGCTGATCCCGCTGCTGGCGCCCTCGCTGCTGTCGGCCATCGCCTTCATCCAGTGGTTTGGCAACCAGGGCGTGCTCAAGCCGCTGCTGCAGGCGCTGGGCTTAAGTTCGATCTACGGCGCGCCCGGCATCATCCTGTCGGAGGTCTACAACACCTTCCCGCATGCGCTGATGATTTTGTTGACCGCGCTGTCGCTGGCCGACGGCCGCCTGTACGAAGCGGCCGATTCGTTCGGCACCTCAACCGTACGCAGGTTCTTTACGATCACGCTGCCGTCCTGCAAGTACGGGCTGATCAGCGCCTCTACCGTGGTCTTCACCTATGTGATCAGCGACTTCGGCGCGCCCAAGGTCATAGGCGGCAACTTCAATGTACTGTCGCTGGACGTTTTCAAGCAGGTGGTCGGCCAGCAGAATTTTGGCCGTGGCGCCGTGGTCGGCCTGCTGTTGCTGTTGCCTTCGATCGCCTCCTTCCTGATCGACAGCCGCGTGCGCCGCAAGCTGCGGGCCCAGTTGTCGGCGCGCTCCGTGCCCTACGCGGCCAAGCCGCAGCGGGGCTTCGATGCGCTGATGACCGGCTACTGCGTGCTGGTGTGCGCCCTGCTGCTGGCGGTGGTGGGCATGGCGGTCTGGACCTCGTTCATCAAGCTCTGGCCTTACGACCTTTCCTTGAGCCTGCACCACTACGAGTTCGCGCTGGTCGACGGCGACCTGGCCTCGGCCTACACCAACAGCTTGAAGATGGCGCTGTGCGTGGCGTTCTTCGGCTCGCTCACGGTGTTCATCGGCGCCTACCTGACCGAGAAGACCCGCGGGCTTGAGTTGATCCGCCCGCTGATGCACCTGCTGGCCATGCTGTCGATGGCCGTGCCGGGCCTGGTGCTGGGCCTGGGCTACATCATGTTCTTCAACCACCCCAACAACCCGCTGAACTTCCTGTACTCCACCATGACCATCCTGGTGCTGTCGGTGATCGTGCACTACTACACCTCCAGCCATTTGACGGCGGTGACGGCGCTCAAGCAGATCGACAACGAATTCGAGGCGGTGTCGGCCTCGCTCAAGGTGCCGTTCTACAAGACCTTTTTCCGGGTGACCCTGCCGGTATGCCTGCCAGCGGTGCTGGACATCGCACGCTACTACTTCGTGGTCTCCATGGCCACGCTGTCGGGTGTGGTGTTCCTGTATTCGCCAGACACCATCCTGGCCGCCGTGGCCATCATGAACCTTGACGAGGCCGGTGACATCGGTCCTGCCGCCGCGCTGGCCAGCCTGACCGTGCTGACCTCGGTGGTGGTGTGCCTGCTGTATGCACTCGCCACCCGTGTGCTGCTCAGAAGAACCCAGGCCTGGCGCAACGTCGCCCGGCACTGACACCCGATCACGATTAGCCCTTTATTTTTCCGAAACCACCCACGGAGATTCCATGACCACCGACGCCATTCTTCTGACCCCCGGCCCCCTGACCACCTCGGCGCGCACCAAGCAAAGCATGCTGCGCGACTGGGGCTCCTGGGACAATGAGTTCAACCAGATCACCGCGCGCCTGCGCGAAGGCCTGCTGCGCATCGTGCACGGCGAGGGCACCCACGAGTGCGTGCCCCTGCAAGGCAGCGGCACCTTCTCGGTCGAGGCCGCCATCGGCACGCTGGTGCCACGCGGCGGCCATGTGCTGGTGCCGGTCAACGGCGCCTACTGCCAGCGCATCGCCAAGATCTGCAAGGTGCTGGGCCGCCAGCTCACGACCTTCGACTATGCCGAGGACGCGCAAATCCGCCCCGAAGACATAGACCGGCTGCTGACCAACGACCCTTCGATCACGCATGTGGCGCTGGTGCATTGCGAGACCAGCACCGGCATCCTGAACCCGCTGCACGAGATCGCGCTGGTGGTGCAGCGCCACGGCAAAGGGCTGATCATCGACGCCATGAGCTCCTTCGGCGCCCTCGAGATCGACGCGCGCAGGACACCGTTCGACGCCGTGGTGGCCGCCTCGGGCAAATGCCTGGAAGGCGTGCCGGGCATGGGCTTCGTGCTGGCGCGCCGGGCCGCGCTGGAGCGCTGCGAGGGCAACTGCCATTCGCTGGCCATGGACCTGTACGACCAGTGGGTCTACATGAACAAGACCACGCAATGGCGCTTCACGCCGCCCACCCATGTGGTGGCCGCGCTGGACACCGCGCTGACGCAGTATTTCGAGGAGGGCGGCCTGGCCGCGCGCGGGGGTGCCTATGCGAAGAACTGCCGCGAGCTGATAGCGGGCCTGGCCGGCTTGGGCCTGCGCAGCTTCCTGCCTGCGGCGATCCAGGCGCCCATCATCGTGACCTTCCATGCGCCTGCCAGCCCGCGCTACGAGTTCAAGGCTTTTTACAACGCGGTCAAGCAGCGCGGCTACATCCTCTACCCCGGCAAGCTGACCACGGTGGAAACCTTCCGCGTCGGCTGCATGGGCCAGCTCGGCGCGCGCGGCATGGCGGGCGCCGTTGAAGCGGTTCGCGATGCGCTGCAGGAAATGGGCATCGAGCTGCGCGAACTTGAAAGCAGCGAGGCTTAGGCTGAAATGCCGGTACTGGTCAGGTGCAGCACGCGGTCGGCGCGTGCTGCAGCCGTTTCAGAATGCGTCACCAGCACCAGCGAGGCCTGCTGCTCGCGGGTCTGGCTGATCAGCACGTCCAACACTTTGGCGGCGGTACGGGGATCGAGGTTGCCGGTGGGTTCATCGGCCAGCAGCAGGCTGGGCCTATGCACCAGGGCGCGTGCAATCGCCACGCGCTGCAGCTGGCCACCGCTCAGTTGCTGCGGCAAGCGTGTGCCCAGGCCTTGCAGACCGACGGCGTCGAGCATCTGCTGCACCCGGGCACTTACCTGGTCATGACTGTGCTGGCCCTGCAGCAACAAGGGCAGCGCCACGTTTTGCGCCACATCCAGATGCGGCAACACATGAAAAGCCTGGAACACAAAGCCCACATGCTGGCGGCGCAGCAGCGCGCGCTGGTCATCGGTCAGCGTGGCAAGGTCGGCGCCGTTCAGCCGTACCGAACCTTCATCCCAGCTGTCCAGCCCGGCCATGCAGTTGAGCAGCGTGGATTTGCCGACGCCCGATTCCCCGACGATGGCGACAAACTCGCCAGGGGCCACGTCCAGCGACACCTGGCGGAACACCACGCTGTCGCCATAGCGCTTGCCCAGGTTCCTGATCTGCAGGCTCATGCCCCGGCCTTCACGGTGACCTTCACCAGATCCAGCACCTGCTGCAGCGCGGTCGGGTCGTCGCAAGCCACCACATGGCGCTGCGGCATCGATCTGAGCCAGGTGATCTGGCGCTTGGCCAGCTGGCGCGTGGCAAAAATCCCTTTGTCGCGCAGCTCGCTGATCGGGTAGTCGCCGTCCAACGCTTCCCACGCCTGCCGGTAGCCGACGCAGCGCATGGACGGCAGGTCGGGCATCAGGTCGCCACGCGCACGCAGGGCTTTGACTTCATCGATAAAGCCAGCCGCCAGCATGGCGTCAAAGCGCTCGGCAATACGGCCGTGCAGCCAGCTGCGATCTAGCGGTTCCAGGGAAATAAGGGTTGTCGCCCTTTCGTTGTGGTCGTGAGTAGCTATGCTTTTGATAGCGTTTCGCTGATGGAAAAACGACAGCGGCTGCCCGGAAACCCTGAACACCTCCAGCGCGCGTGAAATCCGCTGGGAATCATTGGGCTCCAGCCGGGCGGCGGTGAGGGGGTCCACTTTGGCCAGCTCGGCATGCAGCGCGGGCCAGCCTTTGTCCAGGGCCTCGCTGGCCAGCACGGCGCGCACGGCCGGGTCGGCCTTGGGCATGTCGTCAAGGCCGTCAAACAGCGCCTTGAAATACAGCATGGTGCCGCCCACCAGCAAGGGCAGCCTGCCGCGCGCCGTGATCTCGCCGATCAGCCGCTCGGCGTCAAGCACAAACTCGGCGGCGCTGTAGGCGTGCAGCGGGTCGCGGATGTCAATCAGGTGGTGCGGCACGGCCGCCAGTTCGGCCGCGGTGGGCTTGGCGGTGCCAATGTCCATGCCGCGGTACACCAGGGCTGAATCGACGCTGATGATTTCAACCGCATGCTGCTGCGCGATGGCCAGCGCGGCGGCGGTTTTGCCCGAAGCCGTGGGGCCTGCCAGTGCGATGTATTTGCGGGTCATCGTGTCAGGATTTTGCGGCGGCCTCATGTGCCGGTTCGCCATATTTGCGCACCACCGTCCAGGCGGTCAGGGCGATCAGCACACTCCAGAACCACACGCCATGGGTCAGCGGGCGTACCGTGCCATCCATATGGGTGCCGAGCCAGCCGCCCATGGCAAAGGCCACCACCATCATCAAAAAGCCGTTCATCGCCGAGGCAGCGCCGGCCGCCTGGGGGAAGGGTCCGACGGCGCCGCTTTGGCCACAGGGCTGGTGCACGCCATGGCCCAGCATGAAGAGGTAATAGGGCAGCATGATGGCCCAGACGTTGTGCAGGCCTGCCCAGGCCAACACGCCCATCAACGTGCCGCCCGCCAGGCTCAGGCCGGCAGCAATCGCCACGGATTTGCGCACGCCGAAGCGCGGCAGCAGGCGCCGGCAGACAAACGTACCCGCGAGGTAGCCGGCGCACATGGAGAACATCACCAGGCCGTACTGCGTCTTGCTGAGGCCCAAGACCTTGATGAAGACAAACGAGGAGGTTGCCAGAAAGGTAAACAGCCCGCCGTATGAAGCCGCAGTCAGCGCAGAAAAGGCCAGAAAGGTGGGGCTGCTGAAAATCTGCAGCCAGGTGCGAACCAGCGTGGCCGGGCGCAGCGCATTGAGGCTTTTTTGCCGCAGGGTTTCCTCAAAGCGCAGGGTGACCAGCGCCAGCGTGCAGGCGCCAAAGACCGCCACCGCCGTGAGGGTTGCACGCCAGCCATAAAGCTCCGACAGCAGGCCGCCCAGCGGCGCGCTGATACAGGCCAGCACGCCCAGGCCGCTCAGGCCCTTGGACATGATGCGGGCGCCCTCTAGCGGTTGGTAAAGGTCTCGCACAATGGCGCGCGCGCCCATCACGACCGCGCCCATGGCCGCGCCCTGCACGATGCGCCAGACAATCAGCATCCCCATCGTAAGGGCCAGCGTGCTGCCTATGGAGGCTAAGGTGTAGGCCGCCAGGCCCCACAACAAAATGGGGCGCCGGCCAAAACGGTCTGACAGCGGGCCCCAGATCAGCTGCGAGGTGCCGAAGGCCAGCAGCAGGGCGCTTAACGTGAGCTGCGCCTGCGACATGGGCGCGCCAAAGCCTTCGGTCAGCGCCGGCAGCGCGGGCAGGTACAAATCGGTGGTGACCGGCTGAATGCCCAGCAGCATCGACAGGATGAGCACGATGAGGCCGGGTTGCATCGTGACGGTTGGCGGCAAGGCGAGCATTGAGGAGGGGGCGGACATACAGGCGAGGCTACCAGAAAGACACCGATGTACGCCCGGCGTAAGGCCCAAACTGGCGCGGATCCGGCCATGGCGACAAAGTCTGGGGGCACGCTGCCCTCGTGGGGTAGGGTTATCAAGCGGCGGCATTGCCAAGGGTTTTCCCTCGGAAAAAGCTATTGCATTTGCGTTGTGTTTGAAAAATAATTTTAGTGCGTAGTAGTTGTGAAAAATGTTTTTCTTGAAAAGTTCCGGATGCCCTCCGTTTTCGGGACTGGCTGCAACGCATACAAGTCATTGGCGGCAGGCTTGTTCAATTTCAACTGGATCAACTGGAGAGAATCATGGCTGGAGAAGCAATCGTTTCGGCGGCATCCACCAAGACGGCGCAAATGCGCCAATTGGAAGACGCATTGAATGGCATCGGCGTGACGCGATCCCATAAGACCATCGTCTTTCTGGTGGTGTGCGGCGTGCTGTTCGACGTGTTCGAGCAAAACACGGTCGGCCTGGTCGGGCCCATGCTGCGCGAGCAATGGGGGCTGAACGCCACTGATATCGGATTTTTAAACACCATTACATTCATCGCCGCGGCCACCGGGCGCTTGTTGTCGGGCTACTTTGCCGACCGCTTTGGTCGACGTTTCATGCTCAACGTCAACCTGACGCTGTTCACGCTGGGTGCCATTCTGTGCGCGCTGGCGCCCAATTACGCGTTTCTGGCGGTCGCGCGTTTTGTCGTCGGGCTGGGCCTGGGTGGTGAAATCACCACCGCGGTCACGATGCTGGCGGAGTTTTGCTCGGCGCGTTTTCGCGGCACGGCGGTGGGTTTGATCAATGTGGGCGGTGGCGGCTTGGGCAATATGCTGGCGCCCGCATTTGCGCTTGGCGTGTTTGCGTTGTTTCCCGGTGACAACGCCTGGCGCTGGCTGTTTGGCTGCCTCGTGCTACCCGCCGTGTTCATCGTGTTCTACCGGCGCTACGTGCCCGAGACGCCGCGTTTTCT
>DASXRN010000492.1:0-29130 GCA_036506595.1 Polaromonas sp. | reverse complement strand
GGCGCCTGGCCGGAAAAAGCCAGCGCTCGGAAATCAAAAATCTGCGCGGCAAGGTGAATGACTGAGTCTCGCAGGTCCTGCAAGATATTGGGAGCATTTTTTTAGGTGTTTTCTGGCTGTAGCCCTTGCGGATAATGTGTTACCAGCTATTGAAATCATAGTGATCCGGGGGCGCGGATACCCGGAAATAATCAGGCAGCTTAGAACTTATCCGTCGGGAGAACCCCATGTTGTCATTCCTCTTCAGACGTCGGCTACTTCCATGGGCCATGGCCGTCGCTTCGCTGGCGCCGGCCATGGCGCAGGAGATTCCGCAGAATCTTTTCAATGATCCCTTTGAGCAGCTGAGTTCCGACATTGCAAACTGCCCCGAACCCGTGGGGCCGCGCCTTCCGGAATCCCTGCGCGCCTCGCGCGCCCATTTGCGCATCGAACGCGGCACGACCTGCTGGCTGGCCGGGCGTTGCAGGCTGCCCAACTCATATCGTTATGACCCGGAAATAGCGGCAGCGTTGTTGCCCCGGCTGAAGGCTTCTGCGGCCCTGAAGGGCACAAGCCTGTGGGTGTATTTTTGGTCCCGCAATGTGTTCATTCAGGGCTGCGCCGATGACGCTCAAAAGATCCAGGTCCTGGAGGCCATGGCCAGGGAGCATCCCGATGTCTTCACCGTGGTGCCTGCCGTGCGGATCGGGGAGGGCGCCACCTTGCCCTACGAACGCATGCCCTGACCGGATGCCGTGAACGTCCGCGTCTGAACAGGCCCTCCTAGTCCCATGCGGGCTTCTTAAACGCCGCAGCCAGGTACTCCACCATGCGCCGCACCTTGACCGACAGGTGCTGCCGGCTTGGGTACACCGCATGAATGGCGAGCGTCGGTGCGCGGTACTGCGGCAGCACTTCGACCAGCCGGCCGGCTTTCAGGTCGGGCCCGACAATGAAGTCGGGCTGCAGGATCAAACCCTGGCCCGCCAGGGCGGCGGCCAGGCAGGTGTCGCCCGAGTTGCTGCGCAGGCGGGCCTGCGTTGTCACCTCAACCGGGCCGTCTGGTCCCTCAAAGGCCCAGACATCGCCGCCTGACCAGTAGCTGTAGGCGATCACCGGATGCGCGGCAATGTCTTCAATGGCGCGCAGCCTGGGCTGTCGCTTCAGGTAGGCGGGCGCAGCGCACAGCACCACCCGTGTGCTGGCAAGCTGGCGCGACACCAGGCTGGAATCCGGCAGGCGGGCAATCCTGATGGCCAGGTCGTAGCCGTCTTCCACCAGGTCCACCACGCGGTCGGACAGGGTCACGTCCAGCGTCACTTCGGGGTGGCGCTGCAAAAAACCGCCCCACAGCGGCGCCAGGTGCAGGTTGCCAAAACTCACGGGCGCGTTGATGCGCAGGCGGCCCACAGGCCGTGCGGTGCCGGCGCTGGCGGCCAGGTTGGCCTCGGTCAGGTCGTCCAGGATTTTGCGGCCGCGCTCAAAGTAGTCGGCGCCCGCTTCGGTCAGGGACTGCCGGCGCGTGGTGCGGTTCAACAGCCGGGTAGCCAGCTGCGCTTCCAGTTCCAGCACCAGCCGCGACACCACGGCCTTCGACGTGCCCAGCTTGTCGGCGGCTTTGACAAAGCTGCCGCTTTGCACCACGGCGACAAAAGCCTGCATCTGGCGGAGTTGGTCCATGGGCTTGCGGTCTCTGGTGAAAGGGGTGGGCAGCGATTATTGTCAATTAAACAAAGACAATGAGTCAATGTTTTGAATATTTATCTTTCAATCAAGGATAACTACAGTACGCTCATCACCCTGAAAAGAGAGTTCCCCATGCCCGCCCCAATCGTTCCTGTCCTGTTTATTTCCCACGGCGCACCGCTGTTTGCCATTGAAGCCGGCAGCACCGGCCCGGCACTCACACGCTGGGGCGAAGCATGGCAACGGCCTGACAGCGGCCTGCGCGGCATCGTCATCATGTCGCCGCACTGGATGGCACGCGCCCCTGCGGTGATGAGCAACCCGGCGCCGGCCACCTGGCATGACTTTGGTGGATTTCCTCCTGCGCTGTATGAGCTGCAATACCCGGCCTCGGGCAGTCCCGCACTGGCGGCCGAAGTACTGGGTTTGCTGAAAGACGCCGGCATGGCGGCGGACAGCGACGCCGAACGCCCGCTGGACCACGGCGCCTGGGTGCCGCTGATGCATCTGTTTCCCAAGGCCGATGTGCCGGTGGTGCAGGTGGCCCTGCCGGCAGGCCACGGCCCGGCACAGGTGCTGGCCATGGGCCGCGCGCTCAGCAGCCTGCGCGCACGCGGCGTGCTGCTCATCGGTTCGGGCAGCATGACGCACAACCTGCGCGAATTTTTTGGTGGTGAACGCGAGCCCTCGCCCTATGTGATCGAGTTCAGCCGCTGGGTGGAAGCCGCCATTACGCGTGGCGACAAGGAGGCCTTGCTGGACTACCGCCGCCAGGCACCGCATGCGCAACGGGCGCACCCGAGTGAAGACCATTTCCTGCCGCTGTTTTTTGCGCTGGGGGCGGCCGGATGGGGTGAAGAAACCGCTGTGCAGGCCGACTACCTCAGCCGCGAGGTGATGCACGGCATTCTCGCCATGGATTCATTCGCCCTGATGCAAACCACGTGAAACCCTGCTGAAAGAGAAATTTATGAATGAAAACATGCTGCAGCCCAACACGGACGGGCGCAAACAGCTATCATTTTTGAAGCGTGACGCGGCCCCGGGAAGCGTCAATCCCTGGTTGCTGATCCTCATGCACGGTGTGGGCAGCAATGAGGAAGATCTGTTCGGCCTGGCTCCTCAGGTGCCGGCCAACTTTCATGTGATCAGCCTGCGCGCGCCGAATGTGGTGGGGCAGGGCTCGTATGCCTGGTTCCAGTTTGGCATTACGCCGCAGGGCCAGCGCGTTATCAATAAAGCGCAGGAAGCCGCCAGCCGCCAGCTGATCGCCGACACGGTGTCCGCCTTGTCGCAGCAACTTGGCGTGCCGCCCGAACGCGTGGTGATCGGCGGTTTCAGCCAGGGCGGCATCATGGCGCTCTCGCTGCTGCTGACGCAACCGCAACTGTTGCAGGGGGCGATGGTGCTGCACAGCCGTTTGCTGGCAGAGGTGCGGCCGCTGATGGTCCCGGCCAACCAATTGCAGGGCAAGCAGTTGTGGGTCAGTGCAGGCACACGCGATCAGGTGTTGCCGCTGGCCCATTCCCATGCGATTCGCGAGCAGGTGCAACAGCTGCCGCTCGCGCTGCGCTATGCCGAGTTTCCCAGCGCGCACGAGATCACGCCCGATGAACTGGCGCAGGCCATGCAGTGGCTGCGGCAGTTGTCGGCTTAAACCGGTGAGAGCCTGTCCCTTACCTGCGCGGTGATTTCGAGTGAGCGCCGGGCGATCGCGGGATCGTAAATGTGCGTCGTGATCATCAGCTCATTCGCTTCGGTGTCGGCTATGAAATGGTGCAGTTTGGTTTCCAGCGTCTCGGCAGAGCCTGCAATGGCGTACTTGAGCATGCGCTGCACCCCGGCTCTTTCGGCGGGGGACCAATAGCTGTCGATGTCGTCAATCGGCGCCGGCATGGGGCCTGGCGTGCCGCGCAGCAGGTTGGTCATGGCCTGCTGGATCGAGCTGAACTGGTACTGCGCTGCCGCATCGGTTTCGGCGGCCACTACATTGGCCACCACCATGACGTAGGGCTTTTGCAACTGGGCCGAGGGTTGAAAGCGGTCCCGGTAAATGTCCAGTGCATGCATCAGCATGTCGGGTGCGAAATGCGAGGCAAATGCAAAGGGCAGGCCACGCTGGGCCGCCAGTTGGGCCCCGAAGAGGCTGGAGCCCAGCAGCCAGAGCGGCACACGCAGCCCCGCGCCCGGCACGGCCCGGATCGCCTGGCCGGGCTGCACCGGCTCGAAGTAGTTGCGAAGTTCCTCAACATCTTGCGGGAACGTGTCGGCGTTGTTCTGGTGGTCGCGCCGCAGGGCGCGCGCCGTCAGTTGATCGGTGCCCGGCGCCCGGCCCAGCCCCAGGTCGATGCGGCCGGGGTAGAGCGAGGCCAGCGTGCCGAACTGCTCGGCAATCACCAGCGGCGAATGGTTGGGCAGCATCACGCCGCCCGAGCCCACGCGAATCGTCTGCGTGCCGCCCGCCACATGGCCAATCACCACGGCGGTGGCGGCACTGGCAATGCCGGGATTGTTGTGGTGTTCGGCCAGCCAGAAGCGCTGGTAGCCCAGTTTTTCGGCATGCTGGGCCAGCGCCAGTGTGTTGCGAAAGGCATCGCGGGCGGTCGCGCCCTTCACGATGGGGGAGAGGTCAAGGACGGAGAAAGGAATCATGGTTTTTTCATGATGGGGGGTGTGCGGTCGGGATGCAAGCTGTACGGCCGGTGCTTTCACCGTCTGGCCTGGGTTCCAAGATACAAATGTATAAACAGGGCATGACTCTTTTACCCACTTTTGATTTGCCTGATGAAGCGCAGGTGCTTTTGAAGACCGCCGTCCGTCATGAAACGCCGTGTGGTGCAGGAAGCCTGGTTTGGCACCTCTGGGGCGCATCCACCGGCAAGCCTGGCTTGGCGCCGGTGGTGCTTTTCCATGGCGGCAGCGGGAGTTGGACGCACTGGCTGCGCAACATTCCCGCGTTGGTGGCATCAGGCCGCCAGGTGCTGGTGCCTGATTTGCCGGGTTTTGGTGATTCGGCCGTTCCGCCGCAGGGCAGCGACGCCGATGCGTTGCCCGAGCCCGTCGAGCAGGGGCTGCAAATGCTGTGCGGTGACCGCGCCTGCGATCTGGTGGGCTTTTCGTTCGGCGGCATGGTGGCCGGCTTTTTGGCAGAGCGCTTTGCGGCGCGGGCCGCCCGTTTGGTGATTGTTGGCGCGCCGGGGTTGGGTATTGCGCCGCAGCAGCCCATCCGCCTGCGGGCCTGGCGGCATTTGACTGAGCCCGCGCAGCGCGATGCGGTGCACCGCGGCAACCTGGCAGCCTTGATGCTGTACCGGCCCGAGGCCATCACCGGGACCGCCTTGCGCCTGCACGTTGCCAACGTCGTGCGTGATCGCATGAAGGGACGCAGCCTGTCGCGCACCGATGTGCTGCTGCGTTCGCTGGCGCAGGTGCGGTGCCCGGTGCACGCGATTTACGGCCGCGAAGATGCGCTCTATCAGGGGAAAACGGAGGCGCTGAGCTTGGCCCTGCAGCAGGCTCCTCACTTCAAGTCGCTGACATGGATTGAGGAGGCCGGGCACTGGGTCCAGTTTGAGCGGGCCGAAGCCTTTGACCAGGCGCTGCTCGCCACGCTCAACACCGCCCTGTAGACAACACGGCGGCTGTGCTGCCCGCTGCACCTGCGGACAACTTGCTTTTTCTTACTTTTCGATGGCCAGCAACTCGACGTCAAAGGTCAGCGTGGCGTTGGGCGGCACCACGCCACCGGCGCCACGGTCGCCATAAGCCGTGGCCGGCGGGCAGGTCAGCGTGGCCTTGCCACCGACCTTGATTTTTTGCATGCCTTCGGTCCAGCACGGAACCACGCGGTTGAGCGGAAAGCTCGCGGGCGTGCCGCGCTTGTAGGAGCTGTCGAATTCCTTGCCATCGGCCAGCGTGCCGCGGTAATGCACCTTCACCGTGTCGGAGGCTTTGGGCTGCGGCCCGGTGCCGTCCACGCTGTGCACAATTTTCACGCCTGAAGAAAGCGTCTCGGCAGGGGCCGCAGCGAAAGCGTTGCAGGCCAGGCCCAAGACGGCAGCCAGGGTGGTGCTCAGGACTACAAGTTTTTTTGTGGTGTTCATGGTGATCAACGTAAAACAGAATGGAAAGGGCAAGACGTTTTGAGCCAGCGAATTGACGCTGCGCTGCTGGATTATCACTGCCTGGCAAGGTGCGCTGTAACCGAACGCTACGGTGCCAGGATCGGCCTGCACAACCCCACAGTTGAGCCCGGGAAGAGGTCAGCCGGGCCGCGCATTTCGGGCGGGTTCCGTGGCCGACATCAGGCTAGCCGCAGTGTGTTCCAGTCTGCCGCCGGGCTGGATATGCTATCGAATCAGTAGCTGCTTGCGCCCGTTCTGTTTGGGCTGGAGGCCAGTATGACTTGGTGCTGAGTCGAATGCGCGGTGTTGTGGCTGATTGACAGCAGCGCGCCCAAACCAGCCGCTCGACGCGTCCCGCTTGAGCGTCTGCAATGCAGCGAGGTTGTGTGAAAACTCCTCGGAGTCGGCTGTGAACGAGAGGCCGACCCGCCAGATCGCTCCAGGATCGATTTTCGCAAGGTCGCCCAGGGTTCGACGACCCCCGAATTTGACGTGCAACCGAGTTTTCACACAGGCTCCAGCGTTTGCGGGTACTCGCCAGCGGCAGTTTTCTGGATGTTGAATTTTAATGGTTGACTTGCCGGTCAGCGGTCGTTCATGGCGGTCAACAACGGGCCCAAAGCGGCTGTTCGGTGCGTTCGGTCGTTGCCTCGAACATCAGCGGCGTTGGGCCGCAAGGATCAAAGCAAGTCCCGCCACCACGAGTGCGTGCCCCGGGCCCTTCTTGCCAAGAAGTTGACCGTTCATGTATGCACCATCGATGAGAAGCACGAGCTGATCGGCCAGCTGGTCGGGCTTGCGAGTACCTATCTTCTTTGCCAACGCGCTGAGACGGCGGTGCAGTTCGATCTTGTGCCTTGTGGCGACTGCGCGGGCGGGGTGGGCTGGGGCCGGAAACTCGGTCGCCACATTGAGAAACGGGCAGCCGCGGTACTTCGGCCCGGCGATGTGGTGGGCGATCCAGCGGAGATGCGCCTGAAGTTCTGCATCGGCATCATCTTTTTCTTGCGCCGCAACGCCTTCCCAGTCACTCCAGTACTCGGCGTCTTCCCGCTCGAGAAATGCAACAACGAGATCGTCCTTGGTTGCGAAGTGCCGGTAGAGGCTGGTCTTGGCGACGCCTGACCGTTCGACCACAAGATCGACGCCGACGGCTCTGACGCCTTCCTGGTAGAACAGCGTCGTCGCAGTTTCAAGGATACGTTCCCGGACGCTCGGTGGGCCACGCTCATCAACCACTGGGGTCGCCGCCGCAGTACTTTTTCTCATTGCATTTCCTCTAGATATCGGCACAGCGTGCGTTCAACGCATTGCCAGAATCTAACTTGACACGCTACAGATCTGTACTCTACACTCATTCAAAGAGTACAGATCTGTAGCGTCTTGCGGCGGATGGCTCTCCATCGAAGGGATTTCCGTGATGACATCAAAACAAGCTGTGACAGTGTATGGTGCCTATGGGCACACCGGGCGGTTCGTGGTTTCGGAGTTGCGCCGGCGTGGCTGGACGCCCATCCTCTCCGGACGCGATCCCGAGAAGCTGGGCGCCGCCGGGGCGGAACACCCTGGGCTTGAGGTACGGCCCGCATCGGTCGATGAGCCTGCCTCGCTCGATCGTGCGCTGATGGGGGCCGTGGCGGTCATCAACTGTGCCGGCCCCTTTGCCAGCACCTCCGCGCCCCTGATCGAAGCCGCATTGCGCGCACGGATTCCCTATCTGGACGTCGCGGCGGAAATAGAAGCCAACATTGACACATTCGAGCTGTTCGCTGATCGCGCCCGCGAGGGAGGCATTGTGGTAGTGCACGCCATGGCGTTCTACGGGGGGCTGGGTGATCTGTTGGCGACCGCGGCGATGGGCGACTGGACTTCGGCTGATGAAATTTCCATCGCATATGGACTTGATAGCTGGAGGCCGACGCCCGGGACATTGGTCGCGGGGCAAGTTTCGAAGCAGCGTCGGGACGGTCGCCGGGTTGTCTTCGCGAACGGGAAACTATCGTATGTCACGGGGGCGGCGCCAGTCGTTGACTGGACGTTTCCCGCGCCAATGGGGAAGCAGCCGGTCATCGCAGAATTCACCATGGCGGACACAGTGACGATCTCGCGTCACCTGAAGGCGCCCGAGATCCGCTCGTACATGACGGTCGCAGCAGTCAAGGACCTGACCGATCCGAATCAGCTGGCGCCGACGGCAAGCGACGAAAGCGGTCGGTCGTCACAAACTTTCCTGGTTGAAGTGCTTGTGCGCCGAGGAGGCGAGGAGCGCCGGGCAGTTGCCAGCGGGCGAGACATTTATGCGTTCAGCGCTCCTCTCGTCGTGGAGGCGATGGCGCGAGTCGTCAGTGGCCTGGTCAAAACTGCTGGTGTCTTTACCGCTGGAGAGGCATTTGACGCGCGAGACTTCCTGGCGTCGCTCTGTCCTGACCATCTCTCATTGGAAATACGATGAGTTTTCTTCGAGCCCTCTGAAATCCTGAGGAGCGATGCAGGAGAGGGCTCAGGCTGAGCTTGCAAGCCGATGAGCGTTGATGACGGCGAAGCTTGGTGAATCGAGACGAATGTCTGCTGCTGGCCGGGTCCGGGTGGTTCGGTCGTTGAAATCGTCGCCACATTGCGGGCACACAAGCGCTGACCCGCAATGTCAACTTTCGAGCGAGAAATTTAGATAGTCGTAGGTCCGAACTCAGTCTTCAGCAGTCATTCGCCGACTCACGCATGACCGTCAATTGCTGGCCGTTATGTGGAGCTCTGCATAACAGTCTGTAGCGGGCATTCGGTGACACACCTCTGACCGTCGGCAATTTGCCGACATCTGCCATCCCATGCCAACACCTCGATTTCAAACAAAATCGACCTCCAGCCCTTTTGGATCGGGCGCAGGAGGCTATGAAATCAATAGCAAAATGAATCCGCGCCGGGCCGGTTGCAGCCCGGCGCGGTGCCTCCCTTAGGCGTAGTCGCTGACCGGCACACAGCTGCACGACAGGTTGCGGTCGCCATAGACGTTGTCAACCCGGCCCACGGGTGGCCAGTATTTGGCGTGCTGGGTCTTGCTGAGTATGGCTGCGCCCACATCGCGTGTGTAGGCATGGTTCCACTCGCCCTTGAGCAGGCTTAACGCCGTGTGCGGCGCGGCCTTCAGCGGGTTGTCGTCCTGCGGCCACTCGCCCTTTTCGATGCGGCGGATTTCCTGCCGAATGGCGATCATCGCGTCGATGAAGCGGTCGAGCTCGTCCAGCGTTTCGCTTTCGGTGGGCTCCACCATCAGCGTGCCGGCGACCGGAAAGCTCAGCGTCGGTGCGTGGAAGCCATAGTCGATCAGACGTTTGGCCACGTCTTCGGCCGTCACGCCGCTGGTTTCCTTCAGCGGGCGCAGATCCAGGATGCACTCATGCGCGACATGACCGTTTTCACTCGAGTAAAGCGTCGGGTAGTGGTCTTTCAGCCGCGAACTGATGTAGTTGGCGCTCAGGATCGCGACCTCGGTGGCCTGCTTCAGGCCTTCGGCGCCCATCATGCGGCAGTATATCCAGCTGATGGGCAGCACGGCCGCATTGCCCAGAGGGGCCGCTGATACGGCGCCCACGCCATTGACCGGAATACCCGCTGTGGCATGCCCTGGCAGGTAGGGTACGAGGTCGGCCACCACGCACACCGGGCCGACGCCCGGTCCGCCACCGCCATGCGGAATGCAAAAGGTCTTGTGCAGATTCAGGTGGCTGACATCGCCGCCGAACTCGCCGGGGGCGGCCACGCCGACCAGCGCGTTCATGTTGGCGCCGTCGACATAGACGCGGCCACCGTGCGAATGCACCAGCTGGCAAAGATCTTTCACATGGGTTTCAAACACGCCATGCGTGCTGGGGTAGGTGAACATCATGCAGGCCAGATTGGCGCTGTGCTTTTCGCACTTGGCTTTCAGGTCCTCCATGTCCACATTGCCCTGCGCGTCGCAGGCGGTGACGACCACCGTCATCCCCACCATGTGGGCGCTGGCCGGGTTGGTGCCGTGGGCCGACGAGGGAATCAGGCAGATGTTGCGATGCCCCTGGCCCTGGGCCTCGTGGAAGGCCTTGATGGCCAGCAGGCCGGCGTATTCGCCCTGCGAGCCTGCATTGGGCTGCAGGCTGATGCCGGCGTAGCCGGTCGCCTGGCACAGCCAGTCGCGCAACTGCTTGTCGAGCTCGGCGTAGCCCTGCAGCTGGTCTTGCGGCGCAAACGGGTGGATGTTGGCGAACTCGGGCCAGGTGATGGGGATCATCTCGCTGGTGGCGTTGAGTTTCATGGTGCAGCTGCCCAGCGGAATCATGGTGCGGTCCAGCGCCAGGTCCTTGTCGCCGAGCATGCGGATATAGCGCAGCATGCCGGTTTCGGAATGGTGGGTGTTGAACACTGGGTGCGTGAGGAATTCGCTGCTGCGGCGCAGGTCGGCCGGAATCAGCGACTCGATGCCTTTTTCAAAGGCGCTGACGACGGGAACAGTCTGGCCGGGCTGGGCAAAGAAGGACCAGAGCAGCTCGATGTCCTTGCGGCTGGTGGTCTCGTCGAGCGACACGCCCAGGTGGTTTTTCAAGCGAAATCGCAGGTTGGCCCCCGATTGACGGGCGCGTTCAGCTATCAAATTGGTAGCGTCTCCGGTCTTGACGGTGACGGAGTCAAAGGCCCCTAGGTTGGTGATTTCGTAGCCCAGCTCATGCAGTCCGCGCGCAAAGATGGCGGTGTAAGCGGCCACGCGCTCGGCAATGCGCTTGAGGCCATGTGGGCCGTGGTAGACCGCGTACATGCTGGCGATCACCGCAGGCAGCACCTGCGCGGTACAGATGTTGGAGGTGGCTTTTTCGCGGCGGATGTGTTGCTCGCGGGTTTGCAGCGCCAGGCGGTACGTCGGGTTGCCGTGGGAATCGACGCTCACACCGACCAGGCGGCCGGGCAGGGAGCGCTTGAATTCGTCGCGGCAAGCAAGGTAAGCCGCATGCGGGCCGCCATTGCCCATGGGCATGCCAAAGCGTTGCGTGGTACCCAGCACAATGTCGGCGTCCCACTCGCCCGGCGGCGTGAGCAGGGTCAGCGCCAGCAGGTCGGCGGCCACGCACAATGCCGCACCATCCACGTGGGCCTGGCCCGCCAGCGGCCGCAGGTCGTGGATGCTGCCGGTGGTGGCCGGGTACTGGGCCAGCACGCCGAAATAATGGCCTTCGGCCATGAGCTGCGGCACGGTGACGGCTGCGGTGCTGACCTTGACTTCAATGCCCAGCGGTTTGGCGCGCGTCTGGATGACCTCAATCGTCTGCGGGTGGCAGTCGCCCGCGACGATGAAGACATTGCTTTTGCTTTTGACGCTGCGCCTGGCCAGGGTCATGGCCTCGGCGGCGGCGGTGGCTTCATCGAGCATGGAGGCATTGGCAATCGCCATGCCGGTCAGGTCGCAGACCATGGTCTGAAAGTTGATCAGCGCTTCCATGCGGCCCTGCGAGATCTCGGCCTGGTAGGGCGTATAGGCGGTGTACCAGGCCGGGTTTTCCAGGATATTGCGCAAGATCACGCCCGGCGTGTAGGTGCCGTAATAGCCCTGGCCGATGAAGTTCTTGAACACCTGGTTCTTGGCTGCAATCGCCTTGAGCTGCTTGAGCGCGGCCGCTTCCGTCACGGGTGCCGGAATCGCCATGGTGCCGGTGCGCGCGATCGAACGCGGCACGATGCTGTCGATCAGCGCGCGGCGCGATTTTTCACCGATCACCGAGAGCATCAGCGCTTCGTCAGCCTCGTCAATACCAATATGGCGCTCAATAAATTCGGAAGGGTTTTCAAGCTCGCCCAGCGGCTTGGCGGATTGCATCAACATGGATAAGTCTCGTGTTCAGGCGTTGGCGGAAAAGGCGGTGTAACTGGTTTCGTCCATCAGGGCATCCAGCTGGGAGGCATCCGACAGCTTGACCTTGAAGAACCAGCCGGCGCCCAGCGGGTCGCTGTTGGCCAGGGAAGGGTCATTCTTCAGTGCTTCGTTGATTTCAATGACTTCGCCGCTCACCGGCATGTAGACGTCGGCAGCGGCCTTGACGGATTCCACCACGCCGGCGGTTGCTTTTTGCGCGAAGGTGGTGCCGACGGCGGGCAGGTCGACAAACACCACATCGCCCAGCGCGTCCTGCGCATGAACCGTGATGCCGACGGTGGCCACCAGATCAGTAGTGCCTTCAATTTTGACCCATTCGTGGTCTTCGGTGTATTTGACGGTCATGGGGTTCTCCAGAGGTTTAGTTAAGGGGGCAGGGGTAAGGGGCAATAAAGGCTTGAATGCGGACTCAGCCACGGTAGTAGCGGTTAGGCACAAACGGCATGGCAGATACTTCCATGGGCACTGGCTTGCCGCGCACCATGGCGTTCACCCGCGTGCCGATCGCGGCAAATTCGGGGCTCACATAGCCCATGGCGACGGGCTGGTTGATGCTGGGGCCGAGCAGGCCGCTGGTGACTTCACCAATCGCTGTGCCGTCGGTGCTGTGCAGCGCGGTGTGGTCGCGCACCGGAATGCGCTCCAGCGCCACCAGGCCCACGCGTTTTTTGCCAACGGTGGTGGCGGGGTCGGCCAGCTGCGCAAGGATTTTGTCGGCACCCGGAAAACCGCCGGCGCGCGCGCCGCCGCTGCGCCGGACTTTCTGTATCGCCCAGTTCAGGTTCGCTTCCACCGGCGTGGTGCTGGTGTCGATGTCGTTGCCATACAGGCACAAACCGGCTTCGAGCCGCAGCGAGTTGCGAGCGCCCAGCCCGACGGGCTTGACTTCGGGCTGCGCCAGCAGGGCGCGCGCCAATGTTTGCGCCTGCGATTCGTGGACTGAGATTTCGAAACCGTCTTCGCCGGTGTAGCCGCTGCGGGTCAGAAAACAGTCGCAGCCCGCCACCGTGAAACGGCCGCCGGTCATGAACACCAGCTTTTCAACACCGGGTGCCAGACGCTGCAAGGCCGCAACTGCAAGCGGTCCTTGCAAAGCCATGAGCGCCATCTCGGGCATGGGAATGACTTGGCAGCGGTCACCGATTCTTTGCTGGATGTGCGCAATATCGCCCACTTTGCAGGCACCGTTGACGATCACGAACAGATCGCCGCCGTTCGCATAATCACGGTTGAAAAACATCAGATCATCAATGATGCCGCCCGCGTCATTGAGCAGCAGGCCGTAGCGCTGCTTGCCCGCAGGCAAATCAATCACATCAACCGGCATCAGGCTTTCGAGTGCGGCCGCCGCATCAGGCCCGACCAGGCGCAGCTGGCCCATGTGGGATACGTCAAAAAGGCCAGCGGCCTGGCGCGTGTGGTGGTGCTCGGCCATCAGGCCGGCAGGGTATTGCACCGGCATGGAATAGCCGGCAAACGGCACCATGCGCGCGCCAAGCTCTACATGCAGATCATGCAGCGGTGTTTTGAGAAGAATTTCGGGGTTGGACACAGAGCGTTCTCCGGGGGCAAACATGGTCATGGTTAAAAACCATGGGCTGCCCCTGCTGTCCACTTTACCTGAGAGATTCACCTGGCGATGCAGGCTTGCTCCTTCGGTGGGCCACTATTGAAAATAGCCTCTCTCCAGTAGGGAACGTCTTCCAGCATCAGGTACTGGAGGACGGTTGCCAGTCCTTTTGCCTGAGCGTTCAGTGCACCATTGGGGGTGCCGCATGCGCCTTCGGCGGTTTTCACCAAGGAAAACTCTCTCCTGACCCCGGCAAGTGTAACGGAAGCGGGTTTCAGGCCGCCGCATCTGCGGATGAATCGGACGGCAGGAGCATGGCAATCCGCTCGCTGATCGAGTCTGCGCGCTCGTGACCCGCAATTTTCTCAATTTCTTCCAGCATCTGGCGTGACGCGGCGAGCATGGTTTCGCGGTCCTTGGCGTTCCGCAGTGCCTCGCGAAAGCCCTCAGCCATGTCGGGGTTGCGCCGGGCAAACATGCGTTCGCAGAGGTCGAACAAAAACATGCGCGTGGTGGCGAGTGAGCGTTTGCCCGCAAACGGGTCAGCGGCCAGCTGTATGGTTTCGGCGCTGGGAAAGTTTTGCTGTGGTTCGGCTGGCGCAGGCGTGGCCGCTGGTCTTGGGGCGGGGTTTTCCCCAGAACGCGTTTCAAGAAACCCTTCGCGCAACAAGCGCAGGGCAACTGCTTCGCCGTCGCCGTCAAACAGGGGCCGGAAATCCTGCACAGATTTGCGGCCGTCAGTCAACAGCAACAAGGTGCGCTCACGTTGGCCGAGCGTGCGTACGCCGGGCTTCAGCTCCGCGCGGGCCCGTTCGGTTTTGTGAAGCTGCATGGGATCTCATAGGCAATGAAACCCGTTAGCATCGGTTCAAAAAATGACAGGCGGGTGTGAATTTCTTTCACGATGGCAAGCGGGGTGGAGATTGCAAAGTCGCAGTAGACTCCGGCAGCGGTTGTTGGTGGCTGGCTTCATGGTGGATGTTTGCCTGGCAACCTCTTAAAAGAAGGAGACAACATGGAAATAACATCGCCTGGCCCTCTTAAGAGGGCAGGGACGGCTACAAGCGGTTTTGAAACCGCGACCTATAACAAGGTCGGGTGGCGCCTAATCCCTTTTTTGCTGCTTTGCTATGTCGTTGCTTACCTTGACCGCGTCAATGTCGGATTTGCCAAGCTGCAAATGCTGCAAGACTTGAAATTCAGCGAGACGGTTTATGGACTGGGCGCAGGCATCTTCTTCCTTGGCTACTTCCTGTTCGAAGTCCCGAGCAATGTGATCCTGCATCGGGTCGGCGCACGCGTATGGATCGCGCGCATCATGGTGACCTGGGGGGTAATCTCGGCAGGGATGATGTTTGTGGAGTCGGCCACCAGTTTTTATGTGATGCGCTTCCTGCTCGGTGTTGCCGAGGCGGGTTTTTTCCCCGGCATCATTTTGTACCTGACCTATTGGTATCCAGCTGCCCGTCGTGCCCGGATGACCGCGCTTTTCATGAGCGCGATCGCCCTGTCAGGTGTGATTGGCGGGCCCTTGTCGGGCTGGATCATGCAAAGCTTTGCCGGCATGAACGACTGGAAAGGCTGGCAGTGGCTCTTTATTCTCGAAGGGCTGCCATCGGTCCTCGTGGGCATCGCCACGTTCTTCTATCTTGATGACCGCATCCACCACGCCAAATGGCTGACGAGCGAAGAAAAAGCACTGCTTGAGCGCAACATTGTCGCGGAGAACGCCAGCAAGCAGGACCTCGCGATTGGCGCGGTGTTCGCCGATCCACGCGTCTGGTTGATGAGTCTGATTTACTTCACCTTTGTGATGGGGCTTTACGGTGTCAGCTTCTGGTTGCCAACGATCATCAAGGCCACTGGCGTGAAAGATGCATTGCAGATCGGCCTGCTGACCGCGATTCCCTACGGCTCTGCGGTGGTGGCGATGATTTTGGTGTCTCGCAGTGCTGACCGTGGCCGCGAACGACGCTGGCATATTGCCATTCCCGCGCTCCTGGGCGCTGCCGGCCTGGTGCTCAGTGCTGTCTGGGGGCAAAACACGGTATTGGCCATGACTGCGTTGACGCTGGCAACCATGGGTATCCTCACGACCCTGCCCCTGTTCTGGAGCCTGCCGACGGCGTTTCTCGCCGGAGCCGGCGCGGCAGCCGGGATTGCCCTGATTAACTCCCTTGGAAATCTCGCGGGCTTTATCAGTCCGTTCTTGGTTGGCTGGCTGAAGGACCTGACTCAAAGTACGAACGCGGGCATGTATTTGCTGGCCGCGTCCATGGTGCTTGGTGCGCTTCTCACACTGAGTGTCCCTGCGCGACTCGTCAACAAATAGCCTTGGTCTATGATTTCATCGCGAGTGTGACGGCATCCGGATTTTCGCGGACGTATTCGCCGATGATGACGTCAAAGCTATCGTTGGCCAGCAGACCCAGCGCGCGGGCACGTGCCGCGTCGATGTGTGCAGGCCAGCTGGTCACGATTTTCTGAATCACCGGGTCGGGTGTCCGGTCGATTAATGCGGTGGCGGCTTTGCCGGCACTGCGTTCCAGCGCCGCAGCCATCTCGCCCACCGCGCCATGAGGGTCAGATTCCAATATTCAAAAGGTGCAATGCATCGCCTGCCACCAGCTCTCGCATTGCAAGAGTGCTCCTTGATCCGTTCTCGAATCAGGAAGCAAAGAATCACCGGTCCGGCACTCCACGCATGTCGTCAAGATACCTTGGCAAGAGGAGACGGGAGGACTACATCCCCGAGTAATTGGGCCCGCCGCCGCCCTCTGGCGTGACCCAGACGATGTTTTGCGTGGGGTCCTTGATGTCGCAGGTCTTGCAATGCACGCAGTTTTGCGCGTTGATCTGCAGGCGGTCGCTGTTGTCGGGGTTTTTGACAAACTCATAGACCCCGGCCGGGCAGTAGCGGCTTTCCGGGCCGGCGTACTGCGCCAGGTTGATGTTGACCGGAACGCTGGCATCTTTCAGCGTCAGGTGGGCCGGCTGGTGTTCTTCGTGGTTGGTGTTGGAGACAAACACCGAGCTCAAGCGGTCAAAGGTGATTTTATTGTCGGGCTTGGGGTAGACGATTTGCGGGCATTCGGATGCGGGCTTGAGCATTGCGTAGTCGGGCTGGGTGCGGTGAATCGTCCACGGCGGGCTCTTGATGCCCAGCCTGGGCAGCAGCCATTGCTCGATGCCCGTCATGAGGGAGCCCATGTACACGCCCTTCTTGAACCATGCCTTGAAGTTGCGCGACTGGTTCAACTCCTGGGCCAGCCAGCTGCTGGCGTAGGCTTCGGGGTAGGCGCTGAGTTCGTCGTGCTGGCGATTCGAAGTGACGGCCGCGTAGGCGGCTTCGGCGGCGAGCATGCCGGTCTTGATCGCCGCATGGCTGCCCTTGATGCGGCTGGCGTTGAGGTAGCCGGCTTCGCAGCCCACCAGGGCGCCGCCGGGGAACACGGTCTTGGGCAGGCTCAGGGCGCCGCCCGCCGTGATGGCGCGTGCGCCGTAGCTGATGCGCTTGCCGCCTTCCAGGTATTTTTGGATGCTGGGGTGGGTTTTCCAGCGCTGCATCTCTTCAAACGGGCTGAGGTAGGGGTTGCTGTAGTCCAAGCCGGTGACAAAACCGAGCGTGACCTTGTTATCTTCCAGGTGGTACATAAAGCCGCCGCCATAGGTCTGGCTGTCCATGGGCCAGCCGGCGGTGTGGATCACAAGGCCGGGCTTGTGCTTGGCCGGGTCAATTTCCCATAGTTCTTTCACGCCCAAGGCATAGGCCTGCGGGTCCTTGCCTTCGTCAAGCTTGAAGCGGTTGATCAGCTGGCGGCCCAGGTGGCCGCGTGCGCCTTCGGCAAACACCGTGTATTTGCCGTGCAGTTCCATGCCGAGCTGGAAGTTGTCGGTCGGCTCGCCGTCCTTACCGATGCCGAGGTTGCCGGTGGCCACGCCCTTGACCGAGCCGTCCTCGTTGTAGAGCACTTCGGCAGCGGCAAAGCCGGGGAAGATTTCAACGCCGAGATTCTCGGCCTGCTGTGCCAGCCAGCGCACCACATTGCCCAGGCTGATGACGTAATTGCCTTCGTTGTGAAAGCAGTCGGGCACTAGAAAATTGGGCGTCTTGGTCGCGCCGGTTTCGCTGAGGAACAGCACCTCGTCGCTGGTGACTGGCTGGTTCAGCGGCGCGCCCTGGGCTTTCCAGTCGGGAATCAGTTCGGTGAGGGCCTTGGGGTCCATGACCGCACCACTCAGGATGTGCGCCCCGGGCTCGGAGCCTTTTTCAAGCACCACCACGGAAATGTCCGTGCCCTTTTCGGCAGCGAGCTGCTTCAGGCGAATTGCGGTGGACAGACCGCCGGGGCCACCGCCCACAACGACCACGTCATATTCCATCGCTTCACGGGGACCAAACTGGGCAAGAATTTCTTCGGGTTTCATCGGGGACTCGCTGATAATGAATTTCAGGGATGATTGTCTGTCTCGCGGCTGATTTTATGCCGTGAAATCAGCGAGCCGAACGGGCGTTCACTTTTAATCGAGAGGAGTCTCTAATGGCCTACAGCATTGATCTTTCGGGGCGCGTCGCACTGGTGACAGGGGCCTCCGGCGGCTTGGGTGCACAGTTTGCCAAGACCCTGAGTCGTGCCGGCGCCGCCGTCGTGCTGGCCAGTCGCAAGATGGACACACTCAAAGACCTGCGCGCGCAGATTGAAGCCGAAGGGGGTGACGCGCATGTGGTGTCGCTTGACGTGACAGACCACGCCAGCATCAAGTCCGGCGTGGCCCATGCCGAAACCGAAGTCGGCCCCATCGACATTCTTGTCAACAACTCCGGCGTCAGTACCACGCAACGCCTGCAGGATGTGGAGGAAGAAGACTATGACTTCATTTTCAACACCAATGTGAAGGGCGCGTTTTTCGTTGCACAGGAAGTCGGCAAACGCATGCTGGCGCGCGCCAGGGGCGAGGCACCGGGCACCTACGCGGGGGGGCGCATCATCAATATCGCCTCCATGGCGGGCCTGCGTGTGTTGCCGCAGATTGGCGTGTACTGCATGAGCAAGGCCGCCGTGGTGCAGATGACCCGCGCCATGGCGCTGGAGTGGGGCAAGTTTGGCATCAACGTCAATGCGATTTGCCCCGGCTATATTGACACCGAGATCAACCATCACCACTGGGAAACCGAGCAGGGTATGAAGCTGGTGCAGATGCTGCCGCGTAAGCGCATTGGCAAGCCCGAAGACCTGGACGTGTTGCTGGTGATGCTGGCCAGCGGGCAAAGCCATTTCGTCAACGGCGCCGTCATAGCGGCCGATGACGGCTTTGGTGCATGAGCCAGCGCTGTAGATGCTGAGCGGGGTTCTGGCGGGCCTGGCTGCGGGCGCCTTGTGGGGCCTGGTGTTTGTGGCGCCGCGCATGGTGGGCGGCTACTCCTCGATCGATCTGACGGCCGGGCGGTTTGCTGCCTATGGTGTGCTGGCCGCAGCGGTCATGCTGATGAGCCTGCTGGCGGGAAAACGCAGGCGGCGCTTGCCCACGGCGCGCCAGGCGCTGGCGGCGCTGCTGATGAGTGTGCTGGGCTTTAGCGGCTATTACCTGCTGCTGGTGCTGGCCATCCGCGACGCGGGCACCGAAGTGCCGACACTGGTCATCGGCACCATTCCCGTCTGGGTCATGCTGCTGGGCAAACCGCAGCATTTGCGCTGGGGCGCGCTGGTGCCGGGCTTGCTGCTGACGCTGGCTGGGCTGCTGCTCATGATGAGCGCCACGCACAGCGGCGCGGCGGATGGCGGCGCACATTACTGGCGCGGCATCGCGCTGGTCACGGTCTCATTGGTCAGCTGGACGGCGTTTGCCATTCTCAACTCGGCCTGGCTCAAGCGCCACCCCGAAGTCAACGCGACCGACTGGGCCAACTGGCTGGGCGTGGCGACCGGCCTGGGAGCGGTCGTGTTGTGGCTGGTGGCGGGCTCCGACGCCCGCACGCTGGTCGAGCAGCCTGACCTTGCCGCGTTTGCCATGCTCTGCATCGCCACTGGTTTCGGCTCGGCCTGGCTGGCCACCATCTTGTGGAACATTGCCAGCCAGCGGCTGTCTGCCAGCCTGTGCGGGCAGCTGATTGTGAGCGAGACAATTTTTGCCCTGCTGTATTCTTTTGCCTGGGATGGGCACTGGCCGACAGCGCTGCAGCTGGCCGCCTGCGTGCTGTTCACGCTGGGCATTCTGGCGTCCATCCGGGCGCATCGTTAAGTTTGTCAGGCTTGTTAGGCATTTATGAAAATCGAGATTCCCGAGAAGAAAAAACTGGTCCGCGAAATGCGCATCGCCATCCGCTGGGGTGACATGGATGCGATGGGCCACCTCAACAATGGCACGTACTTTCGTTATCTGGAAACCATACGCATCGACTGGCTGTACGCCATTGGTTGCAAACCCGACCCGCAAGGCGAGGGCCCGGTCATCGTCAATGCCTTCTGCAATTTCTACAAGCAGCTCGAATATCCGGGCGACGTGCTGGTCAAGATGTATGTCAGCGATCCGGGCCGCACCACCTTTGAAAGCTGGGCCACGATGGAGCGGGTTGACGAGCCGGGCGTGATCTGTGCCGCAGGCGGCGCCACCACGATCTGGGTGGACTTTCCGGCGCAAAAGGCCAAGACGCTGCCAGACTGGATGCGCAAGGTGGTCGAGGCTTGAGATTTAAGAAAAATATCCCTCTGGCCCAATGAATACGGGCGCAAGAGGCTATTAAATCAATAGCGGCTATGCTGCCTGATCAGCGCACCGTGCGCCAGCTCTGGGCGTTGTCGGCCAGCCAGCGGGCAGCCAGTGCGCGGCCTTGTGCTTCGGGCTCTGTGTGTGCTTCCTGGTCGGGGTGGAAGTCGCGCCTGAGGTAGGCCAGCAGCGGCCCGGTGCAGCGCCACACCATGCCGTCTTTGCCCCAGAAGAACTTGAGTGCGCTCCCCCAGGTGCCGGGTTTGAAGGCGCTGCCGTCGTGCCACAGGTTGAGCACGGTCTGGCGGCCGGCATCCAGCGTGAACAGCAGCAGCGCGTAAAAATACCAGCGAATGCGCCAGGCGTAGTTGCCGCCCAGTGCGGTGTACAGGTCAAACGCCACGGCGCGGTGCTCGGTTTCTTCGGCCGCGTGCCAGCGCCACAGCGTTTGCAGGGTGGGGTCGGCATCGGCAAACCAGCGTTCGTAGCGCAGCGTGCCGTCGGCAAATACGGCGGTGCAGTGCTCATAAGCAGCGGTGACGGCCAGCCAGTGCAAGGGGTGAATGCCGCGCTTTTTGCCAAAACCAATACGCCGGCTGGCCCAGTGCTGCCAGCGGTTGACCAGGCCCTGCTTTTCCAGTTGCGCGTTGTACAGGCCGTGCACATGGCGGTGCGTGGCTTCCTGGCCAATGAACTGGGCGACGGTTTCGCGCAGTGGCGCGTTGTCGGGTGTCTCGGGCAGCAGCTTCAGGCCGTCGCGCACCGAGTTAATAAAGGATTGCTCGCCAACCGGAAAGCTCATCGACAGCGCGTTGTAGTACTGGCTTAAAAAAGCATCCCCGCTGTGCCAGTGGCGCGCAAAACCCTGGCTCAGGTCCAGCTCCAGCTTGCGCACGGTGAGGCCCGAAGACGGGGCCGATGATGCCGCCGGTACGGTGGGCCTGGCGGGTAACACAGGGGGCGTGACAGTGCTGGGATTCATGGGTTCAAACCTTGCGAAAGCCCGGGATTCCTGTGCATTATTCAGTGTCGACAAGGGGACTGCAACCCGCAGGCCAGGTGTTGCCCGGTTTTCAGCCCATGAAGAAAATTCGCAGTGCCGCATCGTTGGCATGTGCGAGGCGCCGTTCGTGCGTTGCCGCGTGGGCTGGTCACATCAGCGGCAAGCGGATAGAGGCGGCGGTGTCTGATGGCGGGCTGGCCCTGGGCGCGCGAGGTGCTGTGTGCGATGGACGGTTGAAGCCTGGATGGGCAAGGATTTCCTCGCCGGCGTACGCCCGCGCAAACCCTGCCTGCAAAAGAAGAAAGCCTTCACTGCCTCAGGGTAAGGCAGCGAAGGCCATGTCAGCGTAGCGCACGGATTAACGGCCGCGGTAAATGTCCCTGAGCAGTTTGCCCATATCGTCCACGGAAATCATGCCGTTCGTTTGCATTTTGTCGAACTTGTCGCTGACCGTTTTCATGAAGTCTTCCTTCGAGATCATGCCCTGTTTATTGGCCATTTTCATATGGACCTGGCGGTTGAACTGGCCATCCATTTGCTGGTCAGTTTGAGCCTGAGCCACGAAGGGCGTGCTCAGCACAAGAGAGGCGGCAAGAATGGCAAGGGTGTTGTTGAGCTTTTTCATGATGAGTCTTTCAAGAGTTGAAAACTGAGAGACATCGCTGATTCATCCAGTACTTTCGGAATAACCAGTGGTGTCAGGGTAGCACCGCAAAGCGCTACCTGCGAATAAGTCGCACGACCATTACTTTTCTTACAGACTGTTCACCAAATGCGTTGGCCCCTGTCACCCAAAAAAATCAACCTCTACATTCCATAAGCCAACAAAAGCGTCAGGCCGGCTTGGCTGGTTTAGGCACACGCCCCATAAGGTAGAACTCGGGGTTGGGTTGCATGCCGCTGAAGCTGGCCATGCGGTTGGACAAGCCAAAAAAAGCCGTGATGGCGGCAATGTCCCAGGCGTCTTCATCGTCAAAGCCGTGCGCATGCAGCGCTTCAAAGTCGGCGTCTTCAATCTGGTCGGAACTCAGGCACACCTTCATCGCAAAGTCCAGCATGGCGCGCTGGCGCGGTGTGATCTCGGCCTTGCGGTAGTTCACCGCTACCTGGTCGGCCACCAGCGGTTTCTTTTCGTAGATGCGCAAAATCGCACCGTGCGCCACTACGCAGTACAGACACTTGTTGGCGGCGCTGGTCGTCGTCACGATCATCTCGCGCTCGCCCTTGGTCAACGAGCCCGTGGGGTTGGAGCCTTCTTCTTTCAGCATCAGCGCATCGTGGTACGCAAAAAAGGCCCGCCACTCGGCCGGGCGGCGCGCCAGCGCCAAAAACACGTTGGGCACAAAGCCAGCTTTTTCCTGCACCTCCAGCACCTTGGCCTTGATGTCATCGGGCAGATCCTTGAGTTCGGGGGCGGGGTAGCGTGTATGCATGGTGTTGTCTCTTTCTGTTTGGATCAATGAGGCTTTCAGGCAATGATACGTTCGCAGATGCCGGTGCGCAGCCATAAAAAAGCGCCTGAGCCAAGCCAGGCGCTTTTGGGATGCACGGGCTGCCGCCGCTTAGAGCTTGAGCCCCAGGGCTTTGGCCACGCCGGCTCCATAAGCAGGGTCGGCTTTGGTGCAGTTGGCGATGTGGCGTTGCTGGATTTCGACGGAGGCACCGCCCACGGAGCGGGCGGTGTTTTCGAACAGCACCTGCTGCTGCGCCGGTGTCATCAGGCGGAACAGGTTGCCGGGCTGCGAGTAGTAATCCTCATCGACGCGGTGATTCCAGTGGTCGGCCGCCCCTTCGATGGACAGTGGTGGTTCGGCAAAATCAGGCTGCTCCTGCCATGAGCCTTTGCTGTTGGGCTCGTAACCGATCTCCGCGCCATTGTTGCTGTCTACGCGCATGGTGCCGTCGCGGTGGTAGCTGTGGAAGGGGCACTTGGGAGCGTTCACCGGGATTTGGTGATGGTTCACGCCCAGGCGGTAGCGCTGCGCGTCGCCGTAAGAAAACAGGCGCGACTGCAGCATCTTGTCGGGCGAAAAGCTGATGCCGGGCACCACGTTGGCCGGCGAGAAAGCCAGTTGCTCGACTTCGGCAAAGTAGTTTTCCGGGTTGCGGTTGAGCTCCAGAACGCCCACGTCGATCAGTGGATAGTCCTTGTGTGGCCAGACCTTGGTCAGGTCGAACGGATTCAGGTGGTAAGTAGCGGCCTCTTTCTCCGGCATGATTTGAATTTGCAGGTTCCAGCGCGGGAAGTCCTTGTTGTCGATGGCGTTGAGCAGGTCGGCCTGTGAGCTTTCGCGGTCACGGCCCACCAGTTCGGTGGCTTCGGCATCGGTCAGGTTTTGAATGCCTTGCTGGGTGCGCAGATGAAACTTGACCCAGAAACGTTCGTTCTGCGCATTGATGAAGCTGAAGGTGTGGCTGCCAAAACCGTGCATGTGGCGGTAAGACCTGGGCAGGCCGCGATCGCTCATGACGATGGTGACCTGGTGCAGCGCTTCGGGCAACAGGGTCCAGAAGTCCCAGTTGTTTTCGGCACTGCGCAGATTGGTGCGCGGGTCGCGCTTGACGGCGCGGTTCAGGTCGGGAAACTTCAGCGGGTCGCGCAGAAAAAACACCGGCGTGTTGTTGCCCACCAGGTCCCAGTTGCCTTCTTCGGTGTAGAACTTCACCGCAAAACCGCGAATGTCGCGCTCGGCATCGGCCGCGCCGCGCTCACCGGCTACGGTGGAAAAGCGCAGCACCAGCTCCGTCTGCTTGCCGATCTGCGAGAAGATTTTGGCCTTGGTGTACTTCGTGATGTCATGCGTGACGGTGAAAATGCCATAAGCGGCCGAGCCCTTGGCATGCATGCGCCGCTCGGGAATCACTTCGCGCGCAAAGTGCGCCAGCTTTTCCAGGTGCCAGACATCCTGCAGCAGCACCGGGCCACGCGGGCCTGCGGTTTGTGTGTTCTGGTTGTCAACAACCGGCGCGCCGGCCGCCGTGGTCAATTTGGTCATGACTGTGTTCCTTTGGATAAAAGTCAGTTGGCTGAATCTTTGTTAGCTGGTTCTCTTCCCCTCAGATCGCTCTTTTGCTTGAAAAAGACGCACCGCTAACCCGTGGTACCAGTCAATAGACTTAAGCTATTGAAAGTGAATTTATTGTGACGAACAGCTATCGAATCCGCAATAGCCAGCCCATAGTAATTGTTCAAGGCGGCGATAGGCTGCGGCCCTCTCCGTTGACCCCGACAGCAGACCGTGCGAAGCCGCTATGCTGGCGATTTTCAGGAGTGCACGCTGTATGGATTCTCAATTTGATAAAGGCCTGGCCACCCGCGAGCAGGTGATGGGTGAGGACTTTGTGGCCAATGCGTTTGCCAACGCCACCGATTTCACCCGACCAATGCAGGAGCACATCACTGCCAAAGCCTGGGGCGACGTGTGGCAGCGGCCTGGCTTGGACCTGAAAACGCGCAGCCTGATCACGGTGGCCATGCTGACTGCTTTAGGCAAGCAGCATGAGCTCAAGGGTCATGTGCGCGGCGCGCTCAACAACGGCGCCAGCGTCAATGAAATTCAGGAGGTGCTGCTGCACGCCACGATTTACTGCGGTGTGCCGGCCGCGGTCGATGCGTTTCGCAGCGCGGCCGAAGTGATTGACGGTCCGAAAAAGGCCTGAATCTCAAAAAAATCTCAGGGCTTTTAAGTCTGTAGTCCGCGTGGAATAGATGCAAACAGCTATCAAATATAGAGCGGATTGCGGATTCAGCCGGCCATCAGCCTGTGCACCAGGTCGGCCGTGGTGCTGGCCTTGTATTTGCGCATCAGGCGGGCCCGGTAAATTTCCACGGTGCGCGGGCTGATGAGCAAGGCGCGGCCGATTTCCTTGGAGGTCAGGCCGTCCATCAGGTGGGCCGCCACTTCACGCTCACGCGCCGTCAGCTCGGCGGTGACCGGGCGGCGCGAGCTCAGGTCTTCAAAGGTCCAGATGCCGGCTTCATGCGGCGCGTCGCGGTTCAACGCCCGTCCGGTTACGTGGCACCAGAAGGTCTCGCCCTTGTAGCGGCCATCCACGCGCTTCATGATGCGGTCGTCGGCGTACAGCCCCTTGGCATTGAGAATGGGGATCATGCGCGCGCCTATGCGCTCGTACTCATCGACGCTGGGGTAGAGCACCTGGAAGGACTGGCCCGCCAGCTGCTCGCGCGAAGCGCCAAACATCTCGCACAAATGCTGGTTGCAGTCCACAATAGCGCGGTTGCGGGACAACACCAGTCCCACCGGTGCCAGGTCGAAAGCGAGTTGGTAATTCACTTCCCCATTTACTTTCATCGGGCTAACCTTTACGAAAAACTACGTATTTGAATAGGTAGTATCGTACTGGACCGGCTGGATTTGAACGACACAAGGAGACTATTCGTGAATAAACTTTTTCCCTCCGCGACCGAGGCCCTCAAGGGCATCGTCAAGGACGGCCAATTGATGGCCGTGGGTGGTTTTGGGCTGTGCGGCATTCCCGAGGCGCTGATTGACGCGCTGAAGGACAGCGAGGTCAAAAACCTCACCGTAATTTCCAACAACGCCGGTGTCGATGGCTTCGGTCTGGGCAAGCTGCTGGAGACGCGGCAGATCAAGAAAATGATTTCCAGCTATGTCGGCGAGAACAAGGAGTTCGAGCGCCAGTACCTGGCGGGCGAGCTGGAGCTGGAGTTCACGCCACAGGGCACGCTGGCTGAAAAGCTGCGCGCAGGCGGTGCCGGCATTCCGGCCTTTTTCACCAAAACCGGCGTCGGCACCATGGTGGCCGAAGGCAAGGAACTGCGCGAGTTCGACGGCGAAACCTATGTGATGGAGCGCTCGCTGGTGCCCGATGTGGCGCTGGTCAAGGCGCACCGCGCCGACAAATCGGGCAACCTGCAGTTCCGCCTGACCGCGCGCAACTTCAACCCGGCAGCCGCCATGGCCGGCAAGGTCTGCATTGTGGAAGTGGAGGAGGTGGTGGAAACCGGCGAGATGGCACCCGATTCGGTTCACCTGCCGGGCATTTATGTGCACCGCATTGTGTGCAACCCCCATCCCGAAAAGCGCATTGAGAAAAGAACGATTACTGAAAAGGTTGGAGCATAAACATGGCCTGGACGCAAGACCAAATGGCGGCGCGTGCCGCGCAAGAACTCGAAGACGGCTTTTACGTCAATCTCGGCATCGGCATTCCGACGCTGGTGGCCAACTTCGTGCCCGATGACAAGGAAGTCTGGCTGCAGTCGGAAAACGGCATGCTGGGCATAGGCCCTTTCCCGACCGAAGACGCGGTAGATGCCGACCTGATCAACGCCGGCAAGCAGACCGTCACCACCATCAAGGGCTCGTCGATTTTCGGCAGCCATGACAGCTTCGCCATGATTCGCGGCGGCAAGATCAATTTGTCGATTTTGGGTGCCATGCAGGTCAGCGAAAAAGGCGATTTGGCCAACTGGATGATTCCGGGCAAGATGGTCAAGGGCATGGGCGGCGCCATGGACCTGGTGGCCGGTGTCAAGCGTGTGATCGTGCTGATGGAGCACGTCGCCAAAAAGAAAGACGGCACCGAAGACTTCAAGATCCTCGAGAAGTGCACGCTGCCCTTGACCGGCGTGGGCGTGGTGAACCGCATCATCACCGACCTGGCCGTGATGGACGTGACACCGCAAGGGCTGAAAGTCATTGAGCTGGCGCCCGGTGTGACGATGGAGTCACTGCAGGCCAAGACGGGCGTGAAGCTGCATTAACAAAAAAGCCGCAGACCTTTTCAGGCTGCGACTTTTTCAAGGGTGCGCGCAATATTGCGCGCCTAACACCGGTCCCGTCTTCAGTGCGGCATCTGCCCAAAGCGCCCAGCGTTGAAGTCCTGCATCGCCTGCAGGATTTCACCCTGGGTGTTCATCACAAACGGCCCATGGCCGACGATGGGTTCGTCAATCGGCTCACCACTGAGCAGCAGCAAAGTCGCATCGCTGTTGGCCTCCACCCGCAAGTCTTCGCCTGCACGGTCAAGCAGCACCATTTGCGCTTCGCGCACCACCTCCTGGTTGTTGACCAGTACCGTGCCATGCAGCACGACCAGCGCAGCGGTGCGTCCTTCGGGGATGGGCAGCGTCGTCGTCTTGCCTTGCCGCAGCCGCACATCCCACACATCAATCGGCGTGAAGGTGTGTGCCGGGCCTTTGTGGCCGCTGTAGTTGCCCGCGATCACGCGCAAGGTTCCGGCGTCTTCAGCCAAGTCCACCTGCGGAATGTCCTGGTCAAGAATGCCCTGATAGCCGGGCGCCGCCATCTTGTCCTTGGCCGGCAGGTTGACCCACAGCTGCACCATCTCCAGCGCACCGCCCTTGCGCGTGAACGCGTGCGAGTGAAACTCTTCATGCAGAATGCCCGATGCGGCCGTCATCCATTGCACATCGCCCGGGCCGATGACGCCGCCATTGCCGGTGGAGTCGCGGTGCTCGACCTCGCCCTGGTAAACAATGGTGACGGTCTCGAAGCCACGGTGCGGATGCTGGCCCACGCCACGGGGCTTGGCTGTGGGCGTAAATTGTGCCGGCCCTGCATAGTCCAGCAGCAGGAAGGGGCTGGCTTGCTGGCCCAGGGTGTCATAACTGAACAGTGAGCGCACCGGAAAGCCATCGCCCACCCAGTGAGGGCGGGGGCTGCTGTAGGTACCCAAAACTTTTTTCATCGCGCTGCTCCTTTTAATGCCTGTTGATGAAGCCGATGATGCGAGTGCTGTCGGTCATGGCAGAACTAACTATAGGGATGCAGCAGTGCTTTCAGTAGTCGCAAAAGCTGGATGTCAGCGTTCTATGGGTGGAACGCTCGCCAAAAAAGAAAAGACCCTGTTGTAGCGCCATGAGTAGCGTCATGAGGGTCGGATTCCAATTTCTCCAAGGGCTGAAAGTCATCGAACTGACGTCCGGTGTGACCATGGAGTCACTGCAGGCCAAGACGGGCGTGAAGCTGCACTGCGCGTGGGCGGCAGGCTACACCCCGGCAATCCCGCGCCGTTCGCGCATCGCCTGGCTGACACGGGCGATGTATTCATCGGTTAGAAGGCGGGCTGCCATGGGCGGCAGCTCGCTCTCTTGGCGCTCGATGTGGCGCTGGTACAGCTCGGCAAAATCGTCCATCGCGTCTGACGACAGTGGCGCGGCCTCTCCCGTGGCAATTTGCGCCAGCGCAGCACGCAGGCGCCGCCACGCAGCCTCCAGAATGCGGTGCTCCTGTGTCAGTCCTTGCGTGTCGGGTTCCTCAGTTTTCACGAAGCGGCTCTACGCTCACCGTGAAGTTTCTCTGGAAACCCTGCTCCTCAATCTGATGAACGCCTATGCCTTTAACTTCCACGGTCGAAGGCGCTCCGACCAACGCGGTACCCCGAACCCTGAAGTCTTTATCCGACTCGCAGTCGCAATCCGCAGCCCCGAATGGGTTAGGGATAAATGTCGCATCCTGATGAAAATGCGCGAACCCCGGGTGGGCATCTTCGACAAACTGGTTGATGTCGTTCTTGAGTTCTTGATTGGGATCTATTGCCCGGCCCCTGATGCCTTTCAAGGTCTGAAACTGATTGTTCAGTGTCCAGTTCGAAGTGATGCGGAAGCCGAAACTATCTGCCGCCGCCCTGTTTGTCTCCAAGAACTGGATGGGGATTGGGTCTCTATTTGTTATCTTCAGGGTCAGGCTGAGCGTACCTTTGTTGCGCCCGGCTCCCGCATTGCCCACAAAGCGGCAATTACTGACCTGGGCGTCGGCGAAGCTTATGGTCCATCCGGTATCTCTATTAGCGTCGCTCAACACACATTCACCAGCGCTGGCCGAGCCTGCGTAGAGTGCGACGCCAACAATACCAAGCGCGCATGCAAGGGGATAAGCCTTGAATCCTCGAGCAATTGTTTTGGCTATCATCATTTGCTCCTTTAGTTGACACGCTGATCGCAGCGTGAGCGGTGCGGTCATCACCGGGCCGCGCAAATTCATGCTAGAAGTGCTAAATGCACATTGCAAGCTGCGTTACACGAAGTCAGCATCAAAGTACAAATGAAGTTACAAGATGCAAGGCATCAAAAAAACTGCTTGACCAATGAAAAAGGCCCCGAGGGGCCTTTGTTGTATCTGGAGCGGGTGAAGGGAATCGAACCCTCGTATGAAGC
>DASXRN010000491.1:0-17091 GCA_036506595.1 Polaromonas sp. | reverse complement strand
TGGTGGCTTTACGGCTTGAGCCTGGTGCCGGCTGGCTTTGGTGTGCTGATGGGGCTTTCGGGCCTGGTGGGTTGGGCCTTTCACCCCACTTCCCTGATCAAGCTGCTGAGTTAGCAGGCTGGCTGCGCCTGTATTTATAGATCTCCAAATAGGTCTCCAGCCATTTTCTGTAGTTAAAAGAGCCCTTTTTAACGGCCTACGGGCCTTTCAGGCCTTATTTTGAGCGTCAACTCTGCCGTTTCATCGGGCGTAATTGACCTGCCCCCCTCTCTGCGCAGGTCTGGCGAGTTGGGGTTGCCGTGCTAGCGCAGCTCGCTCTTGCGACTGTCCAGCGGCATGATAAAGGAATTTTCCTGCCACAGGATGGGGAAATGACTGCCTGAATCGTCGTGGTTCAGGGAGTCATGGTTGCCATCACTGTTTGGCGTCAAGGGTGTCCGGCCGCTGTCGCGGGTCTTGCGCTGACACTTCAGGGATTCGCGCAGGCTGGTGCTTGCCGAAATGATGGCCGCTTGGCTGCGCTCGCGTGCGCGGTCATGCGGCATGGATGCCATGTCACCCAAAAATTCGCTGCGGATGTCATGCGCACTTGGCAGGTGGGCCGATTCCACAACGATGTAGGCGATGCCGCATTGGTTGAGCAGCGTTTCCTTGAGGATGCGGGTCTTTCTGGCAAGACGCAGCTGGCCCAGTACGTCCACGCAACCGATCGCCTGGCCGTCGGCGGTGACCACAGTGAAGGTGCAGTACAAGCCGCTGAGCAGTTCAAACCAGTGCAGGCCGTGCTTTTTGGTGATCGGCAGCGTGAAGCGCGTCACAGGCATCTTGATCATCACTGAATGGTCTGGGAAGGTGGGGGCGAGCCAGCGCCAGACCTTGCGCTCTTCGCTGTTGGCGACCAGGCGCTGGCTCAGTGGCCAGTGCCTGGGGATGCGGCGGCGCGCGCGGGCAATTCGCCGCAGCCACCAGGCGTGAATCAGGGCGCCGATGCTGGCGCCCATCAGTAGACCGATTCCTCCCAGTGCCAGCCAGGTTTCGCTCGAATAGGTGCTCATTGCCGTCCACCTTTCTCTTTGCAACCAAGCGTAACAACAAACATTGAAAAGTGTCTGTGAAAAATTCCCAGAAAACACTTGTATCAGCGCGCCGCCAAACCGCTGCCTGACGGTCGTTATGGCTTGCCATGCGGACTCGGCTTCCTGGAGTCGGTGACAATCGGGGCGATGAACATGATGACCTTGCAAGACATTCTTTACACCCAGGGTTTCGGAACCAGGCGCGTGTGCGCGGGGCTGGTTCAACAGGGTTTTGTGGCTGTGGCCGGCGTTCCGTGTGTAGATCCAGCTATGGAATTTATAGCGGATGGTTTACGCTTCAGCGTGCAGGGCGGGCTGTGGGAGTACCACGAAAAAGCCTATTTGATGTTGCACAAGCCCGCTGGCTACGAATGCTCGCAGAAACCCAGCACCTATCCCAGCATTTACACGCTGCTGCCGGCACCGATTCGCCAGCGCGGCGGCGGCGCGGCGGCGGGGGTGCAGGCGGTGGGCCGGCTGGACCAGGACACGACCGGTTTGCTGCTGCTGTCGGACGATGGCAAGTTTATTCATCGCATGAGCTCGCCCAAGCACCATGTGCCCAAGGTCTATGAAGTGACGGCCAAACATGCGGTGGACGACAAGCAGATTCAAAAACTGCTGGCTGGTGTGGTGCTGGATGATGGTCCCAAGCCGGTTCGGGCGGCGGCCTGCGTGCAAACCGGGGAGTTGCAACTGAGCCTGACCCTGACCGAGGGCAAATACCACCAGGTCAAGCGCATGATTGCCGCCGTGGGCAATCGGGTGGAAGGCCTGCACCGCGCACGCATTGGCGCGCTGGCCTTGCCGGTTGACCTGAAACCCGGCGAGTGGCGCTGGCTGACAGCGCAGGATCTGGCGAGCATTTCCGCCCAGGCTTGAAATCAATAAATAGGGCTCTAGCCTGTAAGAAAAGGGCGCTTGAAGCTATAAAAATAGTAGCAATCAGCCGGTGTTTTTGAGGAAGTCGGTGATCGCTTCAACGGTCTTTTCGGGCTAATCGCGCTGCGGCGAATGCCCGCAACTGGCCTGCCTGAGCTGGCGGGCCTGCGGCGCTGCCAAGGCAATTTCGTCGAGCTGCCGCATCGTGCCGTATTCAAAGGCTGACGGAGCCCAGCCCTTCATGCAGGAAAACGACAGGTGCCAAATGGGCGGCTCCGGCAATCTGCCGGATTTCCAGCCCGCAAGCGTTGCTCTCCAGCCTATTCATCACAGCATCGTAAGGGATGTCAACAATTTGCTGAGCCTTCCTCGGGTGACATGACGTGACGCCATGGCGCGCTATTTGGCCCTGTTTCGCCCTCATTCGGCCACAGTCGCCCGCTACACTACCGGGTTGACCCTGGAAAGACTGTTTTTGTGAATGTTTCTGCCCGTTTTTTAGCCGCCTGGCTCACTTCGCTGCTTGCCGCTTTCAGTGTGTTGTGCCTGCCGACGCTGGCCCAGGCCGCATCTCCCGTGTTTGTGCTCAACTCGCTGGATGACAGCGTCAGCGTGATCAATCCTTTGACCTGGGCCGAGACCAAGCGCATCGCCACCGGCAAGCAGCCGCACCACCTTTACCTCACGCCCGACGAAAAATCGGTGATTGTGGCCAATGCCTTGTCCGACTCGCTGACCTTCATCGACCCCAAAACCGCCGAAGTGCAGCGCACCGTGCGCGGAATTATTGATCCCTACCAGTTGCGCTTTTCGCCCGACATGAAATGGTTTGTGACCGCCGCCAACCGCCTGAACCACATTGACATCTACCGCTGGGACGGCAAGGACATCACTTTGGTCAAGCGCGTGGCCACGGGCAAAACGCCCAGCCATTTGTGGATAGACAGCAAAAGCACGACGATTTACTCCACCATGCAGGACAGCGACGAGCTGGTTGCGCTGGATCTGGCCAGCCAGACCATCAAGTGGCGTACCAAGACCGGTTCCGTCCCGGCCGATGTGTATGGCACGGCCGACGACAAATTCCTGCTGGTCGGCCTGACTGGCGGTGACGCGGTCGAGGTCTACGACGTGAGCGGCAAGGAGCCCAGGCGCAGCAAGGTCATCAAGACCGGTGCCGGTGCCCATGCCTTTCGCGCCTTTGGCGACCAGCGGCATGTGCTGGTCAGCAACCGCGTGGCCAACAGCATCAGCAAAATCGATTTGCAGACCCTGGCAGTGGTGGACAACTACCCGGTACCGGGCGGGCCCGACTGTATCGACGTGAGCCGTGATGGCAAGCAGATTCTGGTCAGCTCGCGCTGGGCCAAAAAACTCACCGTGATTGATGTCGCCAGCCGCAAGATCATGCGCCAGATTAATGTTGGAAAGAGCCCCCATGGCGTCTGGACGCTGGACCACGCGCCGCGGTAGTGAGCCCCCACGGTCGCTCACTTCGTGTAGCTCCCTGCCCCCCAGGGGGGCCGCTGCGCCTGCGGCCCGGCAAAGCCGGTTCCGCGGCCCCTGCTGGTGGGGGGACCCTCTGCGTTCGCTGCTTGCTATTATTTTCGTAGCTGCTTATGGGTATCCCGCCTGGGCTGCAGGGCCAAATGATGCAAAAAAAGCCGCACAAAACGCGGTGCAATCGGTAGCGGCATCCTGCAAGCCGGTCTACCTGACCCTGGACACCGGCCACATGGAAGTGGCCCCGCAGATCGCGGACATCCTCAATAAACACCAGGTCAAGGTCACGTTTTTCGCCGCCAATGAACGGACGAAGACCGGCGACGGCAGCCTGGGAACGCATTGGGCCGGCTGGTGGAAGGCGCGTGCCGCGGAGGGCCACGAGTTTGCCTCGCACACCTGGGACCACAGCTACTGGCGTGCCGATGTGGCAGGTGCGCCTGATGTGCCGGTTCAATTCAGGATTCGCCCATCGGCGGGCCCGTCGGAAGGCCACGACCTTACCTGGACGGCCGCGCAGTACTGCGAAGAAATTGGCAAGGCCAGCAAACGCCTTGAGGCCATCACCGGCAAGAAACCGCTGCCGCTGTTCAGGGCGCCTGGCGGCAAAACCTCGCCCAGGCTGCTGGCGGCCGCCCAGGCCTGTGGCTATGCACATGTGGGCTGGTCACCGGCGGGCTTTTTGGGCGACGAGCTTTCCAGCGACAAATACCCCAACGACTTGCTGCTTCAACGCGCGCTGCGCGATATACAGCCCGGTGACATTTTGCTGGCCCATCTGGGCATCTGGTCGCGCAAAGACCCCTGGGCGCCGGCCGTGCTGGAGCCCTTGATCACCGGCCTCAAGTCCAAGGGCTTTTGCTTTCAAACCTTGCGCGAACACCCTCAATACAAAACCTGGATTGACACCAGGATTGAAGGGCAGGCCAGCCCGGCACCGGCCAAGCCCAAAAAATAAGCGCTATGGACTGGTTTACTGATATTTTCTCGAAGGTGCAGCAGTGGCTGTTTGAGGCCGCCGTGCAGCCCGCCATGTTTGAGCTGGGCCTGGGCAACCTGCTCGAAGACGGCTACGAGGCCACGGCCTGGTTCATGGTGGGGTTGATTCAGATCATCATTTTGCTGGTGCTGATAGGGCCGCTGCAGCGCTGGCGGCCGGTGGAACCGGTGACTGACCGCGCCACCATCCGCACCGATATTCTGTACACGCTGATTCACCGGCTGGGCCTTTTTCGCATCGCACTGTTTTTCACGCTGGACCCCTGGTTTGACGAAGCCTTTGGCGCGCTGCGCACTGCCGGCTACGGTACTTTTCACCTCGACCAGCTCTGGCCCGGCATCACCGACAACGCGCTGGTCAGCCTGCTGATTTACCTGGTGGTGTTTGACTTTGTGGCCTACTGGACGCATCGCGGCCAGCACCAGCTGGAGTGGTGGTGGCGGCTGCATTCGCTGCACCACGCGCAGCGGCAAATGACCATGTGGAGCGATAACCGCAACCACCTGCTCGACGACATCCTGGTGGACACCCTCGTCGTGCTGGTGGCGCAGCTCATAGGCGTGGCCCCCGGCCAGTTCATCGCCATCGTGGCCTTCACCCAGCTCAGCGAAAGCTTTCAGCATGCCAATGTGCGGCTGTGGTTTGGGCAAATCGGAGAGCGGCTCTGGGTCAGCCCGCGCTTTCACCGGCTGCACCACAGCATAGGCATTGGGCATGAGTCGGCTGGAACAGGCACGCTCGGAGGCTATAACTTCGGCGTCTTGCTGCCCTGGTGGGACATGCTGTTTGGCACGGTCAACTTTGAGCAGCGCTACGACCCGACCGGTGTGCGCGACCAGGTTGAAAAAGCACGCGACTATGGCCGCGGCTTCTGGTCCCAGCAGTGGTTGGGCCTGAAGCGGCTGTTTGGCCGCGCTTGATACGCCCCCACGCGGTTCACTTCGTGTAATGCGCTGCCCCCCGAGGGGGCTGGTTTTTTCCTTGGGGCGGCCCGGCGGAAAAATGCCTTCTCCCAGAGAGCAGTCATGCATTCACGTTATCCTTAATGGCTATGAGCAAGCTCCTCGATTCCTTCTGGCGTGCGGTGATGTACTGCCTGCATCCCCGTGTCATTGCGCTGTCCGTGCTGCCGCTGATCATCATGGCGGTGATCTCGCTGGGCCTGGGCTACTTTTTCTGGGAAGACGCGGTGGCAGTGGTACGCGCCAACCTGGAGAGCTATGAGCTGGTCAACACCATGGTGCACTGGCTGGAGGGCCTGGGGCTCAGCAGCCTGCGCCTGGTGCTGGCACCGGCGCTGCTGCTGTTTCTGGCCATTCCCGTCATCGTGATTGCCTCGCTGTTGTTTGTGGCGGTCTTCATGACACCGGCCATGGTGGCGCTGGTGGCCGAGCGGCGCTTTCCGCTGCTGGAGCGTAAAAAAGGCGGCTCCCTGCTGGCCAGTCTGTTTTGGTCCCTGGGTTCCACTTTGCTGGCGGCCGTTGCGCTGCTGGTGTCGATTCCGCTGTGGCTGATTCCGCCGCTGATTCTGATTCTGCCGCCGCTGATCTGGGGCTGGCTGACCTACCGTGTCATGTCCTACGACGCGCTGGTGGAGCATGCCAGCAGCGAAGAGCGCCGCCAGATTTTCAAGGAGCACCGCGCGCCCTTGCTGGGCATAGGCGTACTCAGCGGTTACCTGGGGGCCGCACCCAGCCTGATCTGGGCATCGGGTGCGATGTTTGTGGCCATGGCGCCTATCCTGGTGCCGGTGGCGATCTGGATTTACACCCTGGTGTTTGCCTTTTCCTCGCTCTGGTTTGCCCACTACACGCTGGCGGCACTGGAGCAACTTCGCAAGAAAAACAATGCCCTGGCCCTCGACCCGCTTGCGCAGGAAGCTATCAAATCAATAGCGAATGAGCTGGCCCCCGACGCTTCTCCCGGGCCGGCGCCGAACTTCGGTTCGCTGGGCGGCAAGCCCGATCCCCTGCCATAACTTCAAGAGATCCCCCGCATGACCACAAACTTCGGACTCGTCATCGTCGGCGATGAAATTCTCTCGGGCAAGCGCGCCGACAAGCACCTGCCCAAGGTGATTGAACTGCTGGGTGCGCGCGGCCTGCAGCTGGCGTACGCCGACTACGTGGGCGACGATCCGGCCCGCATCACCGCCACGCTGGCGCGCGCCTTCGCTGCCGCGCGTGAGTCCGGCGATGTAGTGTTTTCCTGCGGCGGCATAGGCGCCACACCCGACGACCACACCCGGCAATGCGCGGCCAAGGCGCTGGGCGTTGACCTGACCCTGCACCCCGAGGCCGAGGTTTTAATCCGCGAGCGCATGCAGGACGTCGCCAAAGAGCAGGGCCTGCCTTACGAGCCCGAGCGCCACGACAACATCCACCGCCTCAACATGGGCGTGTTTCCGCTGGGTGCGCAGATCATTCCGAATCCCTACAACAAGATTCCAGGGTTTTTTTGTACGGTAGAACGCTCGAGCGGCGCCGGGCCGTCCCAAGGCGCGAGGGCCCCCGAGGGGCTGACGACCGCGGCTCCAAACCTGCCCGCGCAGGTGTGGACGGGAGGAAGGGCCGACGCCTCTGGCGTGGGCACGTCCAGTGACCCACACGGAGTGGGGGAACGTGGGGGCGTCTATTTCGTGCCGGGTTTCCCGGTCATGGCCTGGCCGATGATCGAATGGGTGTTGGACCAGCGCTACGCCCATCTGCACCAAAAACTGGCCTATCTTGAAAAATCGGTCATCGTGTTCGGCTCCATGGAAGCCATGCTGACCCCGTTGATGCTCGATATTGAAGCGGCCCATGCCGGCGTCAAGGTGTTCAGCCTGCCCAGTGTGGATCATCCCGACTACGGCCGTCATATCGAGCTGGGCGTGAAAGGCAGCCCCGAGGCAGTCAACCTGGCTTACCCGGCCTTGCTGGCCGGGCTGCACCGTTTTGACCTTAAATTTGGCCCCGAATTGGTGCGTTGAATTTTTGCCTCAAAATGGTGCATTCAAGATGTACCCATTTATGGTGCATTTTGTTTGTGCTGTTTTTCTGCTTTGCCAGCGCGAAATGGCTGAAGTGCCTTGAGTTGGCGGCACAATTCAAGGTTGGGCTAAAAACTGAACAGCCATTGGCTTGTGGCACAAAAAGTGCATTCAGCCACCCAGAAGTTAATTTTTTCAACCACCCATCCAGCAACAGGAGATTCTGATGGCAAAGACCGTCGCAGACGTCATGAAAATGGTCAAGGAAAACGAAGTCAAGTTTGTTGACTTCCGCTTCACCGACACCAGGGGCAAAGAGCAGCACGTGACCGTGCCCGTGTCCCACTTTGACGAAGACAAATTCGTTTCGGGCCATGCGTTTGACGGCTCATCGATTGCAGGCTGGAAGGGCATTGAAGCTTCCGACATGCAGCTGATGCCTGACCCCAACACCGCCAACATCGACCCTTTCTTTGAAGAAACGACCTTGTTCCTGAGCTGCGACGTGCTGGAACCCAGCGACGGCAAGGCCTATGACCGTGACCCCCGCTCCATCGCCAAGCGCGCTGAAGCCTACCTCAAGGCCACTGGCCTGGGCGACACGGCTTTCTTCGGACCAGAGCCTGAGTTCTTCATTTTTGACGACGTGCGCTGGAACACCGACATGTCGGGCACCTTCTTCAAAATCGAGGAATACGAAGCGCCCTGGAATTCGGGCACGAAGCTCGAAGGCGGCAACCGCGGCCACCGTCCCACTGTCAAGGGCGGCTATTTCCCCGTGCCACCGGTGGACAGCATGCAAGACATGCGCGCCGAGATGTCGCTGATTCTCGAAACGCTGGGCATTCCGGTTGAAGTGTTCCACCACGAAGTGGCCGGCGCCGGCCAGAATGAAATCGGCACCCGCTTCAGCACGCTGGTTGAGCGCGCCGACTGGACGCAGGTCCTGAAGTACGTGGTGCAGAACGTGGCCCACGCCTACGGCAAAACCGCCACCTTCATGCCCAAGCCCGTCGTCGGCGACAACGGCTCCGGCATGCACGTGCACCAGTCGATCTGGAAAGACGGCAAAAACCTGTTTGCCGGCGACGGCTATGCCGGCCTGTCTGATTTCGCCCTGTACTACATCGGCGGCATCATCAAGCACGCCCGTGCCCTGAACGCCATCACCAACCCCGGCACCAACAGCTACAAGCGCCTGGTGCCTGGCTATGAAGCACCGGTCAAGCTGGCTTACTCGGCCAAGAACCGTTCGGCTTCCATCCGCATTCCTTATGTGGCCAACCCCAAGGCCCGCCGGATTGAAGCGCGCTTCCCCGATCCACTGATGAACCCTTACCTCGGCTTTGCGGCCCTGATGATGGCCGGTCTGGATGGCGTGGAAAACAAGATCCATCCCGGCGAAGCCGCGACGAAAGACCTGTACCATCTGCCGCCCGAGGAAGATGCAAAAGTGCCAACCGTGTGCCACAGCCTGGACCAGGCGCTGGATGCCCTCGACGTGGGTCGCGGTTTCCTGACCAAGGGCGGCGTGTTCACCGACAGCATGCTGGACGCCTACATTGAACTGAAAATGGGTGAAGTGACGCGCTTGCGCATGGCCACGCACCCGATCGAGTTCGACATGTACTATTCCCTGTAATCAGGGCGCAACGATCCCGGCCATTGACTGTTCTTGCAGTGTTGGCCAAAAAAGGACGGCATTTGCCGTCCTTTTTTTTTGGGGATTTTTGGGATACGAGCTCATAAGGGCTTATAAAGCTGCTGGGTTTGAATTTTTGCCGCTTTGCCGCATACTGATAGACCGTTGTTGCGCTTGCAGAGCGCCGGAAATCCATTATGAAAAACACCTTATTGCTGCCTCTTTTGTCCTTGCTGCTGGCCAGTGCAGGATCTACTGTCTGGGCGCAGCAGATTTACCGCTGCGCTGCCGCCAGCGGTGGTGTGCCCGAATACATCAACAATGCCAAGGATGCCCAGAACCGCAATTGCAAGTTGATGTCCGGTGGCAATGTCACCGTGGTGCAGGGTACGCCCGTGCAAAAAGCCCCTGCGCGCGTTGCTGCTGCAGCTGCGTCGGGTGGAACGCGTACCGAGGCCGGCCCGGAGCAGCGGGCCCGCGACAGCGACTCGCGCGCCATTCTGGAGTCGGAACTGAAAAAGGCAGAAGCCAAGCTGGCCGAGCTGCAAAAAGAGTACAACAACGGCGAGCCCGAGAAGCAGGGCATCGAGGGGCGCAACTACCAGCGCTACCTGGACCGTGTGGCTGAACTCAAGGACAGCATCGCCCGCAACCAGAGCGACATTGCCGGCCTCAAGCGTGAGATTTCCCGCTTGCCGGCCGCGAATTAAGCGCGCGTAGCCAGCGCATCTGGGTCAAAATGGATGGCTTGAACAAGCCAAACTCCCCCCCCGTTTCGCCTTCTTCCCCTGCATCAGGGGCTCTTCGCTTTCAATCGTTTGACCTGCTGGCCACGCTGGTGGCCGTGGTGCGTACCAATGGCGTTGTGGTGTTTGCCAATGCCGCGTTGGAAGACGCGCTGGGCACTTCGCGGCGCACCATTGAAGGCTCGCAGCTTCCCGACTGTTTTACCGAGCCGCTGATTCTGCATCATGCGCTGGAGGGGGCCGGCAGCAATGAGTTTGCCGCCTTGCGCTATGACGCCTGGCTCAGGCGCCTCAACCACGAGCCCATGCCCGTGCATGTGGTGGTGGCGCAAACCGATACGCCTGGCGAAGCGATTGTGGAGATGCTGCCGCAGGAGCAGCAGGCCAGGCAAGACCGCGAGGAACGCCTGATGGACCAGGCGCAGGCCAACAAGGAGTTGATTCGCAACCTGGCCCACGAAATCAAGAATCCGCTGGGCGGCATTCGCGGCGCGGCGCAGTTGCTGCAGATGGAGATTGACAAGGAGCTGACCGAATACACCCAGGTCATCATCCATGAGGCAGACCGCCTGCAAACCCTGGTTGACCGCCTGCTCGCGCCGCACCGCCGTCCGCACCTGGTGGGCGATGTGAATATCCACGAAGTGTGCGAACGCGTGCGCTCGCTGATCCTGGCCGAGTTTCCCAAGGGGCTGGTGGTGGTGCGGGACTACGACATCTCGATTCCCGACTTTCGCGGCGACCGCGAGCAACTGATACAGGCGGTATTGAACATCGCCCATAACGCTGCGCAGGCGCTGGCAGAGCGCCTTGCCGCGGGTGATGCACAGATCACTTTCAGGACCCGCATTGCCCGGCAAGTGACTTTTGGCAAGCAGCGCTACCGCTTGGCACTGGAATTGCATGTCATCGACAATGGACCGGGTGTGCCGGACTCCATCAAAGACCGGATTTTCTATCCCCTGGTGTCAGGGCGGGAAGGCGGTTCGGGGCTGGGGCTGACATTGGCGCAAACCTTTGTTCAGCAACACCACGGTTTGATTGAGTGCGAGAGCAGGCCGGGAAGTACAGATTTCAAGATCCTGATTCCTCTGCCTTGAAGTCTGCTCCACCGATCATTGAGGCGACATAAAAGGGATGGCAACACATGAAACCGATTTGGATCGTTGACGATGACCAGTCCATCCGGTTTGTTCTGGAAAAGGCCTTGCTGCGCGAGGACCTGCCCACGCGCAGTTTCACCAACCCGCGTGAAGTGCTGGCGGCACTGGAAGACGCCACCGAGGAAGATGGGCCGCAAGTCCTGGTGAGCGACATCCGCATGCCCGGCGGCTCGGGCCTGGACCTGCTGGAAAAGGTCAAGGCCAAACTGCCGGGCTTGCCCGTCATCATCATGACGGCGTTCTCCGATCTGGACAGCGCAGTTTCCGCCTTTCAGGGCGGCGCGTTCGAATACCTGCCCAAGCCGTTTGACCTGGTCAAGGCGGTGGAGCTGATTCGCCGCGCGGTCGAGGAAAGCCAGCGCGAGGAAGTGGCCGAGGAGCGCATGGCCGCCGCCCCGGAAATGCTGGGCCAGGCGCCCGCCATGCAGGACGTGTTTCGTGCGATTGGCCGCTTGAGCCAGAGCAATGTGACCGTGATGATTACCGGCGAATCCGGCTCGGGCAAAGAGCTGGTGGCGCGGGCGCTGCACAAGCACTCGCCACGGGCCAATGGACCCTTTGTCGCCATCAACACGGCGGCCATTCCGAAAGACTTGCTGGAGAGCGAGCTGTTCGGCCATGAGCGCGGCGCCTTCACCGGCGCGCAGACCATGCGGCGCGGCCGCTTCGAGCAGGCCGATGGCGGCACGCTGTTTCTCGATGAAATCGGCGACATGCCGTTTGATTTGCAAACACGGCTGCTGCGCGTGCTGTCGGACGGGCATTTTTACCGCGTCGGCGGGCACAACGCCGTCAAGGCCAATGTGCGCGTGATTGCCGCCACGCACCAGGACCTGGAGCAGCGCGTCAAGGAAGGCGGCTTTCGCGAAGACCTGTTTCACCGCCTCAACGTGATTCGCCTGCGCCTGCCGGCCCTGCGTGAGCGGCGCGAAGACGTGTTCATGCTGACGCGGCATTTTTTGCAGCAAAGCGCCAAGCAGCTGGGCATAGAGCCCAAGCGGATCACGGACGCCGCCTTGCAGCAGCTGAGCAATTTCAGCTTTCCCGGCAATGTGCGCCAGCTGGAAAACATCTGCCACTGGCTGACCGTGATGGCGCCGGCCCAGGTCATTGAAGCCAAGGACCTGCCGCCCGAAGTCTTGAGCAGTGCCGTGCCGGTGCCAGGCAAGGGCGCGGCATCGGCAGAAAAAACAGAGCCAATCCAGCTGTTGCAGACGGCGGGGGCTGAACATGCTCCTTTTACCGAGCTGCCGGGATCTGCTGCATTGTCATTGCCGCAGTCCGTGCCGGTACACGGTTTGGGACATGAGGGCGAAACCCTGGTTGGCTGGGAAAGCGGGTTGGAGGCCGAGGCGCAGGCCCTGCTGGCGGCGGGCCGCAATGACGTGTGGGACGTGCTGACGCGCCGCTTTGAGTCCAAGCTGATACAGACCGCGCTGGCCAATACCCGCGGCCGGCGTATAGAGGCGGCTCAAAAGCTGGGCATAGGCCGCAACACCATCACGCGCAAGATCCAGGAGCTGAATCTCGAGTAAATAATAGCCGCAAGCGCCGCCTAACGGTCGCAAGCAGCTATTGTTCTTATAGCGGAGCGAGTTCCAGAATCACCGGTACGTGGTCGCTGGGCCGCTCGTTTTTGCGCGGTAGCTTATCGATCACACAGCTTGCGACCTGGGCCTTTAGCGCTTCGCTGACCAGAATGTGGTCAATGCGCAACCCGCGGTTGCGCCGGAAGGCAAACTCGCGGTAGTCCCACCATGTGTAGCTTTTCTCGGGCTGCTCAAACATACGGAAGGCATCGGTCAGGCCCAGGTCGAGCAGCGCCTGGAAATGCTGGCGTTCTTCGGTCGTGTGGTGGATGGTTTCGCGCAGGCCTTCCGGGTCGTAGGTGTCGCGGTCGTCCACGGTGATGTTGAAGTCACCCAGCAGCACCAGATTCGGGTGCGCCGCCAGCTCTTCGCGCAGCCAGTGGCGCAAGCCGCTGAGCCATTTCATCTTGTACTCAAACTTTTCGCTGCCCGGTTCCTGGCCGTTGACGAAATAGCCGTTGACCACGCGCACCTCGCCCGCCGGCAAGTCCAGCGTGGTGGCGATCACGCGGGACTGCTCGTCGGCAAAGCCCACAATGTTTTTCACGATGTTACGTGCCGGCGAGCGGCTCAAAATGGCGACACCGTTGTAGGTTTTCTGGCCAAACACTGCGCTGTGGTAGCCGGCGGTTTCCAGTTCCTTTAGAGGAAACTTGTCATCGCTGAGCTTGAGCTCTTGCAGGCACAGCACATCGACCGGGTTGGCGGCCAGCCAGCCAAGTACCTGCGGCAGCCGCACGGCCAGCGAGTTGACGTTCCAGGTCGCGATTTTCATGGTTTTAGTGCTCCAGCCCAAATGAATCGGGCCTAATTAGCTATCAAATATGTAGCGAAGCCAGCGCGCCGACCACCAGGCCTACACCGGCTACTGCGAACATCCCGTACTCCAGCCAGCGCTTGCGCGTCAGCAGCGCAATCGCCGCCAGGGCAATGGACACCTGCAGCACCGTGGTGGCTTGCGCCCAGCGGTGATGCTGGTGCAGTTGATCGTCCGACGACTTGTCCCAGGTGGTGGCCTCGGCCTCCAGTTTTTCAGCAACCGTCTTGATCTCGTTTTTCTCTTTTTCGTAGCGGTCAACCTTGCCCTGGTAGACCGCCTTTTTATCGTCGGGTGCCAAATCGCGAGCCAGCTCGGCCAGCGACTGCTTGGTACTCTTGGCCTGGAAGTAATTCCACTGGTTGGACGCTTCTGTTTTCTTGATGGCCGCATTGTTTTTATAAAGGCCTGCGTTGGCCTGCGTGGCGCCGCCCATGTAGGCAAAAATGGCCCCGACCGTGGCAATGATGGCCGTGATGACAGCGATCTGCGCGATCATGCCGCCGCCATTCTCGTGGCCGCCATGCCCGCCTTGAGCGGCATGCTCCAGCTCATGGTCGTGTGGCCCGTGTACGTGAAATCCGGCACCTGACATATCAATTTCCTTTGTGTTTGTCGTAAGTGATAAAAGTGAACTTCAGCCCATTCGAAGAGACGTGATCTTCACGGGCAGTGGCTATCCATTCGGGGCCCAGCCGGGGTGCAAAGGCATCGCCTTCAAAGTCCTGGGCAATTTCGGTGACCTCAATGCGATGCGCCAGGGGCTCGGCCTGTGCATAGATTTGCGCGCCACCGATGACCCAGACTTCTTTGGACTGCCCGCAAAGTTTCAGCGCGTCGGCCAGGCTGGCTGCGGGCAGCGCGCCGTTCTCGCGCCAGCCTTCTTGCCGCGTCACGACGATGTTGGTTCTGCCCGGCAGGGGCCGGAATTTGACTGGCAGCGAATCCCAGGTCTTGCGACCCATGATGACGGGCCAGCCCTGGGTCAGGCGCTTGAAATGCGCCATGTCTTCCGGCAAATGCCAGGGCAGGCGATTGTCGTTGCCGATCACGCCGTTGGCGGCGCGGGCAAAAATCATGTTGATGTTCATGGGCAGCCCCAAACCCATTTAAACCGCCACCGGCGCCTTGATGGCCGGGTGGTACTGGTAATCCAGAAACTCGAAGTCCTCGAACTGGTAGTCAAAGATCGAATCAGGCTTGCGCTTGATATGGAGCGTGGGGTAGGGCAGGGGCGTGCGGCTGAGTTGCAGCGCCACCTGCTCGGCGTGGTTGCTGTAGATGTGGCAGTCGCCACCGGTCCAGATGAAGTCGCCCACGTCCAGGTCGCACTGCTGCGCCACCATGTGGGTGAGCAGGGCGTAACTGGCGATATTGAAAGGCACACCGAGGAAGATGTCGGCGCTGCGCTGGTACAGCTGGCAGCTGAGCTTGCCTTTACCACCAGCCTCAGTGGCAGGCGCGACGTAGAACTGGAAAAAGGCGTGGCAGGGCATGAGGGCCATCTTGGACAGGTCGGCCACGTTCCACGCGCTCACGATGATGCGGCGCGAATCGGGGTTGGTTTTCAGCGTCTTGATGACTTCGGCGATCTGGTCGATGTGGCCGCCGTCCGACGTCGGCCAGCTGCGCCACTGCACACCATAGACCGGGCCGAGGTCGCCGTCTTCGCGCGCCCATTCGTCCCAAATCGTCACGCCGCGCTCTTTCAGCCAGTTGTTGTTGCTGCTGCCGGTCAGAAACCACAGCAGTTCCTGCACGATGGATTTGAGGTGAACCCTTTTGGTCGTCACCAGCGGAAAACCTTCGTTCAGGTCGAAGCGCATCTGGTAGCCGAATACGCTCTTGGTGCCGGTGCCGGTGCGGTCGGCCTTGAAGACACCGTGCGTGTCCACGTGGCGCATGAAATCTTCGTATTGGCTGCGGATGGGGCGGGTTTCGAGAGGCTTGTTCATGGACGACTAAAAGGTTGATGGTTGTGGCCTTGGCCGATCCATTGTCTCCGAGACCTTGATACCCAATGGGTCCGCCAATTCAGGCACTTTGGCATTCGGGTTTAAGGGTGACGACGGTCATGGGTACGTTGTCCAGTTGCCGCATCAATTCTTCAGGCCGAGGAGGGCAAATTTTATACGGACAGGGTTGGGCTGCTTATTTTCTGCGCTGGATGCTTTGCGTTCTTGATGGATTCACTGGAATCGGCCCCCCAGTTGTTTGCAATGACTTCCTGGTTCATGAAGAAATCCGGGTCAAGCCCTTATGCATCGGCCGCAAGCCGCTATTAATAACATAGCGATCCCAAGCCTCATAAGGACTGGGCGATGAAAGCCGGATGCGGTTCCTGTTGCCGCGGAAATTGGTACGCGTTCGTCCGCGGTCAATCCATCGACTTTTCAATCGGACGGTCGAGGTCCGGCTCGTGCACCACGAGGCCTTGCATCGGATCGACCGGTTGCAGCCAGGCACGTTTAGCGAACGCCGACCTGACATCTTCGATACCGGCATTCCAGCGCGACTGTATGCTTGAGCTGCTGAAGTCCATGTCTTTGGAATAGTCCTCACCTGGCAGGCGTGGCACGACCAGATTCACCAAGTGCATGACGGTGCCGCAGCCATAGTGCACCATCTTCTGGATTTCTGGCCGGGCGCGGGCCGCCGCAGGCAGTTCCTTGCCCAGCTCGCGCACGATGTGCCGCAGCTGATGGATTTGTGCCTGCCGCTGCACATGGCTGTCAACCCGGCTCGCGTACTGAATGTCTTTTTGTCGAGTCGTCACCTGCGACATCGTGCGCGGCGAATCGCCGTCCGGGTGCCACAACTGCACCGCGAAAACAAGCGCGTTGCGGCGCGGATGGTCATCAAACACGGCCTCAACCGGGGTGTTGGAGTAGATGCCACCGTCCCAGTACCACTCATCGCCCACCCGCACGGGCGGAAAAGCCGGTGGCAAGGCGCCAGACGCAAGTATGTGGGCCAGCTCAAGGGTTTCATCGCGGCTGTCGAAATACCGCATTGCGCCGGTACGCACGTTAACCGCGCCCAGAGTCATGCGTGGTGCACCAGCGTTGAGTCGTTCGGGTTCCACCAGTGACGCCAGCGTCTCTCGCAGAGCCGTCGTGTGGTAGTAGCCGGTTGCGTCTTCATCCAGCGGTAACTGCGGATGAATCCACGCCTGGTGGTTGGGGGTGAAAAATCCCGGCAGCCCTTGGCTCATCGTTTGGAAATTCGACCATGCCGTGGGCTGGCCAGGCAGTGCTGGCCACAGCGAAGCCAATCCCTTGAGCGCCACCGTTTGCCAAAAGGTACGCAGGCGTTTCACGCGTTGCCCGGGCCGATTGCCGACGATCAATGATGCGTTGATGGCGCCAATCGAGGTGCCGATCACCCAATCGGGTTCGATGCCGGCCTCATGCAATCCTTCGTAAACACCGGCCTGGTAAGCCCCCAGCGCACCCCCGCCTTGCAACACCAGTACAACTTGGCAATTGTCCGGTAGCGCAGCAGTGGCATTAACGGAATCCCTAGCGCGAGGCACCGGGACCGATTGCCTGGGTTTTGATTTGGCCATAGTTAATCTTTTTAGCACACAAGGCAGTCATGAAGCACACGGCCGTAGGGAGCGTAAGGTCGACGATGAAGTACAACCCACCGACAATGCCGCGCACCGGCAAATCGGTCACCGGGGCGTTGCCATGCGGCACC
>DASXRN010000490.1:0-5601 GCA_036506595.1 Polaromonas sp. | reverse complement strand
GGGGTGATGAAGCCGGCCGACGACAGCCAGGGGCGGCTGAGCTGGGCCCGGGTAAAGGCCCGGTTGCTGTTGGGCTGCCTGGTCAGCAGGCTGTCGGCCGAAAATCGCGTGTAGTCGCCTTCGACCGACCAGTCGAATCCGTTACCCAGACCCACCAGCGGTGCATCGACACGGGTGTAGCTGGCCGTGAGCTGGGGCAGTCGGTCGTAGGACGGGATGATGGGGGCGCTCAAATCCTGCAGGGTTTGCCACTTGAGGGTGCGCACGGTCGAGGCAAAATACCCCCGGCCCCAGCTTAGAGTCGCGTCCTGGGACAGCAGGCGCGGGGTGGTCGATCCCGTGACGACCGGGAAATCACGCCAGTAGTCGTTGTCGCTGACACGGTTCAAATTGAGGTTAAGCCCCAGATCGCCGATAGCGGCCAGCCCGGTGTTGATCGCGCCGCTGTGCTGCAAGCTGTAAGACCAGCGGTCGCGATTGCGCAACTTGTCGCCGGGCAGGACATTTGCGCGCAGCTCGCCCTTGTAGGTCGGCTCCAGGTAGCGGAACTCGCCGGCCAGGTCCACGCCGCGCTTGGCCATGATGGCCGGCGAGAAGGTTGCGTCCCGATTGGGCGCAATGTCGAAGTAATACGGCTGCCGATACTCAAAGCCGTTCTGCGAGCCCATGCTTATGGTCGGCGGCAAAAAGCCTGACTTGCGCTTGTCACTCAGCGGGAAACTGATGGTGGGAAACGCCAGAATGGGCACGTTCTTGAAGCGCACCACCGCCCCGGTGGCCACGCCGACCTCCTGCTCAAAATCAAACTCGAAGCGCTTGGCGGTGAGCACCCAGGCGGGCTCCCAGCTGGCTTCGTTGTCCCGTTCGCAAGTGGTGTAGCTCGCGCGCTGTGCCGTCAGGTGCTTGTCGTCAATGAAGTCAACGCGCTCGGCCTGGCCGTTGCCGCCATTGCTCAGAAAGCGGTACGTCGGCGTGGTGAAAAAACCTTCAAACCGGTCCAGCTTGATCTCCAGCTCGGGACCTGCAAAGCGGTTGCCCGCGCGGTTGATGCGCACATTGCCGCGGCTTTTGAGCAAGTCGTCCGGCTGGTAATACTCGATGCGGTCGGCGCGTATGGCCGTGGCGCCGCGGCGCAGTTCGGCATTGCCGTCAACGACCGTTTCCAGGTCGGGCCGTCCGGTGATCCGGTCACCGAACACAAAGGTCGGGCCCTCGTCCCCCGGCGCGTTGGAGACTTCTTCGGCCAGCCTGGACGAGCTTTTCAGCTTGGCTGGCGCTTCTGCTTCAGGCTCGGCGGCTGCATCTGCCGACGGGGCCTGCACCGGCACCTGGGCCAACCCCGGCCCGGCATAGGCCAGCCCCAGCGTGGCGCAAAACACCAGCCTGGCGACAGCATGCGCTACCGGGGAAAGAATAAAAGGGGAGCGGGATGCGCGGTGCATCGTTTGTGTGAGATAAACCCGTTTGTAAAATCAGAGCCGATTATCCATGACCCATCACACCGCCCACACCCTGCAGGCCCGCGCCACGGCCAAAGCCCGAAAACCATGACAGCTTCCCCCATCGCCTGGGCCGACCCGGCACGCGCCAGCGCCTTTGCCGACTGGCTGGCCGCCATGGCCCAGCAGCACAAATTACAAGCCGATAGCGTCAGGCTGGCCTCGGCCGATGCCAGTTTTCGCCGTTATTTCAGGGTGGCCGCCGCAGCGGGCAGTTACATCATCATGGACGCGCCACCGGCCCAGGAAGACTGTCGCCCTTTCGTGAACGTCGCGGGCCTGATGGCCGAAGCCGGCCTGAGCGCGCCGCACGTGCTGGCCTGGGACCAAGCCCGGGGCTTCATGCTGCTCAGCGATCTGGGCACGCAAACCATGCTGGACGTGATCAGCCCGCCAGCGGCGGTCGATGCGATGGCCCGGCCCACTGCCGCGCAGTACACCTTGTACATGGACGCGGTGGAGGCGCTCGTGCGCTGGCAACTGGCCTCGCGGCCCGGCGTGTTGCCGCCTTATGACGACGCTCTCTTGAGCCGTGAGTTGGCGCTTTTTCCCGACTGGTATGTGGCTCGGCACCGCGGCATCACCCTCAGCGCCAGCCAGCGCGAAACCCTGGACAACGCCTTCGCGCTGATCAAGGCCAGCAACCTCGAATCGCTGGGTGGCGCACGCGTCTATGTCCACCGCGACTTCATGCCCCGAAACCTGATGGTGTCCGAGCATGCCGAGCAGCCCCTGGGCATCCTGGACTTCCAGGACGCGGTCTACGGCCCCATCAGCTACGACATTGCCAGCCTGATGCGCGACGCGTTTTTGAGCTGGGACGAAGATTTCGTGCTCGATGTCACCGTGCGTTACTGGCAGCGGGCCCGCAAGGCCGGCTTGCCGGTGGGCGATGATTTCGGCGAGTTTTACCGGGCCGTGGAATGGATGGGCTTGCAGCGCCACCTCAAGGTGCTGGGCATTTTTGCGCGGCTCACGCTGCGCGACGGCAAGCCCAAATACCTGGCCGACACCCCGCGCTTCATCAAATACGTGCGCAACACCGCTGCCCGCTACCGGCAGCTGGGCCCGCTGATGGTGCTGCTTGACGAGATTGAAGGCAACGAAACCCGCGTGGGCTACACTTTTTAATGAAAAATCTGACTCCAGCCCATACGGAACGGGCGCAAACTGCTATTATTTTGATAGCAAAATCACAACCCCTTCAACCGGCCTAGCCAGTGTGACCGCCCGTTTCTACGCCGACCTTGTGCTCCTGCCCAGCGGTGCCGGCAGCACCGTCAGCCTGCCCGAGCAGGCTGCGCGCCATGTGCAGGTCTTGCGCCTGCAGCCCGGCGATGCCATCACGCTGTTCAACGGCCAGGGCAATGGCGAGCCCGGCAGCGAAGGCGAATTTGCAGCGACGGTCGAGCGCATGGGCCGCAGCGATGTGCAGGTCACCCTGGGCGCCTACACCGCGACCCAGCGCGAGGCGGGCCGCGCCGTGCACCTGGTGGTGGGCATGCCAGCCAACGAACGCATGGACTGGCTGGTCGAAAAAGCCACCGAACTGGGCGTCGCCAGCATTCAGCCGCTGATGAGCGAGCGCAGTGTGCTGCGCCTCAAGGGCGAGCGCGCCGACAAAAAGCTGGCGCACTGGCGCGGCGTGGCCATGGCCGCCTGCGAGCAATGCGGCCGCAACCGCCTGCCGGTGATTCATGAGGCCAGCGGCCTGACGGACTGGCTCAAAAATAATCCTGGCGCGGCTCCGGCGGACACGCGCTTGCTGCTGTCGCTGCAGGCGGGCACGCGTCTGCTGGCCCAGGCCGTCGCACCAACCGGTGCCCTGACCTTTCTGAGCGGCCCCGAAGGCGGTCTGAGCGCCGCCGAAGAGGCCGCCGCCATGGCCTGCGGCTTTGCGCCCGTGACCCTGGGCCCGCGCGTGCTGCGGGCCGAAACCGCGCCGCTGGCCTGCCTGTCGTTTTTGACGCTGGCGTCATCGCTTTAAGCCTTCCCCATGAACCGCAACCTCTGGCTGTTGGCCACCTGCCAGGGCCTGTTTCTCACCAACAACGTCACCTTCATCGCCATCAACGGGCTGGTCGGCCTGAACCTGGCGCCGCTGGGCTGGATGGCCACCCTGCCCGTCATGGGCTATGTGGTGGGTGGCGCGCTGTCGACCGGGCTGGTGGCGCGCACGCAAAGCCGCTTCGGCCGCAAGACCTCGTTCCAGCTCGGGCTGGCAGTGGCGCTGGCGTCGGCGCTGCTGTGCTGCTATGCGGCTTACAGCAAAGACTTCTGGCTGCTGGTGACGGCGACCGTGGTGGCGGGTTATTACAACGCCAATGCGCAGTTGTACCGTTTTGCGGCCGCCGAGCTGGCCGTTCCGGCCTTCCGGGAAAAAGCCATTTCGCTGGTGATGGCCGGCGGCCTGATTGGGGCGGTGGCCGGGCCGAATCTGGCGACCTACACACGCAGCCTGACGGCGGTGCCGTTTGCCGGGGCCTACCTGGCGCTGGCCGGTGTGGCGCTGCTGGCTATGGGGCTGCTAGCCTTTGTGCAATTTCCGCCGCCACCGCCCCAAACCGTTGCCAGCGGCGGCCGGCCGCTGGGCCAGATCATGCGCCAGCCGGTCTTCATCGTCGCCGCAGCGGCGGGTGCACTCGGCTATGGCGTGATGAACCTGCTGATGGCGGCCACGCCGATTGCCATGCAGGTCTGCAGCCTGCCTTTTTCAGACGTGGCACTGGTGCTGGAGTGGCATGTGATCGGCATGTTTGCGCCGGGCTTTTTCACCGGCCACCTGATCAAGCGCTTCGGCACGCTGCCCATCATGGCGGCGGGCCTGGCGCTCAATGGGCTGTGCGTCTTCATTGCGTTGTCGGGCGTTGATTTCAAGCAGTTTCTGGTGGCGCTGTTTTTACTCGGCCTGGGCTGGAACTTCCTCTTCACCGGCAGCACCACGCTGGCACTAACAGCCTACCGCCCCGAAGAAAAAGACAAGGCCCAGGGTGCGCTCAATTTCTGCGTGTTTGCGGTGCTGGCGCTCTCGTCCCTGGCCTCCGGCGTGCTGGTCACCACCCAGGGCTGGACGCTGCTCAATCTGGGCTCATTGCTGCCGCTGGGCCTGGCCGGGCTGGCGCTGGGCTGGTTTGCACTGGGGCAACGCAGGCACCAGAATTACTGATTCGGTGTATTGGTTTTCTGTTTGTTGATCCACTTTGGGAGCATGTCATGGGTTTACTTGATTCAGTGTTGGGCGCGGTGATGGGCGGGCAGCAGCCGCAAAACGGTGAGACTGCGGCCGGCGGCCTGGGCGGCCTGATTGGCCTGGTCGCCAGCAACCCGCAGTTGCTGCAAGCCATTACGGGCATGTTGAGCAACGACGGCGCGCAGGGCGGCCTGGGCGGCCTGGTCGCCAAGTTTCAGCAGGCCGGCCTGGGCGAAGTGATTGGCTCCTGGGTGGGCAGCGGGCAGAACCAGGCCATTTCGGGCGAGCAGCTCACCCATGTGTTGGGCTCCGACACGCTGTCCGGCCTGGCCGCCAAGCTGGGCGTCAGCCCCGACGACGCAGCCGGCCAGCTGTCCGGCCTGCTCCCCGGCCTGATTGACCATCTGACCCCGCAAGGCCAGGCCCCGGAGGGCGGCCTGGGCAACTCGGGCGAGCTGATGGGCATGCTGGGCGGGCTGCTGCAAAAAGGCTGACCGGCGCGGGGCGGCAGCAATTTGCTATTGATTCAGTAGCTGCTTGCGCCCGTTCTTATTGGGCCACAGCATGATTTTGCTTAAAATCTGCTGTCCAGCCAGGCTTTCAGCGTGGCAAAGACCGGTGCCGCATCGGGCTCATTGAAGATCTCGTGGTACAGACCGTCAAAACATTTGACGGTCAGCGTGCCGGGCTTGACCTCGGCCGAGCTGGCTGCCTGTTGCGCAAAGGCGCGGCTGCCCGCCGGATTGACGAGCCGGTCGGCCCCGGCATACATCAGCAGCGTGGGCGTGCGCCACTGGGCGGCCGCCGCTATCGTGGCGGGGCCGGCCGTCGCGATGAACTTGCCCAGCCGGGCCGAAATCCTGTTGTGCACCTGCCGGTCGGCCAGGTACTTCCTGGCCACTTCCGGGTCGT
>DASXRN010000489.1:0-21834 GCA_036506595.1 Polaromonas sp. | reverse complement strand
TGGAACTCGGAGCGTGTCGGCGCTGCGGGTTCCGGGTAGCGGCGGCCCCGCGACAAGGCCGGATCGCAGGCGTAAGGCGCCAAGCTCATTGGTCAAGCATCAAGTTGGCTTTTAGCCCAGTAAAAACGGGCACAAGCAGCTATTAATTTCATAGCGTTCTAACTAAAATTAATCGCCTTTGCCGATCATGCACAGCAAGAATCTATGACTTCCCGCACTAGTGCGTCGGGCGCACTGCGCACCGCTGCCTTGCCGGGTCCATCAATCACCACGAAGCGAATTTCACCGGCCTCGGATTTTTTGTCGATACGCATCAAGTCCAGGTAACGGCCCGCATTGTCGGTGGCCGACAGCATAGGCCCTTTGACGGGCAGCCCGGCGCTGTGGATCAGCCGGGTCAGGCGCTCGACAAAGGGCGTATCGACCAGCCCCAGGCGTTGCGACAGATGCGCCGCCATCACCATGCCGCAGCCCACACCCTCACCATGCAGCCACTGCCCATAGCCCAGCCCGGATTCGATGGCGTGGCCAAAGGTATGACCGAAATTCAAAATGGCGCGCAAGCCCGACTCGCGTTCGTCCTGCCCCACCACCCAGGCCTTGATCTCGCAGCTGCGCTGAATGGCATGCGCCAGTGCGGCGGCATCCTTAACCAGCAGAGCCTCCAGATTGGCTTCAATCCAGTCGAGAAACGCCATGTCGGCAATCGGCCCGTATTTGATGATCTCGGCCAGGCCGGCACTGAGTTCGCGCTGCGGCAAGGTCTTGAGCGCGTCCAGGTCGCAAACCACCAGTTGCGGCTGGTAAAACGCGCCAATCATGTTTTTACCCAGCGGGTGGTTGATGGCCGTTTTGCCGCCTACCGAGGAATCCACCTGCGCCAGCAAGGTCGTGGGCACCTGCACAAAGGGCACGCCACGCATGTAACTGGCGGCGGCAAAGCCGGTCATGTCGCCCACCACGCCACCGCCCAGCGCAAAAAGCACGGTTTTGCGGTCACAGCCATTTTCCAGCAAGGCGTCAAAAATCAGTTGCAAAGTCGGCCAGTCCTTGTGCGCCTCGCCATCGGGCAAGGTCACCAACAACACCTTGTCATAGCGCGCCTGCAGGGCGCGCGTAAGCTGCGCTGCATACAAGGGGGCCACGGTGGTGTTGGACACCACCAGCGCCGCCTGCGCCTTGGGCAGGTGCTCGTAGGTGACAGCGTTGCCCAGCAGGTTGGCGCCAATGGCAATCGGGTAGCTGCGCTCGGCCAGCTGGATATGAACCAGGGCCGGCGCAGAAGAGGAATTTGCTTGCATAGCGGCAAGTGTAGAGGCACTCGCCAGGCCGGAGCGCGCCACCGGTCTTTGCACGGGCAAAAGCTGGAGCCCGCTACGGCGCAGACACGACGCCCGCCAACTCCAGTTGCATGACGATCATGTTGACCAGGGTAGCGACGGAAGGGCGGCCGGTTTCGATCACGAAATGCGCGGTTTCCCGGTACAGAGGGTCGCGGACATGGTAAAGGTCACGCAGGCGGGCCAGCGGGTCAGCCACCTGAAGCAAGGGTCGGTTCTGGTCATGCCGCAAACGGCGAAACACCTCTTCAGGGGCAGAGTGCAGATACACCACCTGCGCCCGCTCCCGCAGATGCGCACGATTGACGGGTCGCAGCACCGTGCCGCCGCCGCTGGAGAGCACGCAGGGCTCGCCCAGAGTCAGCTCGTCAATGACCAGTTGCTCAAGATCACGAAAGGCGGCCTCTCCTTCGCGCTCGAAAAACTCGCGGATGGAGCAGGCGATGCGTTGCTCTATCACCTGGTCCGAATCGATGAAGGGCAGCCCCAGCCTGCGGGCCAGCTGCCTGCCGACGGTGGATTTCCCGGAGCCCGGTAGCCCCACACAGGCTATTTTTAACAGGTTTGCATTCACTTGAATCCAGGGTGCGGCCAGCTTCGGGGAAGCAGCGGCCTACACCGCCGCAATGGGCTTGTCTTAGCGCAACGCCGTCCCGTTCGTCAGCATTTTTGGCGTAATGAACACCAGCAGCTCAGACTTGGTGGCCGTACGGGTTTTGGTTTTGAACAGATTGCCGACCCCGGGCAGGTCACCCAGCAAGGGCACTTTGGTCTCGTCTTCCCTGTCGTTTTGTTCGTAAATACCGCCAATCACTACAGTCCCACCGTTTTCGACCAGGACCTGCGTCTGTACGTGCTTGGTGTCGATGGCAAAACCGTTGGTCGTAGAGCGGCCCACGCTGTCTTTGGTGACGTCTACGTTCAGAATAATATTGCCCTCTGGCGTGATCTGCGGGGTCACTTCCAGCTTCAGGTTGGCCTTGCGGAACGCAATCGACGTGGCGCCGCTGGACGTTGCCTGCTGGTAAGGCAGTTCGGTGCCCTGCTCAATCAGCGCTTTGACCTGATCGGCCGTCACGATTCTGGGGCTGGAGACAATTTTGCCTTTGCCGTCGGCTTCCGCTGCGGAAATTTCGAGATTCAGGAATCGTGTTTTAGCTGCGTTGAACAGGGAAACAGCAAACGTGGCGGCCGGAAACCCGTTCTGACCAACCCCTGGAAGTTGGACGAAATCACCGCCCCTAGTCCCTATGGCTCCCGCTGTATAGGTCGATCCGAAACTGGAGTTGTTATTGCCATTCAATGAAAACGGCTGCCCACCCAGTCGGACACCCAGCGACTTGCCAAATGAGTCGGCTGCTTCCACGATACGTGCTTCGATCAGAACCTGTCGAACGGGAATGTCGAGTTTGGCAATCAAGGCTTGCACTTGTTCCAGCTTGGAAGGTATGTCCGTCACAAACAGTTGGTTGGTGCGCGATTCAGAGATCACGCTGCCACGGGTAGACAATATTTTGGTAGCGCCAGGAGCGCCAGTGCCCAGCAGACCTGCAGAAATATCTGCTGCTTTTGCATAATTAAGCTTGAAGTCCTGGGTACGAAGCGTTTCCAGGCCCTGGATGGTATTTTTTGACTCCAGATCCAGCTTGTCCTTGGCGGCCAGCTCGTCTTTAGGCGCAATCAGCAAGACATTGCCGGATTTACGCATGCCCAGCCCTTTGGCCTGCAAAATAATGTCCAGCGCCTGGTCCCAGGGAACATCCTTCAAACGCAGCGTGACCGCCCCCGTTACCGTGTCAGAGGTCACGACGTTGAAGTTGGTGAAATCTGCAATCACCTGAAGCAGTGAGCGGATTTCAATATTCTGGAAATTCAGCGACAGCTTCTCGCCGTTGTATCCCGCGCCCTGCGTCAGCTTGTTGGCATCGACCTTTTGCTCACGCACTTCCAGCACAAACTGGTTGTCGCTCTGGTACGCACTGTGCTCCCATGCGCCTTTGGGCTCAACAATCATTCTGACCTTGTCGCCCGACTGGAAGGTGGTTACGGTTTGAATCGGTGTGCCGAAATCAGCCACATCCAGGCGGCGACGCAAGCCTTCGGGCAGCGCGGTTTTCAGGAATTCAACGACCAGGGTCTGGCCTTGCTGGCGAATGTCAACACCGACCTGGTTGTTGGCCAGCCCCACAACGATGCGTCCCGCGCTATCGGCACCCCGACGGAAATCGATGTCTTTGAGCGGCAAGGTTTCACGGTTCCGACTTTCGGCAAATACCGGGGCGGTGGACACAGAAGGCGCAGCCACGGTCGCCTGCTCAAGAGTAATCAGCAGGGACTTGCCTAGTATCTCGGCCTTGTACGCGGTTGGCGCCTTGAGGTTAAGCACAACCCGGGTGCGCTCACCCGCTTGAACCACATTCGCAGATCGCAAATTTCCAAGATTAAGCTCTACCGCCGATCGCCCCATGGCGTTGCTGACGCCAGGAAAATCAAGCGCAATGCGCGCGGGCGCCTGGATCGTGAAGCCGTTAGGCACGGCCGCGAGAGGTTCGGCCAGATCGATGCGGATCACTTCCGTGCCACCCTGAACCGAACCCGAAACCGCCTGGATGGCATTTTGGGCCTGTGACAGCGCGGGCAAGGATGCCGCAAACAAAGCCAGACTCAGTGAAGCACTTCCCAATACACGTCCAAGCAAACGCTGCAGGCCGCCTCGCGCCGTCCCTGCCTCTGATGCCCATGTCTGCTTGTTCATTTTGTTCCCTCTAAAAGCTGTAAAGTCGCTGGCCGCTCTATCCATTCACCCGCAGCGTCTTGCACGATTTCCCGCAAGCTAAGAGCCGTCTCGGTTACCTTGGTGATACGGCCATAGTTCTGGCCCAGGTAATTGCCTGCCCTAACCTGGTAGATCAGGTTGTCAACCCTAACCAGTGCCACCGGCTGGCCGACCTTGATCAGGCTGCCCACCATGACAACGGCATCCAGGGGGGATGCCTCCAAAGGCTCTTTACGGCGGTTCAGCTCTGGCGCTATCAAGGCCGCATTGGCCGTTGCCTGATTGGAATCACGCTTCAAGGCCTGTGTCAGCTTTTGGTTGCTGAATGGCTCAATCGAAGCATCCTGGTTGTAGGCTTGCGGCGAGAATTTGGTGGGCGCGGGTAACGGCTCCACCCGGGGCTTGGTGGCATTGCGCTGCTCGGTCATCCATTGCTGCAACTCTTCCTGCTCGGAGGAGCCACAACCTGCCAGACCGAACATGACGAACAGAACCAGCATCAGGCTGGCGGCCAGCGCATAGTTAGTAGTGAGCCTCATTTTTTTGCTCCGGGAGCACTCTTGCGCTGCAAGGCCACCTCGTCACTGTCCAGGTAGCGGAAGGTTTTGGCCGTGGTATCCATGGTCAGGGTGCCATCCTTCAGGGGCGTGATGCTCATGTTATTCAAGGTCACAATGCGCGAAAGATTGGCAATATCGCCGGCAAAAGACCCGATGTCGTGGTAACGGCCCGTGATACGCACAGCAATCGGCAACTCCGCGTAATACTCTTTCACACTCACCTGACCTGGCCGGAACAGCTCAAACTGCAGGCTGCGGCCCAAGCCGGCCTGGTTGATGTCAGACAGCAAGGCATCCATTTCAGCCTTGCTGGGCAACTGCTTCTCCAGTTGTGTCACATACTGCTGGACTTGTTCGCGCTGCTTCTTCAGGGCATCCAGATTGACCGCTTGCGTCAGCTTTTTCTTGTAGTCCTCTTTCAGCTGCACTTCTGTCGCCTTCTCGGCCGTCAACTCTTCGTCAGAAGAGCTCAACCATACAAACCAGAGTGCAACAACGACAAGAACCGTGACGGCCACACACAACAAATAGCGCGGCAAAGCGGGCCAAGAAGGCGGATCATTGGCATCAAGGCCTGTGAACTGCGCCTTCAAACTGGCTTGAATTGCGGCGGTCTTAATAGAGAAATTGGGAGTTTTTGCCATGGTCAGTCTCGTTCAAACCCGCTTCATGCCTTGGCCGCCGGGGCAGCCACGGAACCCGCTAGAGCAGGCTTTGCAACGACTGCTGGCACAGCAGATGCAGGCGCTGAATTTGCGGCAGCAGAACTGGCGGCTTTTGGGTCATTGGCCCGTTTAAGGCCCACCCGCATGGAAAAGTTAGAGACGCGCCGTTGATCGCGCTGGGTCAGCGCCACGGTGCCGGCCGTAATTTCAACCAGTTCGGGCTTGGTCAGCCAGGGGCTGTTATTGGCAAGATTGCGCAGCAATTCCGAAACCCGTTCATTGGACTGCGCGACGCCGGTGATCAGGACTGTCTGGTTGTCCTGCTTCATGCTGTTGATGTACACGCCATCGGGCAATTGCTTGACCAACTCGCTCAGCAGGTACACCGGCAGGTTGCGATTGCCTTGCAAATCCTCAACCGCATTCTGGCGAGCCCTCAGCGCGGCGATCTCGGCCTGCAAGGTTGCAATGTCCTTGATCTGCCCTTCCAGGCGGGTAATTTCTGTCTTGAGGAAGGTGTTTTTTCCTCGCTGGCTTTCAATTTGAGCCAGGTACCAGGAATACACGGCACCACAAATCAGCAGGCCGGCCAGCGCGGCCACACCCAGCGTAGCGAAAAACACTTCCCGCCTGCGCTTGCGCGCAGCTTCGCGATGCGGGAGCAGATTGACGAGAATCACTGGAGGAACCTCCGCAAAGCCAGGCCGCAAGAAGTCAGGTAAGACGATGCCTCACGCCGCATTTTCTTTTCCCGTACATCGCTGCCTACCTCCATCCCATCAAACGGATTGGCCAGCAGGCAGGCAAATGAGGTCTGCTGCGTCACGGAGTCGGACAGGCCGGGCAATGCGGAGGACCCACCCGCCAGCATCACGTAGTCGACTTTGTTATGCGGCGTACTGGTAAAGAAAAACTGGAGCGCGCGGCCAATTTCCTGCGCCATGCTCTCGACAAAGGGTTTCAGAACGCCCGACTCATAGTCTTCCGGCAAATCGCCGCTGCGTTTTTTGCTCTCGGCCTCTTCCGACGAGAAACCATACTGCCGAACAATCAGCTGGGTCAGCTGCGCGCCGCCAAAGGCCTGATCGCGCTCGTACAGCACATCATCGTCGCGGATCACCTGCATGCTGGTGGTTAAAGCCCCCACTTCGAACAGGGCGACCATGGTGCCCACCCCTTTGTTGGGCAGGTTTTCAATCAGGCGCGCCGTTGCCAGGCGCGAGGCATAAGATTCCACATCCACCACAATGGGTTTAAGTCCGGCCGCTTCGGCCAGACCCTGTCGGTCATGCACCTTTTCCTTGCGTGAAGCGGCGATCAGCACTTCAACGTCGCCGTTGGAGGTGGCACTGGGCCCCACCACACAAAAGTCCAGGCTGACCTCGTCAAGCGAGAAGGGAATGTATTGATTGGCCTCGGATTCGACCTGGATTTCAAGCTCGGCATCGCTCAGGCCACCAGGCAGGATGATTTTCTTGGTAATGACCGCAGAAGCCGGCAGTGCCATGGCCACACTCTTGGTGCGGGTTCCGCTTTTCTTGACCAGGCGACGCACCGCATCGGCCACCTCTTCGAATTTTTCGACATTGCCATCCGTGATCCAGCCGCGCTCCAGCGGCTCAATCGCACAGCGCTCGAGCACCAGCTTGCCGGCCTTGTTACGGCTCAACTCCACCAGCTTGACGCTGGACGAACTGATATCAAGACCCAGCAAAGCGGGTTCTTGGCGGTTGAATAACGATCCCAGAGAGATCAAGGCAGTCCCCAAATGACGGCTAATATGTAGCCCTGCATACTTAAGAAATCACTTGAATAGTAGCAGCAAGCCCTTTGTGCAGTATGGATTTTTCCCGTTTCATGCACCCAGAGCGTTGTCAAAAGTAGACGCTTTTACCGGTCCGGCCAAAATGCAAGCCCAGGCAAAGTACTGCCTGCAAACGTAAAAGCGTGACGTTTTGGGCGGACCTTGATACGTTTGGGTATCTGGATTTTTATAATACCTTCGCGACTTTACGATTGCCTACATGCCCTCCACGCCCCCCAATTCAGACTCAAAACCCGGCCCCATGAAGCAGCCCTCCCGGCACTCTTGGCAGCGCTGGTTGATCAAGCTTTCTTTATGGGGCGTCGGTCTGGCGCTGGCAGGGCTTGTCGGCATTTTGCTGTTTGTGGCCGTTGCCCTGTCGGTCGCCTACCCCAACCTGCCTGACATTTCGGATTTGTCGGAGTACCGGCCCAAGCTGCCCTTGCGCGTTTATTCTGCCGACGGCATCGTGATTGGCGAGTTTGGCGAAGAGCGCCGCAACCTCACCCCGATCAAGGATATTCCCCAGGTCATGAAAGATGCCGTGCTGGCCATCGAGGATGCACGCTTTTTCCAGCATGGGGGCGTGGACTATCTTGGCGTGATTCGTGCGGGCCTGGCCAACGTGGGCCGCGCCAAAAGCCAGGGCGCCTCGACCATCACCATGCAGGTGGCCCGTAACGTTTACCTTTCCGCCGAGAAAAGCTACACCCGCAAGATTTATGAGATCCTGCTGACCTTCAAGCTGGAGCATTTGCTCACCAAGGACCAGATCCTTGAGATCTACATGAACCAGATTTTTCTGGGCAACCGGGCCTACGGTTTTGCCGCCGCCTCGGAGGCTTACTTTGGCAAGCCCCTCAAGAACGTTTCGATTGCCGAAGCCGCCATGCTGGCTGGCTTGCCGAAAGCACCCTCGGCCTACAACCCCATCATCAACCCTAACCGTGCCCGCGCCCGCCAGCTTTACATCATTGAGCGCATGGAAGCCAATGGCTTCATCACGGCCGATCAGGCCAAGGCCGCCAAGGAAGAAGAGCTCAAGGTCAAAACCGGGCCGGACGCCGACCGTGTGCATGCCGAATATGTGGCTGAAACCGTGCGCCAGCTGGTGTTCAACCAGTACGGTGACGAAACCTATACCCGCGGCCTGAATGTCTACACAACTCTGCGCGCCACCGACCAGACCGTCGCCTACAAGGCCTTGCGCAAGGGCATCATGGACTACGAGCGCCGGCAAATCTACCGCGGCCCTGAAAAATTCATCGACCTGCCTGCCAATCCGCAGGAAACAGAAGATGCGATTGACGACGCATTGGCCGACAACCCCGACAACGGCGACGTGATGTCGGCCGTGGTGCTCGAAGCCAGCCCCAAGCGGATTCTGGCGATGCGCCAAAACAGCGAAACGGTTGAAATCACCGGCGAAGGCCTCAAGCCCGCACAGTCCGGCCTGGCCGACAAGGCGGGCCCCAACATCAAGATCCGCCGGGGTGCGCTGATCCGCGTGGCCAAAACCCCAAAAAACACCTGGGAGATCACCCAGCTGCCTGAAGTAGAGGGGGCTTTTGTTGCGCTGGACCCACGTGATGGCTCCATACGCGCGCTGGTGGGTGGCTTTGATTTCGCCAAAAACAAGTTCAATCACGTCACCCAGGCCTGGCGCCAGCCGGGTTCCAGCTTCAAGCCCTTTATCTATTCAGCCGCGCTGGAGCGCGGCTTCACCCCGGCCACCGTGGTCAACGACGCGCCCTTGTTTTTTGACGCCGGAGTGACCGGCGGCCAGCCCTGGGAACCCAAAAACTATGACGGCAACTTCGAAGGCCCCATGAGTTTGCGGACCGGCCTGAAGAAATCCAAAAACATGGTGTCCATCCGTATTCTTCAGGCCACAGGGGCCCAGTACACGCAGGACTGGATCACCCATTTCGGATTTGAAGCGGAAAAGCACCCGGCCTACCTGACCATGGCACTGGGCGCGGGTTCTGTCACTCCCATGCAAATGGCATCGGCCTATTCGGTCTTTGCCAACGGCGGCTACCGCGTCAACCCCTATCTGGTGACCAAAATCACGGACCAGCGTGGCAAGGTCCTGCTGGAAACCAAGCCCCCCGTGCTGGACGAGTCAGCCAGGGGCATCGATGCCCGCAATGCCTTCATCATGGACAGCCTGCTACAGGAAGTCACGCGCTCAGGGACGGCCGCCAAGGCGCAGGCCACGCTCAAGCGCCCTGACCTGTTCGGCAAAACCGGTACCACCAATGATTCGATAGACACCTGGTTTGTGGGTTTTCAGCCCACGCTCGCGGCCGCGGTCTGGATGGGCTATGACACCCCCAAGAAACTCGGCGACCGCGAAACCGGCGGCGGCCTGAGTCTGCCCATCTGGATCAACTTTATGGAATACGCCCTCAAGGGTGTGCCGGTCACCGAATACCCGCCGCCTGAAGGTGTTGTCAATATCGGTGGCGAGTGGTACTACAACGAGTACGCCAAGGGCGCCGGCGTCAGCAGCGTGGGCACACAGGATCCGATGGCCGCAAACGCCGGCCCGGCCACGCCGGGCGAGGCCATACAGGTGCTGCCGCCTTCCGACGAGAAGAAGCGGATACTGGATCTGTTTAAAAACTGACCGGAAGCCGCTGCGTGGCGCGAGGCCTCTATGCAGGCCCGTTTTTCTCGGGCTCTCAAATATTTCAGTCGGGCGCCTTGAACACCAGCGTCTGCCCCGCCTGTTCGCTGGCGTAACGCGACAAATTGGCAAAAAACTCACTGGAGTCCTTGGTATCCGTCCACTGGCTGCTATTGAATTTATAGTGAAATCCGCCCGCCTTGGCGGCCATCCAGATTTCCTGCAGGGGTTTTTGCAAATTGATGACGATCTGGCTGCGGTTGGAAAACGTCAGCGTGATCATTCCGCCGGTGCGCTGGTTATCAATGTCGGCGTCGGTCTCATCATTGATCCGGTCGCAGGCCATCTCGACCGCCCTGAGCGCGCGCTCGGCCAGGTCCTGGTATTCAAGGTCCGTCATTACAATCCCATCATGGTTTCTTTGCATCAAATTTTAGGCTGCGTTCGCATTTTTGTTTCCCGGCACGGCCTTGTTGCCACCGTGGTTGGCGCTGCTGCGCTGGCCGGTTGCGGCCAAAAAGGGCCGCTCTTTCTCCCGGTACCGCCCAAGGTGCCGCCTGCTCCGGTCGCACCTGCCGTCCCTAGCCCACCTGCCGTGGTCGCGCCGGCGTCCCCCGCCTCGGCCACCCGATGAAACTGCCGCTCCATGCCAGGACGTAGGCGGCCGCTTGCTTGAAACTTGAAAACAAAGGCTGACACAGCTTTCCACCTTCAATTGGCCATGGCTTGCAGGCCGAGCGCGCCCTAAGATTAATAGAAATAAACAGCACGTTTTTACCACCCGCCCGTCCATGACAACCCATACCCTTCCCGGCCATCCCCATTTTGCGTACCGTGACAACGAACTGTTTGCCGAAAACGTGCGCATCAGTGAACTGGCCGACACGCATGGCACGCCCCTGTTTGTTTATTCAAAGGCCGCGATGCTGTCGGCATTGGCGGCCTACCAGCGCGGTTTGGCGGGCCGTAACGCGCAGATCTGCTACGCCATGAAGGCCAACTCCTCGCTGGGTGTGCTGCAGGTGTTTGCCCAGGCCGGTTGCGGCTTTGATATTGTGTCGGGCGGCGAGCTCGAGCGCGTGCTGGCTGCGGGCGCCGAGGCCCAAAAAATCATTTTCTCGGGTGTCGGCAAAACGCGCGCCGAGATGCGCCAGGCGCTGGCGGTCGGCATTGGCTGCTTCAATGTCGAAAGCGAAGCCGAACTGGACGTGCTGTCCGAAGTCGCGGCGGCGATGAATCTGCGCGCACCGGTCAGCATTCGCGTCAACCCCGATGTCGACCCGAAAACGCACCCCTATATTTCCACGGGCCTGAAAGACAACAAGTTCGGCGTGGCCCATGAAGACGCGCTACGTATTTACCAACACGCGGCATCGCTGAAGGGCCTGCAGGTCGTGGGCATTGACTGCCATATTGGCTCGCAGATCACCGACGCCACGCCCTATCTGGACGCGATGGACCGGGTGCTTGACCTGGTGGCAGCGATTGAAGACGCAGGCATTGCACTGGCGCACATCGACTTCGGCGGCGGGCTGGGCATCAATTACAACAACGACGCCCCGCCTGAAGCCGACGCGCTGTGGCAGCAACTGCTGGCCAAGCTGGACGCGCGCGGCTATGGCGGCAAAAAACTGATGATAGAGCCGGGCCGCTCGCTGGTTGGCAATGCGGGTGTCTGCCTGACCGAGGTGCTGTACCTCAAGCCTGGCGACCACAAGAATTTCTGCATCATCGACGCGGCCATGAACGACTTGCCGCGCCCGGCCATGTACCAGGCTTTTCATGCCATCGTGCCGGTGGTCGCCAGCAGCCAAGCCCCTGCCGCAAGCTACGACGTGGTGGGCCCGGTCTGCGAAAGCGGCGACTGGATTGGCCGTGACAGGACGCTGGCCGTGAAGTCTGGCGACCTGCTGGCGGTATTGTCAGCAGGGGCTTACTGCATGAGCATGGCCAGCAACTACAACACCCGGGGTCGCGCCGCCGAACTGCTGGTGGATGGCAGCCAGGTACACCTGATTCGCCGCCGCGAAAACGCCGAGGACCAGATGCGCCATGAACAGCTGGTGACTGGCTAAGAACCCCAGGATGCAGCGCCCGGTGCGCCCCTGAAAGATCGAATCGCTACTATTATGATAGCTGCGCGCGCCCGATGATCCTGGGCTGCAGCCTCTTTTTCTTTAAGAATTGCTGAAAGCGCCAGCCCAGCAACAGCGCAATGATCGCAGCATAGACAAACACTTCAGCGAAGTTGTTTTTACCGGCGCGCATCCAGAAAAAGTGCAGCAGCGCCAGCCCGGCAATCAGGTAAACCAGCTTGTGCAGCACTTGCCAGCGCTTGGCACCCAGGGCCTTCACCGCGCGGTTGAACGAGGTCGCCGCCAACGGTGTGAGCAGTACAAACGAAGAAAACCCCACCAGAATAAAAGGCCGCTTGGCAATGTCCTTGGCGATGTCTGGAACATCGAAAGCCATGTCGAACCCGCTATAGCTCAGCAAGTGGAAGACGACATAGAAGTAGGCATACAAGCCCAGCATGCGCCGAAAGCGTGCCAGCGCGGGCGTACCTGTGATCACGCGCAAGGGCGTGACGGCCAGCGTGAGACACAGAAAACGCAGGGTCCAGTCGCCAGCGGCCCGAATCAGATACTCCGCCGGGTTGGCCCCCAGGTTGTTGGTGAGCGCACCGTAAATGAGCCAGGCAAAAGGCAGCAGGCAGGCGATGAATACCAGCGGCTTGGCTGCGGGGTGCAGCAGGTACTTCTGCAGGGCGGCCATCAGTAATACTTCTTGAGGTCCATGCCCGCATAGAGCTGACCGACTTGCGCTTCGTAGCCGTTGAACATCAGCGTCTTGCGCTTTTTGGCAAACAGCCCGTCTTCGCCGATGCGGCGCTCGGTGGCCTGGCTCCAGCGCGGGTGGTCAACACCGGGGTTTACATTCGAGTAAAAGCCGTATTCATTGGCTGCGGCCTTGTTCCAGGCGGTCTTCGGCTCCTGGTCGGTAAAGCGGATTTTGACAATGCTCTTGCCGCTTTTGAAACCATACTTCCAGGGCACCACCAGGCGCACGGGCGCACCGTTCTGGTTGGGCAATACCTCGCCATACATGCCAAAGGTCAGCAAGGCCAGCGGATGCATGGCCTCGTCCATGCGCAAGGCCTCGACATAAGGCCAGTCCAGCACGCGCGAGCCGACAAAAGGCATGGTTTTGGGGTCGGCCTGGGTAATGAACTCGACGTATTTGGCATTGCCCAGCGGTTCAACTTTCTTGATCAATTCAGACAGTGAATAGCCCACCCACGGAATCACCATGGACCAGCCTTCGACGCAGCGCAGGCGGTAGATACGCTCTTCCTGCGAGCTGAGCTTGATCAGGTCTTCGAGCGTGTAGCTTTTGGGTTGCTTCACCAGGCCTTCGACGGCCACCGACCAGGGTTTGGTCACCAGCGTGTGGGCATTTTTGGCCGGGTCGGCCTTGTCGGTGCCGAATTCGTAGAAGTTGTTGTAGCTGGTGGCGTCTTTGTACTCGGTGAGTTTTTCCATGACCACCGCACCTGACACGGCTGATTTGCCGCCTGGCAATGCCGCCAGCTTGCCGGGCTTTTGCACGGTTTGTGCCAGGGCCTGGCGGCCCGCCCAGCTGGCCAGGCCCACGCCGACTGCCCCTGTGGCCATCAGCTTGATCAGGTCGCGGCGACCCTGGTAAATGCCCTGCGGCGTGATTTCGCTGGACACCGGGTGGTTAAAGCCGCTGGCATCGGTCTTGATGAGCATCGGTCAGGTCCTTGAAGTTCGTTTCATCTTTAGTCTTGGTACGCGGCCAACTCTTACATGGATTCTTGCAAGGACTCACCGGTTCGCTACAAGGTTCCGTAGCTGTGCAGACCCGACAGGAACATGTTGACGCCCAAAAAGGCAAAGGTGGTGACGGCCAGCCCGGTCAGCGCCCACCACGCTGCCACGGTGCCGCGCAGGCCTTTCATGAGGCGCATGTGCAGCCAGGCGGCGTAATTGAGCCAGACAATCAGTGCCCAGGTTTCCTTGGGATCCCAGCTCCAGTAGCCGCCCCAGGCCTCGGCGGCCCACAGCGCGCCCAGCACCGTGGCAATCGTGAAAAAGGCAAAACCGACCGCAATGGCCTTGTACATCACGTCGTCCAGCACCTCAAAGCTGGGCAGACGCGCCGCAATGCGTTTGCGGCCCAGCAAGATGCCGGCGGCAATCAGGCCCGAGACCAGCAGGTAACCCATCCAGTAGTTGCCGCCACCGACGTCGGCTGGCGATTTGCGGAACACAATCGGCACAAAACACAGCACCACGCCCAGCAGCCACAACGGCGTGAGCTTGTACCAGCGGTTCTCGCCGGCCTGCTGCTTGATAAGGTAAGACAGCGACACCATGGCCGACAGCGAGAACATGCCGTAGCCGATAAAGTTGGCCGGTACATGCAGCTTCATCCACCAGCTTTTGAGGGCGGGCACCAGGGGCTGGATTTCATGCGCCTCGCGCACCACGGTGTACCAGAGCAAAAAGCCCACCGCGGCACTGACCACCAGCATCACGAAGGCCCCCAGCGCGCGGGTTTTGTACTGCGCTTCAAAGTACAGGTAAAACGCCGCTGTCATCCAGCAGAACAGCACGAACACTTCATACAGGTTGCTGACCGGAATATGGCCGACGTCAGCGCCTATCAGATAACTTTCGTACCAGCGCACCAGGGTGCCGATCAGCGCCATGCCGACGGCCACCCAGGCGATTTTGGAACCCAGCGACTCCAGCGTGGCGCTCTGGCCCGAAGCACCGCCTTCTGGATTTTGGCTGGCAAACATGCCCAGCCAGTAAAAAATCGTGCTCATGAAAAACAGCACGCTCATCCACAAAATCGCCGACTGGCTGGACAGAAAATACTTGAGCCAGAACACCTGCTCGGCCCGCGCCAGGCTACCCACACCCTCTACCTGGTAAGACATGATGCCCAGCAGCGCAAAACCGGCCACCACCGCCATCAGCACCCGCAAAGGCCGCCAGAACCAGCCCATGGAAACCGCCGCCGGAATGGCGGCCAGCAAGATGCCTTTTTCATACACGTCCATGAAAGCGCTGTAGCGCGCAAAGGCATACAGAAAGCCCACCGCCACCAGCACGGCAAACACCCAGTCCAGCGCGTTGCGCTTGGCGAAATAGCCTTCGTTCAGGCTCAAGGTGGTACTGGCACCGGTGTCGCGCGCTGACTGGCGCTGCGCCGTCAGGGTCGTGGTGGTCGTGTTGATGCTCGTCGTATTCATAGTGGCAACTTCAACAGTTTCGTTTTCAACATCTCGAACTCCTTGTCACCGTCCATGGTTTTACGGTTGGTCGACAGGGCCAGGGTGGCGTGGCTGCCATGGCTGGCATGGTTAGCAAAAGCCGATTCTGGCACTGAATGCCCGTCACCGGTATTTTGGGGGGCCAGCCAGACCCAGACGCGGCGCTCGCGCACATAGAGCATGGCAAACACGCCCAGGATCAGTAAGGCGCAGCCCAGGTACACAATGGTTTTACCCGGCGTACGCGCGACCTGGAACACGCTGGCCTGGACCTGCGTGAAGTCCTTGAGCTCAAAGGCCATGGGGGCCGGGTAGTGGTGCGCGTCCGACAGGCTGAGCACGATCTGCGACATGAAACCTTGCGTTGTTTCGTCCTGCGGCAGCGGCTTGAGGCCGGCTTGTTCACGCGTCATCTGGGTCAGCTCAAACAGCACGCCGTTGAGGATGCGAACCAGCACCTCACCGGCACGGTTGCGTTCGGCCTCGGGCACGTTGGCTTCCATGAAGTCGGAAATAGCCTGCAAGCCTGCGACAGGTTTGGCCTTGCCGGTCGGCGCGCCGTCGGGTTCTGCCTCTGTGCCTGCGAACAATGCCAGTGCGCGTGAGGCCGAGGCAGCGAGCTGCCGCGCCAGCTCAGGGCGATCGGCACCAATCGCCTGGCGGGCATAGCGTTGAACCGCCGCCTCGCGCTGCGCCGGATTGGCCAGCGCCGCGCGCAGGCGCAGGAAAGTTTCCATGCCGCCTTCAGCGTCCGCGGGAATGCGCAGGTACTGAAACACATCGGCCGGGTTCTCGCGCACGCCCAGCAGGTACACGGCCGGATTGCCTGTTGCGGCATCGAGCTTGACGGGCAGCATGTAGTTGTGAAACTCCCTGGCTTGGCCGGCCGCGTCGCGCAGCTTGTAGCTCACGCTGGGGCCGACGTTGCGCAGCTCTTTTTGCGTCACGGCCTTGTTGGCTGCGCCCAGGCGCGTATCGATGGCCTGGTGCAAATCGACCTTGCGCACATCGGCGCCCGAACCGCTGGACATGCCGCCACCCGTGGCGAAGTTTTCCACATTGATGACGCGCAACGCGGTGTATTCCAGCGTCAGTTTTTCCGGGCCGTTGGTCAGGTTGCTGGAACCGCCAATCGTGCCCTGGATTTCAAACGGCTTACTCGCTGCGGCCATGGGCACGGCCTTGAGCGTGACGCTGGAGCCACCGTCGTCAAAGCTGGACTGGTAAATCTCTATACCTTTGTGACGGGCCGGGTGGTTGACCTCGACCCGCGCCGGAATCTGCTCGCCGCTTTCCTTGTCATGAATGATGATGTCGCTGGCAAACAGCTTGGGCATGCCGGTGGAGTAATACTCGACGATGAACTTCTTTAGCTCGATCGAAAACGGCAGGTCCTGCAGGATCACGCCGCCGGGCTGGTTCAGAATGGCGGTGCTGGAGCGCGTGCCTTCGGCGACCAGCAGATTGGCGCGAAAGGTCGGGTTGCCGTCGCTCAGGCGGTGTTGGGCGGGCACATCGGCAATCAACCCACCGCCGGTGTAGATGGACTTGCCGCCCAGCCACATTTGCGCGCGCACCATCATGTCGCCGTCCAGCAGGCCACCCACGCATACCAGCACAATTGCACTGTGCGCGGCGATGTAGCCCAGCTTGTTGGCCGAACCCTTTTTGGCGGCCACCATCCAGCCGCCCGACGATGGCCTGTGTTGCAGCTTGACCTTCCAGCCGCTGTGCACCAGCGTCTGGCCGACGCGGCGGGCCGCCGTTTCAGGCGCTTCGGGAAGCAGCCCTTCCGCACGGTGACCAAACGCCTTGAGGCTTTGTTCGCGGAGATTTTCCTTGAGATGGCTCAGGTCGGCGATGATTTTGGGCGTGTTGCGGGCAATGCACAGGGAGGTAGAGACGACCAGAAAGGCCAGAATCAGCAAAAACCACCAGGCGCTGTACACCGTGTTCAGGCTCAGCAGGCTGAAGACCCGGGCCCAGAAAGGCCCGAACTGGTTCACATAATTGCCCAGCGGCTCTGCCTGCTTGAGCACGGTGCCGATGATTGAGGCAATACAAATGACCGTCAGCAGTGAAATCGCAAATCGCATGGACGACAGCAACTCCACGAAGGCCCGCAGCGTGCGGGGGCCCCAGTGAACTTTCATGCCTTCGGTGGAAACTGTCATGTGTGAAATCGGACCTGATGTGGAGCCCAGCGTGCGGCCTGGATAAGTCAGCAAAAAAAAAAGCAAAAAGGCGGGCTTTCGTCAGAAAGACCGCCTTGGGTGTGATTGATTTTGTAGGCGTAGGTTCAATAAAAGGGCTTGCCTCCCCGGCAAACCTGTTGGCTCAGCGCAAGCCGGCGATGTAATCGGCCAATGCGCGGATTTCCCTGTCGCTGAGCTTGGCGGCGACCTGGCTCATGGGCTGGCTGTTTTTGCGGCCGCCATCGCGAAAGGCCGTGAGTTGCACCGCCGTGTATTCAGCATGCTGGCCGCTCAGCCGCGGGTACTGCGACGGAATGCCGGCGCCGCTCGGGCTGTGGCAGCCGGCACAGGCGGCAATCTGGCGATCGGCCACGCCGCCGCGGTAAATGCGCTCGCCCAGGGTCACCAGTTCTTTGTCCTTGGCAAACCCGGCTTTGGCCTTGTTCGAGGTCGCCCAGTAGGCAATGTTTCTCATGTCGTCGTCGGAAAGCGCCGAGGCAAAGCCTTGCATGACGGCGTTTTTGCGCTTGCCGGATTTGAACTCCTGCAACTGCTTGACCAAGTATTCAGGGTGCTGCTGTGCCAGCTTGGGGTTGGCTGGCGTGCCCGAATTGCCGTCGGCAGCATGGCAGCTGGCGCATACGGCGGCAAAGCTGGCTCCACCTTTGACCAGGTCAGGCTTGGCGACCTTGGCCGGTGCAGCAACTGCGGCAGCCGGAGCTGCGTCGTGGGCAGCAGGTGCAGCTTCGCCCGCAGCAAATGACGACACAGCGGGCACCGCCAGCAAGGCGGCCAATAGGGAAGTAACAAACAGCTTCATATCGGGGGGGTTTTAATTGGTTGGCGCACAAAACTTATAACTTTCTGATTTTACAATGGCTTGGAGGCAATTCCGATTCGTCGGGCCTTGCCGCGGTAGCCGGCCTCCAGGCATTCAGGGTCTTCTTGACGACTACCATCCGTTGGCCGACGCCCAACACCGCAGGCAAGCGCACATCACTGCACGCGATTGCCTGCCACCGACCTCCAGGGACCGCCCGCCATGACTTCTTCCTCTCTCCCCTCCACCACCGCGTCATCCACGACGCCACCCTCGCCCGACCCGAAAATCGCCATGGGCTGGCTGCACACGGCCAAATTCCTGACCACCGCGCCCGAGCTCAAGCATCTGCCCCGGCTGGAAGTGCCCGAAATTGCCTTTGTGGGCCGCTCCAACGCCGGCAAATCGACCTGCATCAACACCCTGACGCAGCAGCACCGGCTGGCCTATGCCTCAAAAACACCGGGCCGCACGCAAAGCATCAATTTGTTCACGCTGGGCAAGCAGGGCGTGACCGATGCGGTGCTGACCGACTTGCCGGGCTACGGCTACGCGGCCGTGCCCAAGGAAGCCAAATACCGCTGGCAGCAGGTGATGGGCAATTACCTGCAAACTCGCGACAACCTCAAGGCCGTGGTGCTGCTGTGCGACCCGCGCCTGGGGTTGACGGAGCTGGACGAAATCCTGCTCGACGTGATCCGGCCCAGAGTGCAGGAAGGGCTCAAGTTTCTGGTCTTGTTGACCAAGTCGGACAAGCTCAACAAGACCGAGGCGGCCAAGGCCTTGTCGATTGTCAAGCTGCAGGCGGGCGGCGGCGACGTCAAACTTTTTTCCTCGCTGAAGCGCAAGGGCGTGGAAGAGGTGGCCCAGCATTTGTGGGACTGGGCGCATCCGCCCGAAAAGCCGCTCAAGCAAGCAAAGGCCGAGCCCGGCGCCGAACCCGCGGCCCCAGAAATTTAAACAAATAAAGCCTGTAGCCCATTAACAACGGGCGCAAGAAGCTATCAAAAGCATAGCTAAATGATTGAAACCAGCCTGCACACCCTACCGCACGGCATCACCCTGTCATGCCGCAGCGCGGGCACCAGGGGCCGGCCGGTGCTGATGTTTCTGCACGGTTTCCCCGAAGCCGCCTTTGTCTGGGACGGCCTGCTGGAGCACTTTGCCAAACCCGAAAATGGCGGATTTCGCTGCATAGCGCCCAATTTGCGCGGCTTTGAGCGCTCGAGTGCGCCGCCCGACGCGGCTGCTTACCGGCCCAGGCATCTGGTGCAGGACATCGCGGCATTGGCTGCGCTGGAGACGACACAGCAGAGTGGCCAACTTGCGTGCCTGGTCGCGCACGACTGGGGCGGCGCGGTCGCCTGGAACGTCGCTGCCAGCCAGCCGCAGCTGATGAAACAGCTGGCCATCATCAACTCACCGCATCCGGGGACTTTTTTGCGCGAGCTGCAGCAGTCGCCCGCGCAGCAGGCCGCCAGCGCCTACATGAATTTCCTGATTCGTCCCGACGCCGAGGCCCTGCTGGCCGAAAACGACTATCGAAGGCTTTGGGAATTTTTTACCCACATGGGCGCAGAGAATGGGCCCAACCCCTGGCTGACCGAAACCGTCAAGGAACAATACCGGGGAGTTTGGCGGATGGGGCTCACCGGCCCCTGCAATTACTACCGGGCCTCGCCCTTGCGCCCGCCCCGGCCAGGCCCGCCACACAACGACCCGGCGGCGGCCGCCGTGACGATTCCCCGGGAGATGCTCGAAGTTCACCTGCCCACGCTGGTGATCTGGGCGACTGACGACATTGCCCTGCCCCCGGCCCTGCTGGAGGGTTTAAGCGACTACGTGCCGCAAATGCAACTGCAGCGCGTGCCCGGCGCCACCCACTGGATCGTGCACGAGCAGCCTGATCTGGTAGCGGCCCATTTGCAACAGTTTCTGGCCCGAAACGCTATCGAAAATATAGCATCCTACGCCCACCAAATAAGGGCTGAAGACCCATAAGGCTTAAAAAGTTAACACCGGCTCAATACAGCGAGGGCTTGCCCTCAGGCCGGGTTTTGAAGCGCTTGTGCACCCAAAAGTACTGCGCCGGCATGGTGGCGATGTAGCTTTGCAGCCGGGCATTCATGAAGGCCGTGTCGGCCACCGGGTCATTGGTCGGAAAATCCGTCCATGCGGGCAGCACCTCGATTTCGTAGCCGCTGGCCGTGATGCGCGGCAACAAGGGGAGCACCTTGGCCCGGCCCAGCCGGGCAAAACGCGACAGCGAGGGCACGGTCGCCGTCGGCAGGCCGTAAAAGGGCACCATCACGGAATCTTCCGGCCCGAAATCCATGTCGGGCAACAGGTACAGGGGTTGCCCATCGCGCAGCGCCGCCACAATGGGTTTGACGCCGTCGACCCGGCCAAACAGGCGCAAATGGCCAAAACGCCGGCGGCCGCGCAGTATCCATTCATCGACCAGTTTGTTGGACTGGTCCGTGTAAATCGTGGTGGACGGCCGCGGCACCTGCAGGGCCACCCCCGCCCAAGCCGCATCCAGGCCCACAAAATGCGGCAGGAAAATCACCGTTGGCTCGCTGCCCGCCAGTTCCTGCACGGCACCGGTCAGTTGCACCCGCCGCCGGACCCAGGCCTGCGGCGCATGCCACAGCCAGCTGCGGTCCAGCCAGGCTTGCGCAAAATAGATGAAAGTCTGTTGCGCAAGCTGGCGCCGCTCGGTCTCGGAGCGCTCCGGGAAACACAGGGCAAAATTGGTCTGCACCACCCGCCGGCGCGAGCTGACCAGCGCATACAGCAGCCAGCCCAGCAGCGTGCCCAGGGCGCGAATCCAGGACAGCGGCAGGATCGCCAGCACCTGCATGAAGGCGATGCCGGCCCGACTCGTGAAAGCGCTGGCCAGTTGGCTAATCATGTTCAAAGGGCTTCCTTGCGTGGAGTTTTATAGCGCGCATAGCCCCACAAGTATTGCCCGGGCTGACTGAGCACAATCGCCTCGATCGCCTGGTTGATCCGTGTCACGGCGTGCAGCATGTCGGTTTTTCCAGAGGCTTCCAGGCCGGTCACGGGGGGCCAGATTTTCAGTGAATACCCCCGTCCGTGCGGCAGGCGCTCACAACTCACGGGCAACAGCGCCGCCCTGGTTTGCAGGGCCAGCCTGGCCGCCAGCGTCATGGTGTAAGCCGGCTTGCCAAAAAAAGGCGCCCAGACCCCCAGACCCTCGGGCGGCACCTGGTCGGTCAGCAGCGCCACGGCCTGGTTGGCCTTCAGGGTTTTGTGCATCAGGCGAATGCCGCTCAAGGAGGCGGGCACCACGGTCAGGTGGGCGCGGTCGCGCGCGATGCGCTCCAGCCGGGCCAGCCAGGCCTTGCGGGCCGGCCGGTAAATGGCGGTGATGGGACCATGAAGCGGGCCATACAGCTCGGCCAGCGCCTGCGGCCCCAGCTCAAAACTGCCGCAATGGGGCCCGAAGAAAATCACGCCCCGGCCTTGCGCAAACGCCTGCGCCGCATGGGCCTGGCCTTCGACCTGGACATTGTCCAGGCAGGACGCTTGCTGCGGCCGCATCCAGAGCTTGGGCAGCTCCGCCACAAAACGCCCGGCCTCGGCAATGGCGGGGCGAACGGCCTCGAAAGGCAGGCCAGACTGCGCCACATTGGCGCGAAACTGCGCCCGGTAGCGCGGGCTCAAGGCCCAGACCAGCCAGCCCAGCGCCCCGCCCAGCCCATGCAGGGCAG
>DASXRN010000488.1:0-6726 GCA_036506595.1 Polaromonas sp. | reverse complement strand
CCTTCAGTGCCGCCCTGCGCAGCTTGCGACTTTTATCCATCACCACGCCGAATCACCCATGACTGAACTGGCGCAGGTGCGTGAGCAATACCGCACGGGAAAAACGGCACTGCTGGCCTCGCTGGCGGGCAGCGGCGCGTCTTCCCGCGGTATTCACAGCCTGCTGCAAAAACTCGCCAAACACGCCGATGCCACCTTGCAGCAGCTGTGGCAGCGCGCCGGCTTTCCTGAAACGGCCTGTTTGGTGGCGGCAGGCGGCTTCGGCCGGGGCGAGCTGTTTCCGCATTCCGATGTGGATGTGCTGCTGCTGCTGCCCGACGATGCCAGGGTCGATATGGATCCGGCCCTCAAAGCCAGGGTGGAAAGCTTTATCGGCAGTTGCTGGGACAGCGGCCTGGAGATCGGCTCCAGCGTGCGCACGGCGGCTGACTGCGTAGAAGAAGCGGCCAAAGATGTCACGGTGCAAACTTCCTTGCTTGAAGCGCGCCTGGTTGCCGGCTCGAAAAAGAATTTTTTGAGCCTGCAAAAGCAGCTTGATGCCGTGCTCGACCCACAGGCCTTTTATGTGGCCAAAACGCTGGAGCTGCGTCAGCGCCACAACAAGTTTGAAAACACGCCCTACTCGCTGGAGCCCAATTGCAAGGAGTCGCCCGGTGGCTTGCGCGACCTGCAGGTGGTGCTGTGGGTGGCGCGGGCAGCGGGCCTCGGCAAATCGTGGGACGAGCTGGCACGAAACGGCCTGGCCACGGCCTTTGAAGTACGCCAGATCAAAGCCAATGAAGCGCTGCTCAGCCTGATACGCGCTCGCCTGCACCTGATTGCCGGGCGGCGTGAAGACCGGCTGGTGTTTGACCTGCAAACAGCAGTGGCCGAATCATTTGGCTACTCGGCCCACGCCGCCGACGGCAGCAAGCTGCCACGACGCGCCAGCGAGGCGCTGATGAAGCGCTATTACTGGGCGGCCAAGGCGGTGACGCAGCTCAACCAGATTTTGCTGCTCAATATTGAAGAGCGCCTGACCCCCAACACCTACCCGCTGCGCCCCATCAATGAACGGTTTTGCGACAAGGCCGGCATGCTGGAAGTGGCCAGCGACGACCTGTATCAGCGCCAGCCGCATGCGATTCTTGAGACCTTTCTGCTCTACGAGACCACGGTCGGCATCAAGGGCCTGTCAGCGCGCACCCTGCGTGCGCTGTACAACGCCCGTGGCCTGATGACAGCCAGGTTTCGCAGTGACCCCGTCAATCGCGACACTTTCCGCCGCATCATGCAGCAGCCCGAAGGCATCACGCACGCCCTGCGGCTGATGAACCAGACCTCGGTGCTGGGGCGCTACTTGTGGGTGTTCCGCAAAATCGTCGGGCAGATGCAGCACGACCTATTCCATGTGTACACGGTGGACCAGCACATCCTGATGGTGCTGCGCAATGCGCGGCGCTTTTTCATGGCCGAGCACTCACACGAATATCCTATGTGCTCGCAACTGGCGGCCGGCTGGGACAAGCCCTGGATACTGTACGTCGCAGCGCTGTTTCATGACATTGCCAAGGGCCGTGGCGGCGATCATTCCGAGCTGGGCTGCAAGGATGTGCGCGTGTTCTGCCGTCAGCACGGCATTGCCACTGAAGACTCCAGGCTGATTGAGTTTCTGGTTAGCGAGCACCTGAGCATGAGCCGCATTGCCCAAAAAGAGGACCTGAGCAATCCCGAAGTCATTGCCGCATTTGCCAAACGCGTCGGCAACGAGCGCTACCTGACCGCACTTTACCTGCTGACGGTGGCCGACATTCGCGGCACCAGTCCCAAGGTCTGGAACGCCTGGAAGGGCAAGCTGCTCGAAGACCTCTACCGCTACACGCTGCGTGTGCTGGGCGGCCGCGCACCCGATGCCGACGCCGAGGTGGAAGCCCGAAAACGCGAAGCCCTGACCTCGCTGGCGCTGCATGCCGAGCCTTTTGAGGCCCACAAGGCGCTGTGGGACACGCTGGACGTGAGCTACTTCATGCGCCATGAGGCGGCCGACATTGCCTGGCACGCCCGGCAACTGTCGCGCCACGTCGGCAAGGCCAAAGCCATCGTCCGTGCACGCCGCTCATCGGCGGGCGAAGGCATGCAAGTGCTGGTGTACACACCCGATGCGCCCGATTTGTTTGCGCGTATTTGCGGCTACTTTGACCAAGCCGGTTTCAGCATCCTGGACGCCAAGATTCACACGGCCAAAAATGGTTACGCACTCGATACCTTTCAGGTGGTGAGCCCGACGCTGGCCGAGCATTACCGCGAACTGGCCGCCATGGTCGAAGCCGATCTTGACCGCACCCTTGAAATGCCAGGCCCGCTGCCGCCCCCGGGCAAGGGCCGCGTATCACGCCGCGTCAAAAGCTTTCCGATTGCACCCAGGGTCGATTTGCGGCCCGATGAAAAAGCCCAGCGCTGGCTGCTCAGTGTGTCTGCCAGCGACCGCGTCGGCCTGCTTTATCTGATTGCGCGCGTCCTGGCCCGCCACCACATCAACCTGCAACTGGCCAAGGTCACAACCCTGGGCGAGCGCGTGGAAGACACCTTCCTGATTGATGGGCCCGAACTGCAGCACAACAAGGCACAGATCGCCATCGAGACCGAGTTGCTGGAAGCGCTAAACGCCTGATGCCGTGGCTGCAAGCCAATTGATTGGCTTGGCTTTACGTTTATTACACGAATTTCTAACAGTTGATCAGGATATCGTCCTGCAGCCCGTTTTAGCGCAAATGCGCCCGGGCATCGCGAAAATGCGACCGCTCATCGCCACCCCAAGTATCAGATTGTTTCCAGTGTTAGCGGCTGTATCGTCACTTGGCGCATCCGGTTACTGACCCTGTTAAATCTGACAGGGGAAGTGCGTCGCAGAAATTTGTGCTTGTACTGGCGCGCTCCTAGACTCCCCTTACGTGTGCCGACCGGTGCATGACGAGGAGACCAGCCAGTATGAAATATCCTGATCACAAGCCGCGCCCTCACGGCCTACTCACCCCAGTTGACCGTCGAACCTTATTTTCACTCGGTGTTGGAGCCTTGCTGCCAGTTGTGCCGGCATGGGCCCAAAGCCCTGGCCCCAGCAAGAAAGCCCCAAACAGTCAATGGCGCCTGGTCATTAACGAGGCCGTGACGGGTGACACAAACATCTTCCTCCTGACGAGCCGCTACCGCCCTACGGCTGATTTCCTGGAAACGCAACTCAAGGGAAAGTCCATCGGCCTGGAACCCGTTGTAGACATCAAGCGCTTTATGGCGCTGGCGCAAGGCCCGTCCAAGCCAGAGCTGATATTTGGCAAATCGGTCAACCAGTTGGCCAAGCTGGTGCGGGATAACGGCTATCAGCCGGTGGTGCGGCGTGCCGATCCCTACAAGGCCGCCTTCATCGTCGATAAGGCTTCACCGATGAAGACACTTTCGGATGCGGCACGCGCAAAGATCATCATGCCCGACGAATACGCAGCGACCAGTGCAGTAGCCAAGGCTGAATTGCGCCGGCAAAACGTCAATGCGACCGTTGTGCATATCCGCTACCAGGAAGCTGTGTCCCAGCAAGTGAAGGCCGGTATGGCGCAAGTGGGTGTGGTCAACCCGACCACGGCCCGCAAATGGGTAGAGGAAGGCGGCCGCCTGCTGGCCGAAACCCAGCCGGTGGTCAACTGGTCTGTGTTGGCAGGCCCCAGTCTGCCGGCGGAGACGGTGCAGCAGTTGCGTGAAGCACTGCTCAGCATGAACACGCAGGCGCCCACGGTCATCGCCGCCATCGGCGTCAAGGCATGGGCTGCTGCCGAGCGTAAAGACTATCTCGATTTGTTGGACTACACGAAGGAGTGAGGGAAATGTTCAAAACAGATCGCAAACCTCATTACAGGCGGGCTGCGGCGGTGGCCCTCCTCGGTGGACTTGGGCTTGCGGCCGCGGCCGCCACCCCTCCCAACCTGCAATCACCAGAACCGGTTGGCGTTCCACCGGCCATTCAGCAAACGGCCCGAGATATCGCCGCAGAACTGGCGGCACATTGCCCTCTTGCGGCCGCAGGGGATACCGAGGCCTACAACACCTGCCGCAAAAGGCTGTTTGGGCCAAGCACACTTCGTTCCCATCTCCAGGGCTTCCTGATATGGGGACGGCAGAGCAAGGCGGCGAACGCGACGTTGCGCCAGACCAACTTGACTCAATTTGCGCCCGACATCTGGACCAGCATGTACGCGCCTCTGTTCATGTTCAATGGGCGCCACACGGTGGACTGGGTGCCAGAGGAGAAGATGTTCCGTATCCAGCTGGAAGCGGCTTTTCGCAACCGGCTGGCGCCGGGCCAATTTCCCTACCCTTTCTGGCATGACGAGGGCAAATGGGCGATGTATGAAAATGCCAATGCCTTCATGCTGTGGATCAACCCTGAGACTGGCAAGATCCGCGCAGCCCAGTTCACCGACCGCGCATCGACGCCGATGCTGCTACCGGTGCAGCCAATCCAGCATGCCAAGTACGAAGGCCCCTGGTTGTGGACCGACGAAAAGGGCAATACCCAGCCGGCAGTGACCCTGTTTGACGGCATCTACCGGCCCGAGAACCCCTACATCAAGGCCATTGATCGCCAGTACCGCGACCTGGCGCTGCAGATGCGCGAGTCGCAGTGCACAAACTGCCATGTACCCAACAATCCGGACAAGATGAGCCGCCTGGTACTGCTATCGACACCCGCTCACGCAGCCGGAGAGATAGACCGCCTGATCAAGGCGGTCAAAGAAGACCGTATGCCATTGGACGAGTTTCGGCTCAACTATGCCCTGTCTCCCGAGAACAAAAAATGGCTTCTTGAAAGCGCCACCGCTTTCAAGGCGACCGTGGAAGCCGCGCAAGCTTGGGAAAAGCAGGTCTGCGACAAATCGACGACCAGCTTGGCGACCGAGTGGCGTGCTGATGCGAATTCAGCTTCCGCCCTCCGGCCCGAGGAATTTTCTTCAACCAAACGCTTACAGGTGATGAAATGAACCAGACCCTTTGCCATACGTCCGTAAGCCGGCGCACTGTCCTGCGCAGCGTCACAGCCGCCGCCCTGTGCAGTACCCCGATGGTCTGGGCGCAGCAGCCCGGCGCAGACCAGTGGCGCCTGATGGTCAACGAGGCCATGACAGCCGACCTCAGCATTTCCATGCTGGCCATGCGCTACCGCAGTTGGGCCGACTACATGGCCGCACAAATCCGCAGCAAGCAGGTCTATGTAGATCCCATCATCGATATCCGGCGCTTCTTGCAACAAGCTCAGTCGGAACAAAAACCCCTGATAATTTTTGGCAAATCGGTCAACCAGTTGTCCAAGCTCGTACGAGATCACGGCTACCAGCCACTGGTGCGCCGGCCCGAGCCCTACAAGGCCGCATTTATTGTTCCAAAGGATTCCCCAATCCAGAACTTTTCACAACTCGGTGGCCGGAAACTGCTGCTGCCCGACGAGTTTTCCGCTACCACTGCTGTGGCGAAGGCCGAAATACGCCGCATGAATATGCGCGAACCCTACATGTCGCACACCCGCTTCCAGGATACGGTGGCCGCACAGATCAACGCCGGCTTAGCCGAAGCCGGCGTGGTCAATCCAACTATTGCCAAAAAGTGGAAGGATGGTGGGGGGCGCATCATTGGCGAGACGCAGCCGGTGGTCAACTGGTCGGTGCTGGCGTCACCCAAAGCGCCGCCAGAGCTTGTAGCCAAACTCACCGAATCGCTTCTGGCAATGAACAACCAGTCTGCAGGCATTTTGTCCGACATAGGCGTCAAGCAGTGGGCCAAGGCCGACCGCGCCGAGTACCTGGCCCTGCTGGAATATACGGGCGAGTAAATTCATATTCTTGCGCTATGCAAGTTACGTTGGTGGGTTGTAACGCCTGCCTGGCTACAGCGCCAGGCGCACTTGAGATCGAGCGTGTTGCAAGAAGCCTTTCAGTGCCGGCGACCCTGGAACTTTGCGCTTATGCACACCACCAGGCTCAGTGTAAGCCTTTGGTCTAGGCTCAACTGAGGCGGTCAATTGTCTTCGGATGCATCCAGCCCCGGAAACAGCACATCGGTGTAGCCAAATTGACTGAAATCGCGGATACGCATGGGGTAGAGCTTGCCAATCAGGTGATCGCATTCATGCTGCACCACTCGCGCGTGAAAGCCGTCCACGCTGCGGCTAATCGGGTCGCCATATTGGTCAAAGCCGGTATAGCGGATGTGCGAAAAGCGCGGCACCACACCACGCAGGCCGGGCACAGAGAGGCAACCTTCCCAACCGTCCTCTTCATCGGGAGCCAAGGGCGTGACAACGGGATTGAGCAACACGGTGCGCGGCACAATGGGCGCGTCGGGGTAACGCGGGTTGACCTGGTCAGTCCCAAAAATCACCAGTTGCAAATCAACGCCAATCTGCGGCGCAGCCAAGCCAGCGCCATTCACGGCATGCATGGTGTCAAACATGTCCGATATCAGCAGGTGCAACTCGTCCGAGTCAAAGGCAAAAGCCTTGACGGGCTGGGCAACGCGCAAAAGCCGCGCATCGCCCATTTTGAGAATTTCGCGAATGGTCATGCCCCATTATCGCGCGCAGAGCGATTTATGCAGCAGTATTCACAGCAACCCTAAGGCCAGTAACGGGGAACATAAACAGATGCCGCCAGGTAGCGGCGCAGCACCTGACTGCCATATCCATAGCGTCTCCAGGCTGGGTCA
>DASXRN010000487.1:0-4794 GCA_036506595.1 Polaromonas sp. | reverse complement strand
TAATCTTCACCGATCCCTTGAGGCCCAGCACCGGCGCGAAGAACGCCTGCATCCCGCGCGGATTCAGCGTCGCACTCTGGGTTCCCGCCAGGCTCCCGGAGCTGTTGTAGTAGGTTAGTGTAATGTTCGCCGACGCGGAGGTGCTGAGGTTCTGCACGGCGATGCCGCTGTCCCATGTATAGCCGCCGAACGCATAGGCACGAAAGACAAGCGGGCCATAAGCTGTACGTGTTCCCCCCTGAAACGAGGAGTAGGCCATTGCGAAGCGGAGGTCGCTCCTCGCCTCACTACCCATGCCGACCAGCGGTTGGTTTGCAGTCACCACCGCACTGCCCAGGAAATTGTTACCCCCACAGGTTGGGAAAAAGACGTACGTAGCGCGCGGCGCGACATTACTCGCGGAGGCGGTACACTGGAGACCGCCGTCCTGTCGGTAAAAGCTGATGGTCATGTTGGCGGCGCTGGCACCTATGTTCTGGATGCCCAGGCCGGTGAAATTGTTTGCAAAGTAATATTTACTAGGTCGGCAAAGCTAGCTTGAAGCAGTCTTCCTCCAATTGCTTGAGATAGGCGTCAGGATTGCGGCGAAACTGCCGGCCCTGAGCGCGGAGTGCAAACCGGCGGCGTACGGTCTGCCGCAGTTGCTGCCAGCGCACGCTCTCACGTGGCACGAGATCCGCGGGCGTGAACCGTCGCAGTCGGGTCGCCACACCGGCAACCAGCCGGACAGGCCCGTGCAAGACCGCGTGGCGGGCGCCTCTCTTGCATCCTGTGGCGCGCCGTTCATGATAACGATGCTGCCCAAAACACTGCTCCAAATCGTTATTCGTGCGCGGGATGGCCCGATCATCATAGCAATGAAACAAACCAGCCCGATAGCTGCGCGTCACCTTCAAGAAGTGCGTCAGCGCATCCTCCAGCGGACCGCAGTGGCGTTTGGTCACACCGATCGAGCGTAAGACGCGTACAAATGCCTCCTTCACAGCGGCTCGTTCCTGCCCCTCGTGATTAGCCAGCACATGTGCGGCGGCGCGCACCCAGCGATAGGCGCGTCGAATCGGGTTCCACACCTCGGCGGTTTGCGCCAGGGCATGCTCGATAATCTGCCTCATCTGCGCGAGTTCGGCTGATCCGCCCCCTTTTCCTCCACGCGCTGCACGCTCTCTACGATCTTGGTCAGGCGCTCCTGAAGCCGTACGCCCGGTGCGTCGAGCGGTGGGTGGCCATCATCGGCCAGCGCACTCCGCACCGCGACCGCATAGCCGCGCACGATCTCGGCAGCCCCATCGTCGCGGTCTTCGACTGCCCGTTCGATCGGGCGTATCCCCCGCACGCGCTTCTTCAATTCCTTTTTCGCATGCCGATCAGCCTCGAAGAGCGGTTTGGCGGCTTCGCGGAGGTAATGGAAGTGACAGAGCTGATGTGGCACATCACTCAAGACCCGCGCCACCGCCTTGCGAATCGAGGGCTGACCATCCGAGATGACGGCGGCAATCGGCACCTCAAGAGTGTCCCGCACCTCGGCCAGCAGCGCGGCGAGATCCGCCTCGGTGGCTGAGAGCAGACTACGCACGAGCAGGATTTCGCCCGAGAGACAGTCGCGCAGCATCCACAACACTTCGTGCCCGGCGTCGGGTTGGAGGCCATCGAGTGCCAAAATGACCCGTCCGTGGGCGTTGGTGATACGCCGCAGGCGCTCGACATCTAGCACTGACAGCGCGACCAGTTCATCATAGCGATCGAGCAAGTTGGTCACCGTGCGCTCGCTGATCGGCAACTGGCGCGCCTGCAAGGCTGCGTGCATTTCAGGGACGCTGCGATGGTGCTGATAGCGCCAGGCGCCAATCTGGGCAATGACATCAAGGCCAAACTCGTGCTGGGGTAAGGCAAACCGACCTTCCGCTTCCGGCCTGTAGGCTTTGTGGTAGCCGGGACAGGTCGGCGTTTGACAGAGCCGAACTTTCAGGTAGAGTCGCACACTACCATCAAGCGTGACCACCGTGCGATGATTGGTATATTGCTGCCAGGTTGGCCCATCACACACTGGACAGGTCGACTGGCAACACTCCAATGTCTCTGTCCGCACTGGGGCCGGGCGATTGAGGCGCTTCGTCATGAGCTTCCCGCTTGCACAATCCATTCGTCGCCTAGTATTACAACGCAGAGTCGCACGAACGTGCTGACCCGGATGGCTTTGCAGACACGTTTCCTGTCTGGCTTCTACTTATTGCGCGCCGCATCCTGATGCGGTGCATCACCAACCCTGCGTCTAATTGAGTTGGGCATCCACGTTCGACAAACTCCGGCAATGCTCACTCGCCCAGCAATGCTAGGCAAAGGTCGGCGCGGGAAACGGTCCCCACGGCCTTGCCATCGACGACCACCGGCAGACGGCGGATCTGCCGCGAGATCATCACGTCGGCCACCAACATCAAATCGTCTTCGGGCTTCAACACGATCGGCTCCTCGATCACCAGTTGGGTGATCCGCTCCGCTGCCCGCGCCCGCCCGTTGATCGACAACAACTCAAACGGTTCCAGCAGCGAGTCGGTTTCGGTCGCGTCCTGTTTGGGCATCATGTGGCGAATCAAATCGCCTTCGGAAAGGACCCCCAAAAAAGCGCCGTCTTCGTCGACCACCGCCAAATCGCTGGCAGCGGTGCGCTCGACAATTTCGGCTGCCTGCCGCAGAGTAGCATCAGCTGCGATCGTGACGATGTTGCGAGACATGATGTCACGGACGCGCAGCGCAGCTCCTTGCGACATGTGAAAAACGCTGACCGCTTCCACGGCCGACAGCTCCGTCAGCGGTGCGGTCACCGCCGGGTCGCGGGTGTCAACCCAGTCGGTCCCGGCCGGCACCCCGCTGGTGGCGGCGAGCACCGCGGTCATCAATTCGTCCCCGATCACCAGACCCTGGTAGCCTTCACCATCGACGAGGCGGACACCGTGGTGCTGCGGTAGGCTGGCGAAGGGGAACTGGCCAAGCAGCGCAAAACCGGTCCGTTGTAAACGCGCCAGCCAACTGGGCATGGTTTCGTGCCGCTCGGCCCGCAATTCCTCGCTGTTGGCCACAATGTCGTCAATTTCGCGGGAAAAAAACAACTTCATCGCGCTCTTGTCGCGTTGGGAAATCGACAGGCTGTCGATAAAGCGGAACACGGTACCGAAGTGGCGCCAGCAGGCCCGATACCGCTCCAGGAAGTTCGGGTTGAGATGATCGGAATTGGGTTCCACGAGCACGATGGCGAGGGGATCCATTTGCCGGAGTCGCCGAAAGATTTCATCGCGGGCAGCGGTGGGGCCGTTTCCCGTACTTTGGATATGGTGTGCGGCGAAAGCGGCATTCACGACCATGTTGGGGCCGGTCGCGGCGATTGCCGCCCATTCGTCGCTGGTCAACGCCTCCGCCACGTTATTAAAGGCGACGAACTCCATGTCGAGTTGAACTTCGTAGGCGACGTTTTGCAGTGCCCGCCGGGCCTCCTGCAAGCTGGTCACGCCCGGTTCGACGGCGACCACGGTCAGGCGCTGGGGCAAGGCGTTGCGCTCTGCCAACAACCGCAGCAAGGCGACTTCCTGCTGGGCCGTGCCGATCCCTAGGTCGAAGAGCACGACTTGTTCGCGGCGGGCCAGGTAGCCGGCCAGCAATTCGTTGGCAATTCGGCTCGCCATGCTAACGATCGGGAGGTGCGTTGCCAGGAGGTTAAACAAGGATATCTGGGCCAAATCCAGCTCGCGGAGATAGAGGTTGATCCCAGACAGGTTGCGGTTGATGCGCCGGGCCAACGCATGGACGAAGATGTGATAGTTGAGGTCCCGAGGCAGCTCGAGATGCTGGGCCATTTCGTCGATGAGACTACCCGCGTCGGCCAACCGACCGTCGGCGATAGCCTGCGCCGCTTCGTGCAGGCGAGATTCAAAGTCCATCAGGCCACCCCTTTCACGCCACCGAGGCTTGGTGATATATTGGCTTACGTGCTCCGACGCATCTGCTGCGCCATCGCCTGCGTGCACACTTATTATCGCGGAGTTTCTGTCGAATCTGTTCCACTCGCGCGGGCGCCAGCAGAGAAGGATATCGCAGCCGACCAGTGGCTGTGCCGGTGATGGTCTACCGACACAGCCTGTTTGACTCAGTACGAGCACATGCAGGTCAGCACGTTAGTGCGACTCTGCGTTGTAATACTAGTATCGCAGCGGGCCAGGAGTGTGTCAAGTCAGCTTTGCCGACCTAGGAATTTTCGAATTAAGCGGCGGTGATTCTTCAGAATTATGTGGCGCACTATTGGCGTGTGATGAAGCCCATGGCAGGTTGCCACGGGCCTCGACGCTAGAGTCCGGGCCCAATCACCAAGGTCTCGCGGGCGGTCTCAACCACCTCTTTCGTGACTGTCTGCAACTCGTTGATCTGCAGGATGCGCTGGATTTCAGTGCAGAGGCGATGCAGCAAGCGGAAGTTGCCCCCGGTGATGCGGATAATGGCTGCGATCGCCTCGGCATCGGTAAAGTCACCATCTTGGTTGGTCAGCCCCAGCTGCGGCCACTGACGCGCCAGTATATGCCGCGTCTCGGCCTCTCCTAGAGGCCGGAAGGCATGTACAAACCCAACCGGCGAATACAACTGCACCTAGCGCGCCAGCCGCTTTTCAATTCCCGGCATGCCAATCAGCACCAGCCCGACATGGCTGCGGTCGTAGATGTCACGTATCTGCTCGATCCCCGCCATTTTCAAACGATCGGCCTCATCGACGAGGATCAGTTCGGTCCGATCCGGCGGCGGCCAGGCTCGCTG
>DASXRN010000486.1:0-7306 GCA_036506595.1 Polaromonas sp. | reverse complement strand
GCCCTCGGGCGTGGTGGGCAGCAGCTCGGCATTGAGGCGCGCCCGCGTCAGCGGAGAGCGCAGCTCGTGGCTCAGGGCCAGCAGCAAGGTGCGCTTGGCGTCCAGCATGCCCTCAATGTCATGCGCCATGGTGTTGATGCGCCCCGCAAGGTCGCCCAGTTCGTCGCGCCGCCGCAGCGGAATGGGCGTGTCGAACACGCCCCGGCCAAAGCGCTCGGCCCCTGCGCGGATGTCGTCCAACGGGCGCAGCAGGCGCCGCACATAGGCGTAGGCGCCCACCAGCAGGCCCAGCAGCAGCGCCAGCGTGATCCAGCCGAACATGCCGTGCGGCGAACCCTGCCAGGGTATGGTGCCGGGGCCAAAGATGACCCGGTGGCCGTCGGCGGTGGTGCGGCTGAGCCAGTCGCTGGCGCGGCCCTCAAACAGCTTGCGCTCGGGATGGGACTGCCAGTTCACCTGCGGCCCCTCGATGCGAATGGCAATCGGCAGCCGCGCGGCCAGCGCCTGCGCACGGCCCAGGTCGGGCGGCGAGCCCAGGTCGGCCACCAGCCGGTCCATGTAGTCGGTGATCAATGGTTTGGCCGCATCACGCCAGCCGCTGGAAAACGCCCGCTGCATGCCGCCCATGAACACCGCCCCCATGGCCAGCGCCAGCAGCAGGAACACGGTGATGAGCCGCAGCCGCAGCGAATGCCCCCAGCGGCGGCGCCAGCGATCGGGGCCGGCACGGTGCCAGCTGTTTTTCATCAGGGTTCCGCCTTGCCGGCTGCCAGCGCGTAACCCGCGTTGCGCAGCGTCTTGATGCAGTCCAGCGGCTCAAGCTTTTTGCGCAAGCGGCTCACCACGATATCCACGGCACGGGTGTAGAGGTCGGCCTCATGGCCGCGCAGACGGTTCAGGATGTCGTCGCGGCCAAACACCTTGCCGGGCTCTGCGGCGAGCAGCGCCAGCAGTTCAAACTCGGTGCCTGTCAGCTCGACCCGTTGGCCTTGCCGCAGGACTTCGCGGGTTTCAAGATCGATCGACAGCCCCTGGAACTCGCGGCGCTGGTTGTGTGCCGGAGCCGGCACGGCGCGCTGGCGCCGCAAGATGGTCTGCACGCGCGCCACCAGCTCACGCGGCTCAAACGGCTTGGGCAGGTAGTCGTCGGCACCCAGCTCCAGCCCGACCACGCGGTCCATCACATCGCCACGGGCCGTCAGCATCACGATAGGGATGTCGCTTTCCTTGCGGATCTCGCGGCACAGGGCGAAACCGTCCATCTCCGGCAGCATCACGTCGAGGATGGCCGCATCGTAGGCCGTGCCGCGCAGCAGGGCCAGCCCCGCACTGGGCCGGGTGGCGCTCTCCAGCACAAAGTCGAAGCGAGCAAAGTAAGCCGCCAGCGGTGCGGCCAGATGTTCGTCGTCGTCAATCAGCAAAATACGGGGCATGTGTCCATCTTAAGAGCCTGCTCACGATCTAAGAAACGGGCGGAATTTTTATCAAGCACTGCAGGCCGCTGAATGTCGCTCACCAGGGGTCTGCCCGTCCCAGCCGGCCCAGGTGCGTCTCGCTAAAGCCCACCGCGTACTTGAGCCCATAGCCCAGCGCGCGGTCAAACCCGATGTGCGCGCACCACACCAGCGCCACAGCCAGCACCAAGGGCATCGCCCCCAGCACACCGGCGGCCAGCAGCCCCAGGGCACCGGCATAGGAATGCGCGGCGTTATACGCCGCAGCACCGGCGCGCGGCCCGGCCAGGTAGGCCAGAAAAGACAGGTCCGGCAGCAGGAACAGCAGCGCGAACAGCCCCCATCCGTCACCAAACTGCGCATACGCCGCCACGGCGACTGCGAAGACGGCCAGGCCTTCCAGGCGCAGCACGGTGCGCACCCCACGGCTGACGCTGCCCATCTTCGCGTGGCTCGGGACTTCAGGGCGAGTGCTGTGCGCTGCCCGCCTCGCGACCCTTGCGACAACTGGCAGCGCCTCAGCCATGGTCGCCCCAGCGACGGCCACGCTCCATGAAGTCGCGCACTTTTTGCTGCTGCTCGGGCCGCAGGTTGTCAAAGAAATCGGCGGCGGCAGCGATCACCTCGGGGCTGCCGGCCTGCACGGCGGCGGTTTTTTCGTCAATGAGCTTTTTGGCACCGGCCTGGTCGAGCTTGTCGCCGGCAAACAGGCCGCGAAGCGTCGCACGCGGATCAGCGGTCCCGCGCAGTGCAGCACGCTGGGCCTGGAGTTTGTCGGCCAAAACAGCCAGCTTCAGCTTTTGCGCTGCATCCAGATCGAGCCGGGAGCCGATTTTCTCGACCATGCGAGCACGAAACTCCGGGGAACCATCAGCGCCCGCGTGCCAGCCGCCGGGGCCGCGCTGCGAGCAGGCGCCCAGGCTGCCGACGATGAGCGCCCCGCCAAAGAGGCCGAGAAGGGCTTTCCTGATAAAGCGTTTCATGAAGGAACCTTGCAAAGAAAGTGGATGAGGCTTTGCATGGTGCCCGCGAAATCAGCGCAGGTCTTTTCGCGCCGGTTGCGGCATGTTTCGCTTTGTTTCGCCATCCCCAGGTACGGTTGGCCCGATTTTTTAAGCCATTTATAGCCAGAACCCGCGATTGACGAGCGCAACGAGCTATGTTTTTAATAGCAAGCAGCGCCTTACTGTTTGGGGCTTTCTCTCACACCAGCCGGCCATGCCATGAAATAGGTCGCCATTCGCGCGGCCAACAAACTACCATCAGGGCACATTGGCCGATTGACCCGGGAGATGTCACGTGAATCGCCGCAAATTTTTACTCCACAGCACCGGCTCTGCGTCTGCGCTGGCAACGTTGGGTCTGCCGGCTATCACGCTGGCGCAGCCTGCGGATTCCCCGTCGCGCTCCGCCTCCATTGAAGGCTGGCGACGGCGTGTGCAGGCCATCCTCGACAAAGGCCGCCTGCCCATCATCGACATGGAGGCGACCTACGTGGCCGGCACCACGAATGTCGGGCAGATGCTGGAATGGATGGATGCGCTGGATGTGGCGCAGATCGCCTTTGCCGCAGCCGCAGCACCGAACGCAGAGCCCTCGCTGGAACTGCACCGCAAACATCCCGACTACTTTATCCCCACCACCAGCAGCGGCGAGTTCCCCCGGTGGTGGAACAACCCGCTCGCATTCCTGAGCGGTGTCGGCAATGACCTGAAAACGGGAAATTATTTCACGATGGGTGAGCATGAGTTCCGTCACTACCCATCGCCGGAGCAGGTAGAGGCCAAATCCACCACGCGCGACATCACGATTGCGCTGGACGGCCCGGTCGGGCAAGCGCTGTTCGAGCTCAGCGAGAAAACTGGCACGGCCTTCCAGATTCATTACGAAATTGAAGACCGCCTGCTGCCGACACTGGAGGCCATGCTGGCACGCTATCCCAAAGCGCTCGTCATCTGGTGCCATCTGGGCATGATCCGCTATCCGGAGCGCGCCAAAAACTACAGTTCGGACTACGTCGCCTCGCTCATCGAGCGCTTTCCCGGCCTTCACTTTGATCTGGCGGTGCCCAGCCCGCAAAATGTGTACCGCCCCTCCGGTGCGCGTGACTCAACCTTGTATAACGACGGCAGGCTGGCCGATAACTGGCGGGCCTTGCTGGAAAAATTTCCCGACCGCTTTCTCGCGGCCAGTGACTACCGCCCCGCTGTCGAGCAAAATTACCCCGCCACCATTGGACGCCAGCGAAAGCTGATCCTGGAGCCGCTTGGCGAAGTCGCTCGCCACAAGATTGCCTACACCAATGCCTGGCGGCTGGTGACCGGAAAACCCTGGGGCCGCTGACCCCGCATCGGATGCCGGCTTTAGCGTGAATCTAAAGCAAGGCCGCCGGGTCTTCACTAGCCAGCACCTGCGCGGCCCAGAGAGCGAGCTTGCCGGCGTCGGCGCGCAGAATCTGCTGCTTAACCGCCAGGATTTGCGAGGGGTGCATGGAAAAACTGCGCAGCCCAAGCCCCAGCAACAGCCGCGTCATGCCCACATCGCCGGCCATTTCGCCGCAGACGCTAACGCCTTTGCCCTGGGCATTGCATTCGGCAATGGTGTCGGCCACCAGGCGCAACACGGCCGGGTGACACGGGTCATACAGGTGCGCGACCGACTCGTCGGCCCGGTCAATCGCCAGCGTGTACTGGATCAGGTCGTTGGTGCCGATGGACAGAAAGTCAAAGTACTTGAGGAAGAGCTTGAGCGTGAGGGCTGCCGCCGGAATCTCGATCATCGCGCCCAGCCGCACCGGGCCATAAGCCGTGCCCTTGTTGTCAAGCTGCGCGCGCGCATGGTCAATCAGCGCCATGGTCTGGCGAATCTCGCTGGCATGGGCCAGCATGGGCACCAGCAGGTTGATCTGGCCATGCGCGGCGGCCCGCAAAATGGCACGCAGCTGCGTCAAAAACATCGGCGGATCGGCCAGGCTCCAGCGGATGGCGCGCAGGCCCAGCGCCGGGTTGAGGTGGCTGTCCTGCGCCCTCTCCAGGCGGTCTATCGGCTTGTCCGCGCCGACATCCACCGTGCGAATGGTGACCGGCAGGCCTTGCATGCCTTCAATCGCCTTGCGGTAGGCCAGGTACTGCTCTTCCTCATCGGGCAGGCTGGCCAGCCCCTTGGACTCACGGCCCATGAACAAATATTCGCTGCGAAACAGGCCAACACCCACGGCACCGGCATTCACTGCGCCGAGCGTGTCCTCGGGCATTTCGATATTGGCCAGCAGCTCGACTTTTTGCCCATCTATCGTCACGGCCGGCGTGTGCTTGAGCCGGTTCAGCCGCTCGCGCTCGAGCTCGCCCTGGCGCTGCTTGAAGCCGTATTCGGCCAGGATGATGGGCGAGGGATCAACGATCAGCACACCGGCGTCACCATCAATAATGACCCAGTCGTCCTGCTCGATCAGCTGGCTGGCGCTGCGCGCGCCCACCACCGCCGGGATGTCCATGCTGCGCGCCACAATCGCCGTGTGCGAGGTCTTGCCGCCCACGTCGGTGGCAAAACCGACAAACAGGCTTTGCTTGAACTGCAGCATGTCGGCCGGGGAAATGTCGTGCGCCACCAGCACCAGCGGCACATCCACGGTGTCATCGAGCAGCAAGTCCTGTTGCGACTTCTTGCGCGACGAACCGGCTTGCGCGGCCGGCTGCATCGGCGAGGCCACGCCCTTCATGTAGCGCAGGATGCGCTCAACCACCTGCTCCAGATCGGCCTTGCGCTCGCGCAGGTAGTCGTCTTCCATGTCGTCGAACTGGCGCGCAATGATTTCGTACTGCGTGGTCAGCGCCCACTCGGCGTTGTAGTGGCGCTCGGTGATCCAGTGCTTGACGCCGCTGATCAGCAGCTCGTCCTGCAGCAGCATCAGGTGCACGTCCAGCAGGGCCGAGATTTCGTGCGGCGCATCTTTGGGCAGCTCTTGCTGCAAGCGCGTGATTTCTTCCCCGACAGCATTGCGGGCCACCCGGACGCGGGTGATTTCTTCATCGGTTTTTGACGCATCGATAAAATAGTGCGCCACATCGGCACGGCTGGACGCGACGAGCACGGCCCGGCCAATCGCGATACCCCGCGAGACTGCCAGACCGTGGACGGAGAAAGTCATTCGGATTTCCTGAAAACAAATGCCAGCTTGGCAAACTCGGACGTCACACAATTTTCCGCCGGGCCGCCCCAAGGAAAATTAGCCCCCACGGGGGGCAGAGAGCTACACGCAGTGAGCGAACGTGGGGGCAACATCACTCCCCTTCGCCGAACTTGTCATGAATGAGGGCCAGCAGCGCTTCCATCGCAGTGTGCTCGTCGGCCCCGTGGGTTTCGACTTCAACCGTGCTGCCAAGACCGGCGGCCAGCATCATCACGCCCATGATGCTCTTGGCGTTCACGCGGCGCTCGCCTTTGCTCATCCAGATTTCAGAGGCAAAGCTGCCGGCGAGCTTGGTGAGTTTGGCGGATGCCCGGGCGTGCAGGCCGAGCTTATTGCTGATGTTCGTGCGGGTCTTGATCATGGTGTCTACGGTTTTGATTTTGTGGTGCGGTGATGGCCACCTGCATCACGCCTTGCGCGCCGCCCACCAGTGCACGGGCGACCAGCGCATCGAGCGACTCGTGCCGGTAAGACACGGTGCGCAGCAGCATGGGCAAATTAATGCCGGTGATAAGTTTGGAACGAACGCCATCGACCAGTTTTTGCGCCACATTGCAGGGCGTCGCACCAAAAACATCCACCAGCACCAACGTGTGCGAGGTGCCCATCTGCTCCAGCAAGATGCGCGCCTGCGCCAGCGTTTCTTCGGGCGGCATGTTGGGCTGTACATCGAGCGCCACCACACCTGCCAGATTGTCTGGAAACACATGCAGCACGCACTGGCGCAAGGCGGAGGCCAGGGGGGCATGGGCGATAACGAAAATGCCGTTCATTAAGAGGGATTATCGACTTTCACGCTCAGGAAGTAGCCATATGAGACGATACAACAACATAAAAATACGGCCATTGCCGCCTGGAAACTGGCCACCTCGGCCAGGCCTGCAGCCCTGAACGCGTCGACAGCCAGGCCCAGACCCCACTGCATCACAAACACGCCGGCAAACATCACCAGGTTGAAGGCCGACAGCGCCCGCCCCGCCAGCGCGGCCCGAAACGTCATGCCCACGGCCGGCTGGGCCAGGCCCAGGGTACTCGAAGTCAGGCAAAACAGGGCCCAGCCCAGCCAGCCGGTAGCCGCACCCGCCAGAATATTAACGGCCAGCACCACCAGACTGATGGGCACGCCCCAGGCAATTAGCCGGGTCGCATGCCAGCCGCGCTGCGCCATCCGGGGATTGACCATGCCCCAGCTCCAGAAGGTCACCAGCATGGTGGCGTTGATGGAGAAGAGCCCCGTGGCGGCCTCCAGCGGGGTGTAGCCAGCGACCCGAATCATCCAGGGGCCCGCCCACAAAGTCTGCATCGCCACCATGCCGCCATAGTTGAAAAACGCCAACGGCGACATTTTTCGGAAATAGCGGCTGCGCCAGACTTCGGCGTAGCTGGTGGATGGAGGCGACACGGTACGTGGGGCGGTAGACGTGGGGACGGCATCTCGAGGCCATCTTGGCACCACCCACGCGATCGCCGCCATGGCCAGCAAAATCATCACCGCCAGAATCCAGAACAGCGGACGCCAGCCCGTCAGCGGCATCAACCACTGCACGGGCAGGGTCGAGGCCAGCATGCCGAGCGAGCCGGTCATCAGCATCCAGGAGTTGGCGCGCAGCAGGGTCGCGCCATCAAACCAGCGGCGGTAGCCGGTCAGCGGCGCCATGAGGCA
>DASXRN010000485.1:0-14484 GCA_036506595.1 Polaromonas sp. | reverse complement strand
GCAGGCATTGCATAGAGATCCATACAGATAGCCGCCGCCCATGAACATCATCGTCGCCACTGTTGGAGCCAAGGACAACTATAGACAGGGGAGCCGAGCCAGGCTCTACAAGGCAAGGCCAAGCCACTGCCCTCGTTAACGGAGAGGGCTGTACAACAAGCGCTGAGCCAGCGACGCACAAGGTCGGCAATGCCCCCGCACCCCTGAACGAAAAAAAATAACGTGGATGAATCCCCTGTTCTTGGGATGTGCATGGGTGAAGAAATTACCTACATTGAATTGAACATGTTGTCGGCCTCGTCCGTCTGTGGTCGCCAGCTCATGCGGCGGTCGGCGTTGGCAACGTTTCAGATTTTTTCGTATGGAGTACCCGTTTGGGTTCGCTAAGTCCTGTGGCTGTGTGGCTTGGGTTGCCTTGGCCACGCGGGCTGGGTGCGCGCATTTGCGTTCAGCCAAACCCGCAGACAGCGGACCCATGCACGGAGGGGGGGATTCATGTTCAAGCGCGATGTCACCGAAGACAACAGACTGCCATGCCGCAGTCTTTTCGCGCGGCTGCCCACCTATGGTCTGGTGAGCTTTGATACCCACGCTGATCCTGCGATAACCGTCATACCCAGACTTTTCTAACAACACTTACAGGATTACACGATCATGATTCTGCGCATTGCAGAACCCGCTGCGGGGCGCCCAGTGCTCTGGGCATGAGCGACGCTGGATCAACACGGATGGAAAGCGAGGTCACGATGCAAACCGACATTCTGGACAAGCCTGCAGCTCAATTGCCGCGCGTTCTGCGCCAATTCGACGAACTGCCGGGCCCGCGTGGCATTCCGGTGCTGGGTAATGCACTACAGATCGAAGCGTCGCGTTTTCACCTGCAGCTCGAACAGTGGTGTCGCGAGTACGGGCCTCTGTTCAAACTACAGCTTGGCAAGCGCAGGATCTTGGTCGTGGGCGATCATCATGTGGTTGCTTCGGTCTTGCGAGATCGGCCAGACGGTTTGCGCCGTACGTCGCGCCTCGAAGAGATCTGGGTCGAGCTGGGTTTGCCGCTCGGTGTGTTCGGCGCCAACGGTGACACCTGGCAGCGCCAGCGTCGCATGGTGATGGCCGGGTTTGATCCGGCGCATGTGAAGCGTTACTTCCCCGCTTTGCAGGCGGTGGCGCAGCGCCTGGTTGGACGGTGGCAACTGGCCGCGCATGGGGGTGTGGCGATCGACCTTCAAGCCGACCTGATGCGCTACACGGTCGACACCATCGCCGGGCTGGCCTTCGGCTCACAGGTCAATACGCTGGAGTCCGACGACGACGTGATCCAGCAACATTTGGACAAAATTTTCCCCACTCTCTTCAAACGTATCCTCGCGCCGGTGCCGAGTTGGCGTTACGTGCGCACTGCTGCCGACCGCCAACTTGAGCGCAGCATTGCTGAAGTCAATTCGGCCGTCGCCGGTTTCGTCAAGCAGGCCCGCGACCGCATGCAGGCCGATCCTTTATTGCGAGAGCACCCACGCAACCTGCTTGAAGTGATGATCGCCGCCGCCGACGAACCGGGCAGTGGAGTCGACGACAACCAAGTGGCCGGCAACGTGCTCACGATGCTGCTGGCCGGTGAAGACACGACTGCCAACACAATCGCCTGGATGATCCACCTGTTGTGGCGCAACCCCCAGGCGCTGACTCGCGCCACCAACGAGGTGCGCCGGGTGGTAGGCGATGTGGCGAATCCGACGTTCGATCAGATGACACAGCTCAACTACGTGGAAGCTTGTGCGCACGAAACCATGCGCCTGAAACCTGTCGCGCCGATTGTTCCGCTCGAGACATTGCACGAGATGACGATCGGTGACGTGCAAGTCCCGGCCGGAATCATTGTCAATAGCGTGATGCGCCGCGACAGTGTGAGCGATAGCCATCTGCCGCGTGCGGCCGCGTTCGAGCCCGAGCGCTGGCTTGCCGAGGGTGAACCCGGGGTGGTGGCCAACGCCGCCAAGCTCCTTTCGATGCCCTTCGGTGCGGGGCCGCGCATCTGTCCGGGGCGCTATCTTGCGTTACTGGAGATGAAAATGGCGATGGTGGCGCTGCTAGGCAACTTTGACATTGAAAGCGTCGATACACCCGACGGGCAGGAAGCGCGCGAGCACCTGGCGTTTACGATGGCGCCAGTGGGTTTGCGCATGCGTTTGCGTTTGCGGGCGCAACGGAGTTGAAGAAATACTGCGCCAGATGGGCCGGCGTGTTTTTTTAGATTGATTTTGGCTCCTGGCCCATAGAGAATGGGCGCAGGTAGCTATCAAAAAGAGAGCGGTTCGATCCCGCGGCGTCAAAGAATCAGCGCGGTGCCAGGCGAATCGCGCCATCGAGGCGGATCACCTCGCCGTTGAGCATGTCGTTTTCGATGATGTGCTTGGCCAGGCGGGCATAGTCTTGCGGCGTGCCCAGGCGCGAGGGGAAGGGCACACCGGCGGCCAGCGAGTCCTGCACTTCCTGCGGCATGCTAAACAGCATGGGCGTGCCGAAAATGCCGGGCGCGATCGTCATGTTGCGGATGCCGTTGCGCGCCAGGTCGCGGGCAATCGGCAAGGTCATGCCGACAATGCCGCCCTTGGAGGCGCTGTAAGCCGCCTGGCCGATCTGGCCGTCATAGGCCGCCACCGAGGCCGTGGAAATCAGCACGCCGCGCTCACCGGTCGCTTCGGGCTCGTTCTTGCACATGGCGTCGGCCGCCAAGCGGATCATGTTGAAGCTGCCGAGCAGGTTGACGGTGATGGTTTTGCTGAACACGGCCAGGCTGTGCGCGCCGTTTTTGCCCACGGTTTTTTCGGCCGGCGCAATGCCCGCGCAGTTGACCAGGCCCATCAGCTTGCCCATCGACACCGCCTTGGCCACCACGGCCTGGCCGTCGACTTCCTGGCTCACGTCGCATTTCACAAAAGCGGCAACGCCTTCGCCGAGTTCTTTGGTCAACTCGGAGACGATAGCTTCGCCCTTGTCCGCCTGCATGTCGGCAATGACGACCTTGGCGCCATTGGCCACCAGCATGCGCGCCGTGCCTTCACCCAGGCCCGATGCGCCGCCAGTGACGATAAATACTTTGCCTGCGATGTCCATGATGCTTCCTTGAGTTGAGGGTTTGTGATTGACGTTAACGTCAACGTAAAGCGCAATTATGACTCATGAAAAAAGCCCGGCCACCTTTAGATGACCGGGCTTTTGCAAGGTGTTGCAGTTGGTTCGCGGATTATTTGTAACCCACGCGGTCCAGCATCTGCTGAACTTTCAGCTGGTTGTTGCCCACGGCGCTGATGGGAATGGTTTCCGACTTGAAACCGTCGCCGCTCATGGCCTGCAGGGCCGGGTTGCTGACCTTCAGGTTGGGCACGGCTGGCCACTCGTTGTTGCCGTTGGCAAAGTATTCCTGCGCGCTGGGGCTGGCCATGTATTCCATGAACTTGATGGCATTGGCCGTGTTCTTGGCGTTCTTGGCGACGGCGGCACCGGCAATGTTCACGTGCGTGCCCCAGCTGTCCTGGTTGGGGAACACCACGCCGACGCGGTCGGCCACGACTTTGTCCTCAGGGGCGCTGGAGCGCATGATGCGCGCGAGGTAATAGGTGTTGGTCAGCGCAATGCCGCATTCGCCGCTGGCCACGGCCTTGATCTGGTCGGTGTCGCCGCCCTTGGGGTCGCGCGCCATGTTGGCCACCAAGCCCTTGAGCCAGGCTTCGGCCTTGGCTTCGCCCAGGTGCTCGGTCACCGCGCCGAACAGCGAGAGGTTGTAGGGGTGCGAGCCCGAGCGGGTGCACAACAGCCCCTTGTTTTTCGGGTCGGCCAGTTCTTCATAGGTGTCCACGTCGGCTTTTTTGACTTTCAGCTTGTCATAGACCACGACACGGGCGCGGGTCGAAAAACCGAACCAGGTCGTGCCTTCGGCCGTTTCCTTGGCGCGCAGCTTGGCCGGAATGGCGGCTTCGAGCACGGACGACTTGATGGGCTTGAACAGGCCGTCGACATCGCCTTTCCAGAGACGGGCCGCGTCAACCAGCAAAATCACGTCGGCCGGGGAGGCTGCGCCCTCGGCTTTCAGGCGCGCCAGAATTCCGGCGTCGTCGGCATCCACGCGGTTGACCTTGATGCCAGTGGCTTTGGTGAAGTTGGTGTACAGCGCTTCGTCGGTCTGGTAGTGGCGTGCAGAATACAGGTTGACAACTTGTTCCTGGGCGCTGGCACTGCCCACGGTGCCCAACAGGGCGGCGGCCAGCGCAATGCTGGCAATGGACGAAGTTTTTTTGTACATGGTGAATGAATTCCTGAAAGGTTGGAAGCGGATGAGTGTAATACAAACGCGAATTGTTCTCAATCGCTTTGTCTTTGGTGGGCGTTTTGGCCGGCGCTTGCTGTCCTTGCTGGTCTTGCCGCTTGTGTTGCTGGCCGGTTGCGCCACCGCGCCAAGCGATATAGCGGCGTCTTCCCCGCCAACCGCACCAGCGCGTGAGCCGGTGGCGAAAAAGCCTTTGAAAATTGGCCTGGCGCTGGGCGGCGGTGCGGCGCGCGGCTTTGCCCATGTGGGCGTGATTGCGGTGCTCGAGGAAGCCGGGCTCAGGCCGCAGGTCGTGGTCGGCACCTCGGCCGGCAGTCTGGTGGCGGCGCTGTATGCCAGCGGCAAAACCAGCGCCCAGTTGCAGCAGACCGCGCTGAACATGGAGGAGGTCGCCTTCACCGACTGGATGCTGCCAATTGTCGGCCGCGGCATGTTTCGCGGCGATGCGCTGGCCCGTTACGTCAACGAGCTGGTGGCCGGCAGGCTGATCGAAAACATGGCGATTCCGCTGGGCATTGTGGCGACCGACCTGAACAGCGGGCAGGCCGTGCTGTTTCAGCGCGGCGACACCGGCACGGCGGTGCGTGCGTCAAGCGCGGTGCCGGCGGTGTTTGTGCCGGTCAAGATCAATGGCCGCGAGTATGTGGATGGTGGCTTGGTGTCGCCGGTGCCGGTGCGTTTTGCCCGGCAGATGGGCGCAGACGTGGTGATTGCCGTCGATATATCGAGCCCGCCCGAAGCCAACCCGGCCGACGGCACCTTGCAGATACTGTTGCAAACCTTTGCCATCATGGGCAAAAGCATCAACCATTACGAGCTGAAAGATGCCGAGGTGGTGGTGCGGCCATCTTTGGTGGGGCTGAAGAGCGCCGATTTTTCGGCCCGGCAACGTGCCATTGATTCGGGCCGGGCAGCCATGCTGGCAGCGCTGCCCGCGCTCAAGGCCAGGCTGGCGGCGGAGGGCATGGCAGCCCATTAGAGCTTGCTGCATTTTTGATAGCTGATTGCGCCCGTATCTTATGGGCTGCAAGCCGATTTGGCCAAAAAAAAAGCCCAATCTTGCGATCGGGCTTTAACGGGTCCGTGAAAATGAATTTCGGAGAAGACCCGAGGAGACAACCTGCTTGAAGGCCGGTTGATGGCCTTCAAATAATGTCGTTGAGAGAATTAGCGCTTTTTGGCCGTAGCGGTGGCAGTCTTGGTGGCGTTGACAGCGGTAGCAGCCACGGTGTTGAAGTTGGCTTCAGCGATGTCGCCAGCTTGCTTGACGGCTTTTTGCACCGACTCAAACGCGTTGTTGGCGGCAGCCACGGCGCTTTTCAGGGCAGCCACTGCGGTCTCGGAGCCGGCGGGTGCGTTTTTGGCGGCGTTGTCCACCAGGCCAGAAAATTTCTTTTGGGCTTCAGCAGCCTGTTCTTCAAAGGTCTTGCCCAGGTCTGCACCGGCAGCCGAAGCGATGTCATACAAATGACGGCTGTAGGCGGCGGTTTTCTCGGCCAGGGGCTGAACCAGGCTGGCTTGCAGGGCCAACAATTCCTGTGCGTCTTTCACGGCCAACACGGCTTGCGTGTGGCTGGCGGTTTCAGCCAGGGCAGCCTTGGTGGCTTGCACGTTCAGTTCGACCAGTTTCTCAACGCCTTCAAAGGCTTTGTTGGTCAGACCAAACAGGGTTTCGATGTTGGCTTTGTGGGAGGCCAGGATTTGCTCAGCGGTCAACATAAATAATCTCCAAATGGTTGGTAACGGTGAATAGTTGCTTTGCCCTGAATTGCTGCACTGCAACATAGGCTCAAGTATAGGGGTTCCCCGCACGATTACAAGCATTTTTTGTTGCGGTGCACCATTTTAGATACGAGGCCCTAGTTCGGGCCCACGGGGTCGCGCTGGGCAAAGCGCGGTACGGCGGCACGATCTTCTAGCCGGCTGTCCGCCACGGCTGTCCGCCACAGGCGTCACGCTACCCTGGCTTGCCGGTACGCGGTCGCAGCAGGGGAAGGGTCCAGCCCTGGTTCACGCCCGCTGCCGCCAACAGGATCAGCGCCGCACCGGCGAGTTGCGACCAGGCCAGATGCTGGCCGAGCGCAAAGTGGTCAACGATGATCGCCACAACCGGATAGATGAACGACAAGGCGCCGGTCATCGTCGTCGGCAGTTTCTGAATCGCGCCGTAGAGAAGCACATACATCAGGCAGGTATGCACCAGGCCCAGCGTGACGAGGCTGCCCCACTGGCTGGCGCCGGCGGGCAGCGCATGGAAGTCGGTGAAAGGTGCGAGCAGCACCACGCCGAGCGTGACCTGCAGCAGGGCGATGACATGCGGCGATGTGCCTTTCAGCCCCTTGGCGATCAGCGAGGCGATCGTATAGAGGAACGCCGCGCCAACTGCCAGGCCGATGCCTTCGAGGTACTTGCCCCGCAGGATCAGCACGGCGGGCTGGTGCTCGACCACCAGCACCAGGCCGGCGAAGGAGAGCGCCAGCCAGCCGAAGGTCGGTCCGGTAATCTTCTCGCGAAAGACCAGGGCGCCTAACGCGATCAGCATGAACGGTTGGGTGTTGTACACCGTCGTCGCGACCGAGATGGAGGCGCGCGGATAAGCGGCGAACAGCAGGACCCAGTTCAGGACAATGGCCGCGCCACCGGTCAGAACCAGCGCGATGACCCGCCTCGACAGCATGCCCCGGCGGATCAGCCCGCGCCAAAGGCAGACGGCGAGCAGAGCCGCCGCGCCGAACAGGCAGCGAAAAAACACCACGTTGAAGGCGGATTGCCCGGACACCACCACCAGCCAGCCGATGGTGCCGGAAATGATCATGGCCGCCGACATCTCGACGGTCCCCACGCGCACATTATTCGATGCCATTTTGGTGCTCCCGCAACAGTTCCAAGACAGGTATCCTCAGGGTGAATAAATTTAATGGCAAACGATGAATATTTTGCCTTAGGCTTATTTAAATTAAGTCTAAATTAAAGCTTTGGAAAGGCCATGCAATGGACGACCGACTTCCTCCACTGACAACACTGCGGGCTTTCGAATCCGCTGCCCGGCACGTGAGCTTCAGCCGGGCGGCGCAGGAACTTCACTTGACGCCCGCCGCCATCAGCCACCAGGTCAAGGCGCTAGAGCAGCGGCTGCAGGTGGCCCTGTTCGAGCGCCGGCCGAACGGCCTGGTGCTGACGCAGGCCGGGCAAGCCTACCGGGCGGCGATCGGCGATGCGCTGGGCATGATCGCCAAAGCGACAGGCCGCCTCGCCCTGCCTTCCCTGGAAGGCCCGCTGCGGATTGCCACCACGCAGTCCTTTGCGCTGTTCTGGCTGGTACCGCGGCTGCACCGTTTTACGGCGCTGTATCCGTTGATTGACTTGATGCTGCATGCCGATACGCGGCATATCGAGGTGGGGACGGGGCTGACGGATGTGGCGCTCAAACTGGGGACGGGGCGCTATCCGGGACTCCAGTCCACATTGCTGATGAATGATGCCGTCACGCCCGTGGCAATCCCTGCCATTCACGACGACATTCGCCGTACCTCGCTGCGCGATGTCCTGCAACAGGTGACCTTGCTGGAGGACTACACGATAGGTGCGAACGAGCCGTGGATGACCTGGCCGCAATGGCTTCGCGAGCTGAGAGTCGATCGTGCCCAAGGCAGTACCCGCCTGCGCTTCTCCGATTCGGGACTGGTGACGCAGGCCTGCCTGGCGGGCGCAGGCATAGGCTTGGCACGCGTGTCCTTCGTGCAGCAGGCGCTGGCCGAGCAGCGCCTGGTGGCGCTGGCGCCGCCGCGCACCACCGAGTTCGCCCACTATGTCGTGGTGCATCCGGCGGATGAGGAAAATCCCCGCGTCGCGGTGTTTTGCAACTGGCTGCAGGCCGAGGTGACCGATTACCTGGCGGGCCTGGACCCGGTTTTGCGGCTGGCCCTGGCGCCCTGACGAGGCCAGGCGCTCGCACGCTGCTTCATTGCGGGCGGCGGCGGGCCGTTTTCGCGTCCACCAGACGGCCGTGGACTGCTCTTTTGGGGCGACGCTTGGTACACACCTTAAACACCGCTTTGCGCTTCAGGCCACAATTGCTGCCTGGGTCGCGTGCTTCCCGTACCGCCCCTGATGGTTTGGGCCTTCTCTTTTTCAGCACACCACTTTGCAAGCTTTCTACGCCGACAACTTCGTTCTGCCGCTGCCGTCCGGCCACCGTTTTCCCATGGGCAAATACAGGCTGCTGCGTGACCGTGTGGTGACTGAATTGCCCCAGGTGCAGCTGAGCCAGGCACCGGCCGCCAGCGATGGCGAACTCGCCCTGGTGCACAGCCCTGCCTATATAGAGGCCATTAGCCACGGCACCTTGCCCGCGTCGGCCCAGCGCGAAATCGGCTTCCCCTGGAGTGTGGGCATGGCCGAACGCGCGCGTCGTTCGGCCGGAGCCACCGTGGCGGCTGCGCGGCTGGCGCTGGGGCTTGGCGCAGGTGCGCGGCGCGAAGGCATTGCGGCCAACCTGGCGGGCGGCACCCACCATGCGTATGCCCACAAGGGCGGCGGTTTTTGCGTGTTCAACGATTCGGCCGTTGCGGCCCGGTTGATGCAGGCGGAGTGGTCGCGAATAGTTGACCCCCACGCTTGCGGCGAAAGCCGCGGCGCTGCCCCCCGAGGGGGCTCTCGCGCCTTGGGGCGGCCCGGCGTCGCTCGCCGCCGTCCACTCAATGTGGCGATCATTGACCTGGACGTGCACCAGGGCAATGGCACGGCCAGCATCTTTGCCAGCGACCCCAGCGTTTTCACGCTGTCGCTGCATGGGCAAAAGAATTTCCCTTTTCGCAAGGAGGCCAGTGATCTGGATGTGGAGCTGCCCGATGGCTGCGCCGATGCCGCCTATTTGCAGGCGCTGGAGCATGCGCTCGATGAACTCGAGCGGCGCTTTGAGCCGGGGCTGCTGTTGTTTCTGGCGGGCGCCGATCCGTTTGAGGGCGACCGGTTGGGGCGGCTCTCCTTGAGCTATGACGGCCTGGAAGCGCGCGACCGCCGCGTCTTTGACTGGGCCTGGCAGCGCCGCATTCCGCTGGCTTTCTCGATGGCGGGCGGCTACGGCCTGAAGATTGATGAAACCGTGCAGGTGCAGATGAATACGTACCGGGTTGCCTTGGAGTACTGGCGCAAATGGCAAAATAGTTTTTCATGACGTTACTGACACGCCCACACGCCGAACCCCGTAGCGCCTACAAAGCTTTTCGCCACATCAGCACACGCTGGGCCGACAACGATGTTTACGGCCACGTCAACAATGTCGTCTATTACAGCTGGTTTGACACCGCCGTCAACGGCCTGCTGATTGAGCGTGGTGCCATCGACATCCATTCAGGCGGTGTGATTGGCCTGGTGATCGAGACCCAATGCAACTACTTTGCGCCACTGGCTTTTCCTGATGCCGTAGTGGCGGGCATTCGCGTGGCGCATATCGGTTCGTCCAGCGTGCGTTATGAAGTGGCGCTATTTCCCGGCGCGGAGGAAGACGCGCACTGCGCCGCCAAAGGCCATTTCATCCATGTGTATGTGGATCGCGCGACGCGCCGGCCGACGCCCTTGCCCCCGCAATTGCTTTGTGTACTGGAGACCTTGACGTGACCCAAGTTCTGAATGCGGTTGACCAGGCGATTGCCAGTCGCCAGTCAATGCGCCAATTTTTACCCACGCCCGTGCCCAAAGAGACCATTGCCCACTTGCTGGCGCTGGCCAGCCGCGCACCTTCGGGCACCAACACCCAGCCCTGGAGAGCCTATGTGCTGCAGGGTGCCAGCCGCGACGCGCTGGTCAGCAAGGTCTGCCAGGCGCATGACGCCTTGCGCGCCAATCCGGCGCTGGCTGCTGAGTACCGGGAGGAATACGACTACTACCCGGAAAAATGGGTGTCGCCCTATATCGACCGGCGCCGCGAAAACGGCTGGGGGCTGTATGGCCTGCTGGGCATTGGCAAGGGCGACAAGGACAAGATGCACGCGCAGCACCAGCGCAACTTCAGGTTTTTTGACGCGCCTGTGGGCCTGATGTTCACGCTGGACCGCGTGATGGGGCGCGGCTCGCTGGTGGACTACGGCATGTTTTTGCAAAGCATCATGGTCGGCGCACGCGGCCATGGCCTGCACACCTGCCCGCAGGCGGCCTGGAACGGGTTTGCCAAAATCATCCTGCCGCACATCGGTGCCGGTGAGAATGAAATGCTGGTCTGCGGCATGGCGCTGGGCTATGCCGATGAAGCGGAGCTGGTCAATACCTTTCGCACGCCGCGTGTGAGTGCACAGCATTTCACGACGTGGCTGGATTAATGGCCCCCACGCTTTTCACTTCGTGTAATGCGCTGCCCCCCGAGGGGGCCGTTTTTTCCTTGGGGCGGCCCGGCGGAAAAAGGTCTTCTTGCTTGTGGAGTTGAGCGAGTGACTTTTTCCGTGGTCCAGCTGCTGGGCGGACTGTCTTATGCCACCACGCTGTTCCTGATGGCGGCGGGGCTCACCTTGATATTCGGCGTCACGCGCATCGTCAATTTTGCGCACGGCAGCTTCTTCATGCTGGGCGCGCTGTTCACCGCGCACTGGGTCACCCACTGGTTTCCGACCTGGGGCGAGAGTGCGGCGCTTTACCTGCTTGCTATTCTTTTGGGAGCTGCTTGCGCAGGTGTGGCGGGGGCTGTGGCCGAATTCCTCCTGCTAAGGCGGATGGCCGAAGCGCCCGAGCTGTACCAGCTGGTGGCGACCTTTGGCCTGACGCTGGCGATGCATGACGCGATGCAGTGGGGCTTCGGTGTTGACGAGGTGTTTGCGCCGCGTTTTCCGGGGCTCAAGGGCTCGCTAGCCATCGGCGAGGAGTTCTTTCCGCTGTACCAACTGGTGATGATTGCGCTGGGCCCGCTGGTGTGGCTGGGCCTGCACCTGTTGCTCAAACGCTCGCTGTTGGGCCAACGCCTGCGCGCCGCCACGCAAGACCGCCACATGCTGGCGGCGCTGGGCGTCAACCCCAAGCCGCTGATGCTGGGCGCCGTGGTGCTGGGCTGCGCACTGGCGGGCCTGGGCGGCGCCCTGCAGTTGCCGCGTGAGCCCGCGCATCTGCAAATGGACATGAACGTGATCGTCGAGACCTTTGTCGTCGTCGTCACCGGTGGCCTGGGCAGCATAGGCGGTGCGTTTGTGGCGGCCTTGCTGATTGGTCTGGTCCACGTTTTTGGCGTTGCGGTGTTTCCGCAGGCCACCCTGGTGATGGTGTTTTTGACCATGGCGGTGGTGCTGGTGTTTCGCCCGCAGGGGCTCAATGGCTTGTCGGTCGCCTCGCTGGAGGGGGTGCGCGAGACGGCGCAAAAGTTTCGTGGCCTTGGCTTGCGGCGGCGCTGGACATGGGGCATTGCCCTGGTTGTTGTGCTGCTGGCCAGCCTGGCCTGGCTGGGCGGGCCGTACTGGCAAACGCTGGCGGCCGATGCGCTGATTCTCATGATGTTCGGCATCAGCCTGCAGGCCATGATGGCGCTGGGCGGCCTGGTCAGCTTTGGCCATGCGGCATTTTTTGCTCTCGGTGCCTATGGCGCGGCCTTGTCGCACAGCCTGTGGGGTGCGTCGTTGCCGCTGGCGCTGGCGGCCGGTTGCGCTGCGGCGCTGGCCGTGGCCGCCGTATTTGGCGCGGCGGTGGTGCGCAGCTCGGGTGTCTACCTGGCCATGTTGTCACTGGCGCTGGCGCAGGTGATCTGGGCCGGCGCAACCCAGTGGATCAGCCTCACCGGAGGCGACAACGGGATCATTGGGCTGACGCTGGTGGGTGAGGACGTCAGGCCGCTTTTTTATGCGCTGCTGGTGGCGCTGGCGCTGATCGCGGTGCTGGCGCTCAGGCGGCTGGGTCAATCGGTCATGGGCGCCGCCTTGCAGGCTGTGCGCGATGCGTCCCTGCGTGCGGCGGCATCCGGCTTGCCGGTGGGCTGGCTCAAATACCGCATTTTTGTGGAAAGCGCCGTGCTGGCAGGCCTTGCCGGTGGCCTGTTTGCGGCGCATAAGGGCGCGGTGTTTCCGTCGCTTGCCGCCGTGTCCACCTCGGTCGATGCCTTGCTGGTGGTCTTGCTCGGCGGTGTGCACCAGCTCTGGGGCGCGGTGGTGGGCAGTGCGCTGCTGAGCTATGCCGGGGCTGAACTCGGCCGTGAAGTCACCTACTGGCGCGGCTTGCTGGGTTGCTTCATCATGCTGATCATGGTGGCCTCACCCTCGGGTTTGCTGTCGTTGCTGGCTGGGCGGGGGAGTCGCTGATGCTGCAGGTTCAAGGGCTGCTCAAGCACTTTGGCGGCATCAAGGCCGTCGATGGCGTGAGCTTTGAAGTCGCCAGCGGGGAGTGCGTGGCGTTGATAGGCCCCAACGGCGCGGGCAAGTCCAGCTGCTTTGCCTGCATTGCCGGGCAATACGCGGTGACGGGCGGTCATATTGCGTGGAAGGGCCAGGCGCTGGACAGGCTGGCGCCGGCCGCGCGTTTACGGCATGGCGTGGCGCGCACCTTTCAGGTCGCGCAAGTCTTTGAGGCGCTCACGGTGCTACAAAATGTGCAGCTGGCTGCGCAGTCTGGCCGGGGGCTGCGGGCTATTTCTGCTTTCAAGCTACTGGATCAGCAGTCGCGTGAAGAAGCGCATGCGCTGCTCGAACAAACCGGCCTGGGCGTAGTTGCCGGCCAGGACGTGCTGAGCCTGCCCTATGGGGCTAAAAAACGGCTGGAGCTGGCCGTGGCGCTGGCGGCCAGGCCGCAGCTCTTGCTGCTCGACGAGCCCGCTGCCGGCCTGGCCGAAGAGGAGCGCAGCGGACTGATGCAGCTCGTGAAAAATCTGGCGGACCAAGGAATGGCGGTGCTCTACACGGAGCACAACATGGATGCCGTGGCGGGCGTGGCTGACCGCGTGCTGGTGCTGATTGAAGGCCGCCTGGCGGCTCAGGGCTCGTTTGCAGAGATTTCACGCGACAGCACGGTGCGCAGGCGTTACCTGGGGGAGGGCGCGGGCCATGCTTGAAGTCGAGAAACTCAAGGCCTTTTATGGTCCGGCACAGGCCTTGTTTGATGTTTCGCTGCAGCTCAGGCGGGGTGAATTTGTCGTGCTGCAGGGGCTTAACGGGGCGGGCAAGTCCACGCTGCTGAAAGCCTTGATGGGCCTGGAGGTGCGCGCCGAAGGCCGCATCACTTACCAGGCGCAGGCCGGCCCTGTGAACATTGAGCGCTGGGAAACGCACCGCCGCGCACGCGCCGGTCTGGGCTATGTGGCCGAAGACCGCCGGCTGTTTACCGGTCTTACGGTGCGTGAGAACCTGCGGGTCGCGGCGGGCCGCGATGCGGCGCGGCAAGAGGCCAGGGTGCTTGATTTGTTTCCGGTTCTCAAGACCATGCTCAGGCGGCCGGCGGGCCAGATGAGCGGGGGCGAGCAGCAAATGCTGGCCATCGCCCGCACGCTGATGACCGGCCCGCGCGCATTGCTGCTGGACGAGCCCTGCGAAGGCATTGCGCCGGTGCTGGTGGAGTCCATCCGCGATGCCTTGCTGGCGCTGAAAGCCAGCGGCATGCCCATGTTGGTGGCCGAACAAAACCAGTTGCTGGCAGCCAGCGCCGACAGGATGCTCTTGCTGGTTGCGGGTAAAGTCAGAGCATCGTGAAAAAAAATGCACGGGCCCTTTTTGCCTGGTTTTTCCCCGTTTTTTTTCCAGTTTCGTTTTACCTTTATTTTTTAGAAAGACATCGCCATGACCGCCATGATCACCACACCCTCAGGACTGCAATACGAAGACACCTTGCTGGGCACGGGCGCCATCGCCAAGGCGGGACAAAACGTCAAGGTGCACTACACCGGCTGGTTGTACAACGACGGTGTGCAGGGCGCCAAGTTCGACTCCAGCAAAGACCGTGGCCAGCCTTTCGAGTTTGCGCTGGGCGCCGGTCAGGTGATCAAGGGCTGGGACGAAGGCGTGCAGGGCATGTCGGTGGGTGGCACGCGCCGCCTGATCATTCCGGCTGCGCTTGGCTATGGCGCACGCGGCGCGGGCGGTGTGATTCCTCCCAATGCCACCTTGCTGTTTGAGGTGGACTTTCTCGGTACCTGACTCTTTCATACAAGGCGCTAGCGCTCTTTCGGGTTCTTCATGATCATCACCAGCCTGCTCGATACC
>DASXRN010000484.1:0-2251 GCA_036506595.1 Polaromonas sp. | reverse complement strand
CAAGTTCAGGCAATGACTCGGGCTGGCTGGTATTGGCGGAGCTCATGGATTCCGAACTGGCTGTGTCCGGGTTCTCATAAGACTGTGCCACGGTTTCACCAGTGGGGTTATTCGCACTTTCCCGCGGGGGCGTTCCCGCCAGCGCTTGGCTTTCACCCTCTTCCTCGTCGTCAAACAACTTCAGAAACTTCGCGCTGGCCATCTGCCGCAGCATGGACTCGGGGATGGGGTCAGACTTCGAATAATCGTCAATGTAGGTGTCCAGGCCGTCCATCACGTTGAAATGCGGGTCGGCAAAGAGTTTTTTCATTGCTGCGTTGCGCACCTCCGGCCCCACATTGCTGGCCATGAAGGGCTTGAAGTCAGAGTCTTGAGTCAGCAGCTTCACATCGTCCAGGGACAGTGCTTTTTCAGGCGGCTCGGCGCCTTGGGCATCTGCGGGCGGGGTATCCGGTGACGTGGCGACTGACGGCGCCGGCACCACCACAGGCACGGGCTCGTCCAGTGGCTTGCCTTGCAAGGCGTCATGCTTGCGGCGCGCCCAGCGGCCCAGAAATCCCCCAGTATCTTCAGCCATGGTCGGGCCCGCCAAATTTCTTTTCCGTGCTCACCCGCGCCGGGTTGCCAAAGCGATCCTGCAAGGTTTTAAAACTTTCGGGGCGCTGGCGCCGCTTCGGTTCTAGCACGTGATGCTTATCGACAAAATGCTGCAACCACTGCACCACATCGGGCGGTGCGGGCACTTGTTCGACGGTTTCCTGCGCATCCAGCCAGCGCCCGGCATCGTGGTAGCTCAGGGTGACGATTTGCGGAATCGCGATGGGCTCATCTGCCAGCGCGGCCTCTTCTTCCATGCGCCAAAACACCCAGAAGCAGGGTTGCGGCGTCGTGACATTGAGGTAGTAGCCTTCGGCATCGCCAATAAACAGCTCGACCATGAAACCCGGATGGAGCCAGCGTTCTTCGTGCTCGTCCTTGAGCAGCAGGCGTGGCCGTGTGCCAAAGCCTTCCTGATGCGGCACGACGTCGGCCAGCACCCAGCGCCAGGGCTGCCAGCGGCTGGCTATGTGCTCGCGCCGCATGACCACAGCCACCGCCACACAAGGGCGGTGAACCGCCCCGTCTGTCTCAGGAGACTGCATCAAAAAATCAGACATATCCGCAGTGTACGGCGGTCTGCATGCCCACTTTTGAAGTGGTTTTTGGCGTCTTATTTTGTTCTAGCCGCCAGTTCCATAACCGGCCATAACGGCCGGCTGGCCACCGCGCCGAATGGCGACCGCGCAGTACTTGAACTCCGGGATTTTCCCGAACGGATCCAGCGCGGCATTGGTCATCAGGTTGGCCGCCGCCTCGTAATAGGCAAACGGAATAAAGACCGCCCCCTGCGGCGTGCCGTCGTCACGCCGCGCATGAATGGCGACGTTTCCGCGGCGCGACTGCACCGTGATCACATCGCCCGCCTCCAGGCCCAGGGCCAGCAGGTCTGCGCCGCACAGGGACGCGGTCGCCACGGGCTCAATGGCATCGAGTACCGTGGCGCGGCGCGTCATGCTGCCGGTGTGCCAGTGCTCCAGCTGGCGGCCGGTGATCAGCACAAACGGGTAGTCGGCATCGGGCCGTTCGTTGGCCGGAATGATGTCGGCCGGTACCAGCTTGACGCGGCCATCGTCGGTCGGGAAGCTGTCGATAAAGACCGTGGGCTGGCCCGGATCTTCGGCACTCAGGCAGGGGTAGGTCACGCTGGATTCACGCTCCAGCCGCTCCCAGGTAATGCCTGATATGGCCGCGTGCATGGCCTGGCGCATTTCTTCGTACACCGCCGCCACGCCGCTGTGCTCGCCTTCATAGTTCCAGTCAGGCCCACCCGCACCGCCGGGCCGCCCCAAGGCGCGGACGGCCCCCTCGGGGGGCAGCGAAGCGTGGGGGCCTATTCTTTTGGCTAGTTGCTGGATGATCCACAGGTCAGGTCTGGCATCACCCGGCGGCGTAATGGCCTGCTGGCCCAGTTGCACCATGCGGTCGGTGTTGCTGACGGTGCCGGTCTTCTCGGGCCAGGCGGTGGCGGGCAGCACCACGTCAGCCAGCCAGGCGGTCTCGGTCATGAAAATGTCCTGCACCACCAGATGCTCCAGGCTGGCCAGCGCATGACGCGCATGGTTCAGGTCGGGGTCGCTCATGGCCGGGTTCTCACCCATGATGTACATGCCGCGAACCTTGTGCGGGTCGCTGTCAGGGGCCAGCGCCTTGT
>DASXRN010000483.1:0-15400 GCA_036506595.1 Polaromonas sp. | reverse complement strand
ATTTGATTTCGAGAACTTAGGCTGGGGCGGCGACTGGTTCCGTGCCCATGGCGAGATGATGCCGCAAGACGGGCTGGACGCGCTGCGCAACAAGGACGCGATCCTGTTCGGCTCGGCGGGTGACCCGCACATTCCCGACCACATCACCTTGTGGGGCCTGCGCCTCAAAATCTGTCAGGGCTTTGATCAGTACGCCAATGTGCGGCCCACCCGTATCCTGCCCGGCATCGACGGGCCGCTCAAGCGCTGCACGCCAGAGCAACTTGACTGGGTCATCGTGCGCGAGAACTCGGAAGGCGAATACTCTGGCGTTGGTGGCCGTGTACACCAGGGGCACCCGATCGAGGCGGCCACCGATCTGTCAATGATGACCCGTGCTGGTGTCGAGCGCATCATGCGCTACGCCTTCAAGCTCGCCCAGTCACGCCCCCGCAAGCTGCTGACGGTGGTCACCAAGTCCAACGCCCAGCGCCATGCGATGGTGATGTGGGACGAAATCGCGGTGCAGATCTCGAAAGAGTTTCCTGACGTGACCTGGGACAAGGAACTGGTCGATGCCGCCACCGCGCGCATGGTCAACCGCCCTGCGACGCTCGACACCCTGGTGGCCACCAACCTGCACGCCGACATCCTGAGCGACCTCGCCGCCGCGCTGGCCGGCAGCCTGGGCATAGCCCCCACCGGCAACATCGACCCCGAGCGCCGCTACCCCAGCATGTTCGAGCCGATCCATGGCTCGGCCTTTGACATCATGGGCAAGGGCCTGGCCAACCCGGTGGGCACGTTCTGGAGCTGCGTGATGTTGCTGGAGCATCTGGGCGAAGTGGCAGCGGCCAAAACCCTGATGACCGTCATCGAACAAGTCACTGCCGACCCTCTACTCCACACCGGCGATCTCGGTGGCAAGGCCACTACTGACCAAGTGACGCAGGCGGTCTGCGAGCGCATCGCGGGCGTAGCGCAGCGCAAGACTGCCTGAGCGTCGCACCGCTTCACAGCGGCCGCGAGCCGCTGCGGCTGGGCACCCCTGCCCGCCTTTTACTCACGAGCAGCCATCAAGAGCTGCCATGTGGCCAGCCACACAAAAAGCAGGAGACAGACATGATTCGCCGTTTTTTCGGAAAGCTCTACGTCCAGGTGCTGATCGGCGTGACTGCCGGCGTTACCCTGGGTGTGTTCGCCCCCCAGTTTGGAAGTGACCTCAAGCCGCTGGGCGACGTCTTCATCAAGCTGATCAAGATGGTGTTTGCGCCTATCATCTTTGCTACGGTGGTTCTGGGCATCGCGCGCATGGAAAACATGAAGGAGCTCGGACGCGTTGGCGTGCGGGCCCTCATTTACTTTGAGTTGCTCTCGACTTTTGCGCTGGCTCTGGGCCTCGTGGTGGTGAACGTGGTCAAGCCCGGTCAGGGCATGAACATTGATGCGACCCAGCTCGATGCCTCGGCCATCGCGAACTACACGGCGTCCGCTGCCAAGCCCACGACTTTTGTGGACTTCTTGTTGAATCTGGTGCCCACCAGCATTGTCGACGCCCTTGCGAAGAACGACATTCTGCAGATTCTGGTGTTTGCAACGCTCTTCGGCATTGCCCTGTCACATGTCGGCCCGCGCGCCAAGCCGGTAGTGGACGTACTGGATTCCTTTACGCACGGCATCTTTTCCGTCGTCGGAATGATCATGCGTCTGGCGCCGATAGCGGCCTTTGGCGCGATGGCCTTCACGGTGGGCAAGTACGGTCTCGGCTCGGTCATGTCGCTTGGCAAGCTCATGGGCACGATGTACGTGACCTGCTTTCTGTTCGTGGTCATCGTGCTGGGAGCCATTGCCAGGCTTTCCGGCTTTAGCCTCTGGAAGTTTCTGAAATACATCAAGGATGAGATTTTCACGGTGCTGGGCACCAGCTCATCCGAATCAGTCGTGCCGCAACTCATGCGCAAGCTGGAGAACGCCGGCGTCTCCAAGCCGGTGGTCGGTTTGGTGGTTCCGGCAGGCCTGACCTTCAACCCTGATGGACAGTGCATTTACTACACGATGGCCGCCATCTTCATCGCCCAGGCGACCAATACACCGCTGACGCTCACTGACCAGTTGGTCGTGCTGGGCGTGTTGTTGCTGACCTCGAAAGGGTCGGCAGGCGTCACCGGCTCGGGTTTTATCACGCTGGCGGCCACGCTGGCATCCATGGGCAAGATTCCCGTCGCCGGCATGGTGCTGCTGCTGGGGGTTGACCGATTTATGTCGGAGGCCCGTGCGATTACCAACACCATCGGCAACGCCGTCGGGACTGTGGCCATTGCCCGCTGGGTGGGCGCCGTCGACACCGTGCGGCTGAGGGAAGTGCTTGACGGCAAGACTGATCCCGAAGATCTCGACCAACTGTATGAGGATGTGCAGGCGGTGGCGACGGTGAAAGATTTGAACCACTTAGAACCCCGGTTAAGCCGGTAATACCAGGAAACCATGAGATGCGCCGTTACCGCAACGCCAAAATCGTCGCCACGCTGGGCCCCGCCAGCAGCGACCGTGCCACCATCGAAGCCCTGTTCGAGGCCGGTGCCGACGTGTTTCGGCTGAATTTCAGCCATGGAACGCATGAAGACCATCAGCTGAGACTCAATACCATTCGGGCCATTGAGCGCGAGCGCGGACGACCGATCGGCGTGCTGCTGGATCTGCAGGGTCCCAAGTTGCGTGTTGGCACTTTTGCCAATGGCCCGGTCCAGCTCGCCGAAGGTGACAGCTTCCGCCTCGACCTGGACAGCAAGGTGCCGGGTGACGCCAGGCGCGCATCGCTGCCGCACCCCGAGATTTTTGCCGCACTGACCGATGGGGCCGACCTGCTGCTCGATGATGGGCGCATCCGCCTGCGCGTGGAACGCCACGGCAAAGACTTCGCCGAGACGCGCGTTGTCAATGGCGGACTGCTGTCGGATCGCAAGGGCGTCAACGTGCCGGACGTTGTGCTACCCCTGTCCGCGCTGACGGAAAAAGATCGCAAGGATCTGGACTTCGGGCTCACGCTGGGCGTCGATTGGATCGCGTTGTCGTTTGTGCAGCGGCCGCAGGATATTGTTGAAGTCAAAGCCATCGTCAAGGGGCGCGCGGCGATCATCGCCAAACTTGAGAAGCCAGCCGCGATCCAGAGCCTGGAGGCCATCGTCGAGGAGGCCGATGCCGTGATGGTGGCCCGTGGCGACCTCGGTGTCGAGATGCCGGCCGAACAGGTGCCCTCGCTGCAAAAGCTCATCGTGCGGGCTTGCCGCAAGGCGGGCAAGCCGGTCATTGTCGCCACGCAGATGCTCGAATCGATGGTGGCGGCATCCGTGCCAACCCGGGCCGAGGCCTCGGATGTTGCCACCGCGATCTACGACGGAGCTGACGCCGTCATGCTGTCCGCTGAGTCTGCGTCCGGCAAGTACCCGGTCGAAGCGGTGCGGATGATGGACAGCATCATCACGCGGACCGAGGCCGACCCGCACTACCACGAGGCTATCCAGGCATCGCACACCGCGCCACGCCCGGAAGCGGCCGATGCCATTGGCTTTGCGATGCGTCACGTCGCGCGCCTGCTCAACGTGCCGGCCACCGTGGCCTACACCAGTTCGGGCTACTCGGCACTGCGCATGGCGCGCGAGCGCCCTCGGGTGCCCATTCTCGGCATGACGCCGCGTGTGGCCACCGCCCGCCGTCTGGCGCTGGTGTGGGGCGTGCACTCGGTGCTGTGCCATGAGGTCATGGACGTGCCCGAGATGACTGAAATTGCCAACCAGACCGTGCTCAAGGAAGGCTTCGGCGAGGTCGGGCAGTCCATCGTCATTTCCGCTGGTCTGCCGTTCAATGAGCCCGGCACCACCAATCTGCTGCGCATTTCCCAAATCCAGTGAATCCCATAACCCCCATAACTCCGAAAAGGAGCAAGCGATGACCGGCATCAAGCATGTGCAAGGCTATGAGATTCTGGATTCGCGTGGTAATCCCACCGTCGCGGCGGAGGTCATTCTGACCAATGGGGCGCGCGGCTTTGCGGCGGCCCCGTCCGGGGCCTCCACCGGATCGCGCGAGGCGCTCGAATTGCGTGATGGCGACGCCCGGCGTTATTTCGGCAAAGGGGTGCTCAAGGCGGTGGCCCATGTCAATGGGGAAATACGGCAGACCCTGCTGGGTGCCGATGCCCGCGATCAGGCAGCCATCGACCAGCGCATGATCGCCCTCGACGGGACAGCGTCGAAATCGCGGCTGGGAGCCAATGCGATCCTTGCCGTGTCGCTGGCCAATGCCAAGGCGGCTGCCGCATCCGCCGGGCTGCCACTGTACCGGCACATTGCAGGCGGCGGGCTGATTCAGTTGCCGCTGCCGATGATGAACATCGTCAACGGTGGTGCGCATGCCGACAACAGCGTGGACCTGCAGGAGTTCATGATTCTGCCGGTGGGAGCACCGAATTTCTCGGAAGCGCTGCGCTGGGGCGTCGAGGTGTTTCACACCCTCAAGAGTGTGCTCAAGCGCAAAGGCCTTTCCACCGCCGTGGGTGATGAAGGCGGGTTTGCGCCCGACCTTGGATCCAACGAGGAGGCGCTGGAGACCCTCATGCTGGCCATCCAGCAGGCCGGCTTCAAGCCGGGACAGGACATCGCTCTCGGGTTGGACGTGGCCAGTTCGGAGTTTTACAAGAACGGTCGCTACGAACTTGCGTCTGAGGGCAAACACTATGACTCGGCTGCCTTTGTGGAGTACCTGGCCCGCTGGGTCGATCAGTACCCGATCGTGACCATTGAAGACGGCATGGCCGAAGACGACTGGGTGGGTTGGAAGCTGCTGACCCAGCGCCTGGGAAGCAGGTGCAGATCGTGGGTGACGACTTGTTTGTGACCCATACCGCGATCTTGCAGCAGGGCATTGACCGGGGTGTGGCGAACGCCATCCTGATCAAGCTCAACCAGATCGGCACCCGGACCGAGACGCTGGCCGCGATCACGCTGGCGAGTCGTGCGGGCTACAGCGCCGTGGTATCGCATCGTTCCGGCGAGACAGAGGACACCACCATCGCTGATCTCAGCGTATGCACGGCGGCCACCCAGATCAAGACAGGTTCGCTGTGCCGTTCGGATCGCGTTGCCAAATACAACAGGCTGCTGCTGATCGAGTCGGAACTGGGGGCGGATGCCATCTATGCAGGCCGTACTGCGCTCACTGCCTTTGGCGCATGCGTCACAGATCCGGGGCGCTGACGGATTTTGAAGTCAGTTGGAGGGTGTAATTGTTAATTTAAGGTTAACAGTGGTTTCACTTCACCTGCATTCCCGCGGTTTAACCACCGCCTACAGTTCGACCGCTACTGTTATTTTTATTACTCAGGAGACACTCATGCGCAAATCTATCGTTCGTCCTTTATTCATACCGTCAATCACTGCGTTGATGCTGAGCGTGGTTGGTGCCAGCGCCATGGCGCAAGCTACCACGACCGGATCAGGACAGAGCTGGCCGAGCAAACCGATCAGCCTGATCGTGCCGTTCCCTGCAGGAGGAACGACGGATGTGCTGGCGCGCGCAGTGGGACTGGAATTGTCCAAAGCGGTTGGACAGCCCGTGATCGTCGAAAACAAACCCGGCGCGGGTGCCACGCTGGGCGCCGATTACGTCACCAAGGCCAGGCCCGATGGCCACACCATTCTGATGGGTGCGGTGCACCACACCATCGCCACCAGCGTGTACCGCAAGCTGCCCTATGACTTCCAGAAGGATCTGGTACCCATCAGCATCGTGGCGCTGGTGCCCAATGTGCTGGTTGTCAACCCGAATGTGCCGGCCAAAAACGTTAAAGAGCTGCTGGCCCTGGCCAAGGCCGAGCCAGGCAAGCTGACCTATGGCTCCAACGGCAACGGCACCGGCCAGCATCTCATCGGCGCGCAGTTTGAGGGCATGGCCGGCGTGCAGATATTGCATGTGCCTTACAAGGGCAGCGGACCGTTAACCGTTGACCTGCTGGGCGGGCAGATCACGATGTCGTTCGACACCATCACGCCCGTGCTGCCGCAAATCAAGTCCGGCAAGCTCAGGGCGCTGGCAGTGACCACGATCAAACGCTCCCCGGCCTTGCCCGATGTGCCCACGCTGGATGAGTCGGGCCTCAAGGGTTTTGACCTTGGCACCTGGTTCGGCATCCTGGCACCGGCCGCTACGCCCAGGGAAATCGTGACACGCCTGAACACCGAGCTGGTGAAAATCATCAATTCGGCGGAGTTTCGCAAGAAAATGGCGGACATCGGCGCCGACCCGATCGGCAATACGCCCGAGCAGATGGCGCGGCAGATCAAGGACGATACGGAGCGCTTTGCCAAGCTGGTGAAGGATGCCAAGGTCGCGATTGATTAAGGCTGGTCACGGCAGTTTTGACCAAAGAATGAAGTTACCGGCGAGTTACGGCGGCACAATCTCCGCAGGAGACAAAGAATGACCACCCCAAACGCCTCGACCCAGCCTCGCCAGTTCCTCGAACACCTGTATAACGCTGCCGTGGTGCGCGCGCTGCCGCTGCACAACACGGCGGCCTACCTGCCCAAGCCGCCCAAGGGGCGCACCATCGTGCTCGGTGCCGGCAAGGCCGGCGGCTCGATGGCGCAGGCGGTGGAGGCGTTGTGGCCGGCCGATGCGCCGGTTGAGGGCCTGGTCGTCACGCGCTACCACCACATCCCGCCGCGTCCCGCCGGTTTAAAGCAGCGCATAGAGCTGGTGGAAGCGGCGCATCCGGTGCCTGACGCTGCCGGCCTGGCGGCTGCCGAGCGCATTCTGGCGCTGACGCAGGGCCTGACTGAAAACGACCTGGTGCTGTGCCTGATTTCGGGCGGTGGTTCGGCCCTGCTGACCTTGCCCGCCGAGGGCCTCACACTGGAAGAAAAACAGCGCATCAACAAAGACCTGCTGAACAGCGGCGCCAACATTGCCGAAATGAACTGCGTGCGCAAGCACCTCTCGCGCATCAAGGGTGGGCGGCTGGCGGCCGCCTGCGCACCGGCACGCGTGGTGACGCTGACCATTAGCGACGTGCCCGGCGACGACCCTTCGATCATCGCCAGCGGCCCGACCGTGCCCGATGCCAGCAGCTGCGCCGAGGCGCTGGCCATCCTCAAGCGCTACGGCATTGAGCTGCCTGCCGCTGTGCTGGCGCTGCTTGAAAGCGGTGCGCTGGAAACACCCAAGCCCGGTGACCCGGCCTTCAAGGGTCATGAGGTGCACCTGATCGCTACGCCGCAGCAAAGCCTGGAGGCGGCGGCCGCGGCGGCTCAAGCGGCGGGACTGGCGGCCTACATCCTCAGCGACGAAATCGAGGGCGAGTCACGCGAAGTCGGCAAGGTGCATGCGGCACTGGCCCGCGCCGTGGCACTCAAGGGCCAGCCCTTTCAGAAGCCCTGCGTGATTTTGAGCGGCGGTGAGACCACGGTCACCATCAAAAAGCAGCCCGAGGGCACGCCGCGCGGCCGCGGAGGCAGGGCTGGCGAGTTCTGCATGGGGCTGGCGCTGGCGCTGCAGGGGCAGGCCGGCGTGTACGCGCTGGCCGCCGATACCGACGGCATCGACGGTGTGGAAGACAATGCCGGCGCCTATGTAGCACCGGATACGCTGCCGCGTGCGCTGGCGCAGGGCATGAAGATTGACTCCTACCTGGACCGCAACGACGCCTATGGCTTCTTTGAGCCGCTGGGTGACCTGGTCATCACCGGGCCGACGAATACCAATGTGAATGACTTTCGTGCGTTGCTGATCTTGTAGCTGATGGACTGCTGCCATCAAGCAGATACCTTTTCCCAAGTCAGTGCAAACTTCAGCAAATATTTACGCAGCCTGTCCGCGTCGTTGACTACGCTACGTTGAGTACGTGATACGTTAAACAGCTCACGTCCGGCATCACTGAGAGATGTGTGTTTTCGGCATACCGAGATGACGGTTTGCAACTGTAGCCGGTCAAAATAATCCAGCGAGTCGGCAGCGCTGCCCATCAATTCAACCAAGGACACGGCGGTATTGTTCAAATCGGGTGCATCGGATTGCCATTGCCAGCGTAGCCGCGCAATTTCTGCCGCAACCAATTTGGCGCTTATGCGTCCGTTTTCACCCAGCGTCGCCAGCCGCGTGAGCGATGCACTCAAATCGCGAAAATTACCACTCCAAATGGCTTCGCTGGATTGGGTGAAACGCAGGTAGTCCGCGCGCGCTTCGGTGGTAAATCGCACCTGCCTACCCAAATCTTGCGACGCCAGCAGGAGCTGGTGATCAATGTTGGGCTCAATGTCTTCACGCCGCTGCGCAAGGCTTGGAAGGGTGTAAGTCCACAGGTTGATGCGTGCAAAAAGATCTTCGCGAAAGCGTCCAGCCGTTACCTCAGTACGAAGATCCTTATTCGTTCCGCCTATAAGCTGAAAGCTGCTTTCGACTTCCTTGTCGGCACCGACAGGCAAGAAGCGTTTTTCTTCAACCGCCTTGAGCAACATGGCCTGCTCGTCCAGGCCCAGTTCACCGATCTCATCAAGAAAGAGCACGCCCCGGTCTGCGGTGCGCAGCAGGCCCGGGCGGTCGGCGGTTGCACCGGTGAACGATCCCTTTTTATGGCCAAACAAAGTGGAACTGGCGCCATCGCCGCGCAGTGTGGCGCAGTTCACGTCAACAAAGTCGCCGCTGATTTGATGGCGCACTTTTTTGAGTTCAAAAATTCGCCGCGCCAACATCGACTTGCCCGCACCCGTAGGCCCGATGAGCAAAATGGGCGCTTTGCTGCGCACTGCTACGCGTTCAATCTCTTCAATCAATAAGTTGAAGCGCGCGTTGCGCGTGGCAATTCCGCTTTTGAGAAAAGATACGGCATCTTGCTGTGCAACGTTCAGGCGCGTATTGATCGCGTCGTAGCGCGAAAGATCCAGGTCAATCAGTTCGTAGCTACCTGAGCCTAGGCCTTGCCTGCCTCTTGGCGGCGCAGATTGCAGCAACACGCCAGGGATAAAGCGCGCTTCCACCAGCAAAAACATGCAAATCTGGACTACATGGGTGCCCGTGGTGATGTGCGCCCAGTACTCCTCCTGTTCGGTGTCAAACGCGTAGCGGCCCACCCAGTCATACAACGCGCCATACACCTCGCCAAAGTCCCATGGGTTGGCGAGATTCATTTCAACAAGGCGTACCTCTGTGCTCGGTGAAAGCTGTGCGATGTCTTCACGCACCCGCTGCGCCAGCGGCAGGTTGCGCGCATCGTGCAGTAGCTCCAGCCTGTCGACGAGCAAGTCGTCATGCTGCGCGAGCGAGACTGTCGGCCGCCACTTCTCCCAACGAGCCGAACCCAGCCCCGAATCAAGTTGAGTGCCAAGAAAACCAATGACTACCTTGCGCTTCATTATTCTAATGTACTAGCTATTTTTATAAATAAATTAGAGTTTGAATTTTTATTGCAAGGCGGTAGCAGCAATAACGTAGAGAAATATTTAATCAAATCAATGGGTTATTGAATATTTTGTGAATGGGTGGCAAGTTGGCACGCGCCGTGCAAAGACTTAAGCGTCAAACGCAGAAAGTGTTCGCTGACAAGCAGGGGTTGCCGGGCAACTGGGCCCCGCTGGTGCAAGAAGTTAGGGGGCGTGTTCCCGGGGTTTCTTGTATGCCGCGACCCGGAAGCGCTTGGCGAGGCATGTGGTCAAGGGGTGGCTCGGGTAGAGGGGCCATCCCGCTGGGTTCGATTCCTGGGTGCCGCCGTTCTGTAGCTCAGAGGGTAGAGCAACGTGCTGATAACACGTCTGTCGCGGGTTCGATTCCCGCCGAACACTGGTCTAAACCGCCAGGTTACTTGAAAAGTGCAAAAAGGAGCGCCGCGAGTGGGTAAGGGGGAAGCCGTGTGAAGTCAACCGGAAGGAGCGCTGCATACGGCAAAGCCTGCACTCACCTTCAGCAGTTGGCCTGCGCGAAGGTACTGCAGCAAATAGATGGCGAAAACATCGCACGTGACATCTTCGGACCTCACGCCAGGGTTTTCGCACGAAATTGCATGCACCCGGAGTCCGCCGCTGTTGCTGAAGCGGCCAATTTGAATTGGAAAGAAGAAGTGGAGAAGAACATGCTGGGGTTGAAACAATACAACGTAAAGAAAAACGAGCGGGGCCTGCTGCTGCGAAATGGTGACTTTGAGCGCGTTCTGCAACCTGGCAAACACTGGGTTTACGCCGGAGTTGACCAGGTGCGTATTGAAACCTTTGCCCTCGAACAAGCTGCTTTCACACACGGGCTTGCTGACTACTTTATGGCCAAAGAGCCTGAGCTGATCGCCCAGGAGTTTGTGCAGGCAGCCCTGTCGGATTCGCAAGTGGGCTTGCGCTATGAGAACGGCTTGCTGGTCGAGGTGCTCGCGCCTGCTACACGGAAGCTGTACTGGAAAGGGTTGAACGATATTCGCATTGACGTGTTGGACATCAATCAAAGCATTGCTCAAAGTGAGAGACTGCCCGGCGATTTGATTGCCAAGCTGACCCAAACGCAGTTGCGTCAACGTCCTGTTGCGGGCCTGGCAGGTGTGCTGCTGGTTCTGGTTCCCGATTTTCACGTAGGCGTGTTGAGTGTCGACGGCAAGGTGCGTGAGCTGTTGGCTGCGGGTGCCTATGGTTTTTGGCGCTACAACCGCCAGGTTCAAGTGGAATGCGTGGATTTGCGCTCACAGTCTCTGGAAGTCACGGGGCAAGAAATTTTGACCAAAGACAAAGTCAGCTTGCGCTTGAATCTCTCGGCCACCTGGAGGTATGAAGATGTGCTCAAAGCCTATGCCCAGTGGAGCAAACCGGCCGAGCAGGTGTACCGCGAGTTGCAGCTTGGCTTGCGTGCGGCAGTGGGCACGCGTACGCTGGATGAGTTGCTGGAAAACAAATCCACCATCGACGACATCGTGACTGAATATGCGTGCGCCAAATTGGTAGCGGCCGGACTGAAGCTGGAAAGCCTGGGTGTCAAAGACATCATCTTGCCTGGCGATATGAAAACCATTCTGGCGCAAGTGGTAGAGGCTGAAAAAGCCGCCCAGGCCAATGTGATTCGCCGCCGTGAAGAAACTGCAGCGACGCGGTCTCTGTTGAATACCGCCAAGCTGATGGAAGACAACCCGGTGGCTTTGCGCATGAAAGAGCTTGAAACACTGGAGCGTGTGGCCGAACGCATTGACAAAATTTCCGTGTTTGGTGGCCTGGACCAGGTGCTTAACGGACTTGTAAAGCTGCGCTGAGCTGGATGGGGAAATTTGAAATGGAGGTATAGAAAATGAACTACAAACAACACGAAGTCCCAGGCGGAGTGCCTGTCAAGATGTGGACTCAGGGCGTACCTGTAGAAGACGAGGCCCGGCAACAGCTGGAGAACGCGGCCAGGCTGCCCATTGTGTTCAAGCACATTGCCGCCATGCCGGATGTCCACTACGGCATTGGTGCGACGGTTGGCAGTGTGATTCCCACCTTCAAGGCCATCATCCCCGCTGCGGTGGGTGTGGATATCGGTTGCGGCATGATCGCCTGCAAAACTTCGCTACGGGCGGAAGACCTGCCGGACAACCTTGGGCCACTGCGCAGCGAGATTGAAAAAGCCGTGCCGCACGGCATGTCGTCCAGGCAGTCTCGCCGCCATGGCGCCAACCGTGACCAAGGTTCATGGGAAACCCCGCCCAAGGAGGCCGATCTGGCGTGGGGGCAGTTGGTCGATGAGTTCAATGCGATTTGCGAGGCCTACCCGCGCCTGAAAAACACCAATAACCACCGCCACATGGGTACTTTGGGTGGCGGCAACCACTTCATCGAGATTTGCCTGGATGAGGCGGGAGGCGTCTGGATCATGCTGCACAGTGGCTCACGCGGCGTAGGCAACGCCATGGGGACGCTCTTCATAGACCTGGCCAAGAAAGACGCTGAGCTACACCAGCGCAACCTGCCGGATAAAGACCTGGCTTACTTTGAAGAAGGTGCCCAGTATTTTGGCGACTATGTGCGCGGTGTCGGATGGGCGCAAAAGTTTGCGCGCCTGAACCGCGAGGTGATGATGCAGCGTGTCATTGGTGCGTTGCGTAAAGTTATCCGCAAACCGTTTGAGACGCACCTGGAGGCGGTGAACTGCCACCACAACTATGTGCAAAAAGAAACCCACTTCGGGCAAGAAGTGTTCATCACCCGCAAAGGCGCAGTGAGCGCCAGGGTGGGCGAGCTGGGCATCATTCCCGGCAGCATGGGGGTCAAGAGTTACATCGTGCGCGGCAAGGGTAACCCGGAGAGTTTCATGAGCTGCAGCCACGGCGCAGGCCGCGCCATGAGCCGGACCAAGGCGAAAAAACTGTTCACCGTGGCAGACCAGATCAAAGCCACTGCGGGTGTTGAATGCCGCAAAGATGCCGACGTGATCGACGAAATTCCGATGGCGTACAAGGACATTGACGCGGTCATGCGGGCGCAACAAGACCTGGTTGAGGTGGTGCACACCTTGAAGCAGGTGGTGTGCGTGAAAGGCTAAAGGAAACTGCCATGAAAAGCGGCAAGCGGCGCCGAGAGGAGATCAGGACGAAGCGACTTGAACGCGCGGCCAAATTACACGACCTCGGTCTATACGCTTTAGCGAAAACATTGCCGGTAGGCGCAGGCGTAGTTGCAGCCGACCCCACACAACTTGCACACTGCAACACCTATGGTTTGCTGCCAGTGTTTTACCGCGATCAACCCTTTGTGTGCCGTGACTGTGGTTCGGAGGAGGTGTGGACTGCCAAGCAGCAGAAATGGTGGTACGAAGTGGCGAAAGGCCACATCGATAGTTTTGCCGTGCGCTGTCGCGCTTGCCGAGCTGTCGAGAAGGCGCGGATCGAGGAAGCCACCCGCGTTAGCCGCAAAGGAATGGAACTCAAAATGGCCGCCCTTCGACAGAAAAAAGAGAGAGATGGGACATGATTGAATTAGACGGCTCGCACGGCGAAGGCGGCGGGCAAATTTTGCGGACGGCTTTGGCGCTGAGTTTGATTACCGGGCAGCCCTTTCGCATCGATAACATCCGTTCCAAGCGGCCCAAGCCGGGATTGATGCGCCAGCATCTGGCTTGTGTGCATGCGGCCGTGGCTGTGGGCGGCGGGCTAGAGCACACGCACGCTGTGGGCACCGGTGGCAGGGTTGTGCAAGTGGGTGAAACTTCATTGACGTTCACACCCGGCAAGGTTTGCGCAGGCGATTACGATTTGCCATCGGTTCGGCCGGCAGTTGCATGCTGGTACTGCAAACGGTGCTGTGGCCATTGGTGCTGGCGGACCGTGTATCTACCATTAAGTTGAGCGGAGGCACACACAATCCGATGGCGCCTTCGCTCTCATTTTTGAAGCTGCTTGCGCCCTATTTCTCTGGGCCAGGGCCTGTTTTGTTTGATGTGGAACTGCGTCGCCACGGGTTTTATCCGGCCGGTGGTGGCGAGGTGCAGGTGCGCTTGCATCCGCCCGCGCAAGGCCTAGGGCCCATTAACCTCATGCAGCGCGGTGTGCTGCTTGAAGCTTACGCAGAGTGTTTGCATGCAGGCATTCCCAAAGGTGTGGCTGAGCGTGAGCTGGCGGTGCTAAAAAGCGGGCTGGGTTGGCGGGATGAGCAGCTGCGAAACCGCGCCCTGCGTAGCAACGAGGGACCGGGCAATGCCCTGATGGTGGTTCTGCAGTACGAGCACATCACGGAGGTGTTTACCAGCTATGGCGACAAGGGTGTGAGTGCCGAGCAAGTGGCGCAAAAAGTATTGCAGGAAGTACGGGTCTACCAGGCTCAGCACGCCCCGGTAGGTCCGCACTTGGCAGATCAATTGATGATTCCTTTGGCTTTAGCGGGTGTGCAGGGCAAAAAAGGCCAGTATTGGGCCGCCGAGATGACCGATCATGCTCGCACCAATATGCAGGTGATTGAAAAGTTTTTGCCTGTCAAATTTACGATTGAGCCCAAGGAGGAGGGCGTCGTCATCGCGTTATCAACTTGAGGTCCTGGTTTTACAAGTCGGCCTACGTTGCACGACCGGCGTTCAACGTGAACGCGGCCGCACCAGCATCTGCAGTGTTCATTGCTCCCCCACGGCGTAACGCTGGAGGGTGGGCGCCACCCGCCGGACCAGATCTTCGATCGACATCTCTGCGATCGGGGGGATTTTGAGGACATAGCGGCACAGCGCCAGCCCCAGCAGCTGGCTCGCCACAAGGCTTGCTCGCTCGCCCGCCGTGGCGCGGCTGCTGACCCGCGCCATCGCGGGCAGAACCTGGGTGGCGAAGACTTCGCGCATCTTGTCCGCAGACAGATCGTTGGAAGCTGCCGACCGCAGCAGCACCGCAATGCCGTTGTTTGCCTGCGGACCTTCCCAGACGCCCAGAAAGTGCCGCAGCAACTCCTGGCCGATCGAGGTCCGCTCGAGCTTGTCGAGCGCGGGCAGTTTCAGCTCGAACGCGGCCGCACGCACGAACAGCTCGTCCTTGCTGCCGAAATACCGCATCACCAGGGCAGGATCGATTCCGGCCTCGGCGGCGACATCGCGAATCGTGGTGGCGGCATGGCCGCGCTCGGCGAACAGCCGCTGCGCCGCGTCGAGGATGGTGGCGCGGGTCCGGTCGGACTTTTGGAGTGCAACTGCGGGTGGAGTCTTGAATCCTCGCGGTCGCCATCACCACCTTGGTGGGGATCGGCATCACGATCAGCCCGGCCTTTGCCGCCGCCCTGGCCGGCGTCAGCCTGCTGGCCCTCGCCGCCTGGCTGGCCTTAAGCTGGCGCACGACCGCGGGGCACGACAGCATCGTCGGTCCCTGCCTTCTGGCCATCGTCATGGTGACGGTTCTGGCCACCTGCCGCTACCTGTCGGGCGTGGTGCCCCTGCTGGCCGGCATATTCAAACCGCTCTTTGCCACGGGTTTTGCCATCACGGAGTCGACATGGTTCGTCGTCTTCGTGGTCGCGCCGATCACCTTGATGCTGTTGGGCGCCTATTACCTGGCGCGCCGTTCGCCGCTGGGTCTGTATATGGCGTGGTGGACGGCGATCTACGCCATCGCCGATGGCCTGATGCAGTTCGCGCCGCAGTGGAGGGCCGGGGTAGCGTACGACACCCTGTACTTCGGCAGCGCGCTGGTTGCGGTCGCGCAGATTTTTGCAGGCGCGATTACCTGCCAGCGCCTGCTGCGCACGCGTGCGGTACCGGTCCGGGTATCGCCCGCGAGCACGCTCACGCTGCGCCAACGTAACCTGTGGACCTTGCTTTTCGTCAGCCTGGTTGCCGTGTATGCCGTCGCGCTGTTTCGGCAGGGGGGTCCCTTGCCCCTGATGATCGGTGTCGGCTCCATGGTCGGCGGGCTGATCGGCTGGCGTCTCACCACCGCGTTGCGGCCCGCAGACCCGGC
>DASXRN010000482.1:0-6556 GCA_036506595.1 Polaromonas sp. | reverse complement strand
AAAAAAGAAGGTAGTTCATGAGCTGGCAGACCGTTGTTGCACAACCCAGCGAGCTGGGTGAGTCGCCCTTCTGGCACCCCGATGAGCAGATGCTTTACTGGGTCGATATTCCCGCCAGGCAAATTCTTCGCACCAACGTTTTGATGGGCACGGTGGAGCGTTGGGCCATGCCTTCAGAGCCCGGCTGCATCGCCCCCGCGCGCACGCAGGGTCAAGCCGGTGGCCTGGCTAACGGCCTGGTTATTGCGCTGCGCGACGGCATTTACCGGGCGCGGCAATGGGGCGGCCCTCTGCAGCGGCTGGTGGCCGCTGAGCATGATCCCGCCACCACCCGCTTTAACGATGGCAAGGCCGACCCGCTGGGCCGTTTCTGGGCCGGCACCATTTACGAGCCGCGTGATGCGCGCAAGGCCAGGCTTTACTCGCTACAGGAGCGCCATGGCGGCACGCCGGTGCTGGAGCGCAAGGCCGGTGATGCCACCGTGAGTAACGGCCTGGCCTGGTCGCCAGATGCCACAACCCTGTACTGGAGCGACACCAGCGCACACATGATTCGGGCCTGGGACTGGGACGCCGAGCGCAACCACATGAGCCGGGAGCGCGTGTTCCGCCAGTGGCCGGGCAAGCCACCGGGCTGGCAGCCCGGCATGCCGGGCTACGAGGGCCGACCCGACGGTGCGGCCGTCGATGCAGAGGGCAATTATTACGTCGCCATGTTCGAAGGCGCGCGGCTTCTGAAGCTCTCGCCCGCCGGTGAGTTGCTGGCCGACATTGCCGTGCCGGCCCTGTGCCCCACCATGCCCTGCTTTGGCGGCGCTGACCTGAAGACGCTGTACCTGACGACGGCGCGCCACAACCGCTCGGCCGAGGAGTTGCAAGCCTGGCCGGACTCGGGCTGTGTGTTCTCCCTGCGGGTGGAGGTGCCGGGGTTGCCGGTGAATTTTTATACGGACTGAGGTTTCGGCTTTTGCTGCACGGCGGTGCTGCAAAAAACCGAACAAGCTGCGTTCAAAAAAATCAATCCCTCGCGCACTTGAGACGCTTACCATTCCTGCCATGGCTTTAGATACTGATGTGTTGGCTTCTATAACGGCTCGAGTGCAGGAGGCCGCCGCCACCGGTATGCCCTTGCGCATCCGTGGCGGCGGCAGCAAAGACTTTTATGGCCAGGCGCTGAAAGGCGAAATCCTTGACATGACAGCCTTCACCGGCGTCATCAGCTACGAACCCAGCGAGCTGGTCGTGACCGTGCGCGCCGGAACAAAGCTGGCCGAGCTGGAAGCGCTGCTCGCGGCCCAGGGCCAGTGCCTGCCGTTTGAGCCGCCGCATTTCGGCCGCCACTCCACGGTCGGCGGCATGGTCGCCAGCGGCCTCAGTGGCCCGGCGCGGGCCAGCGTGGGCGCGGTGCGCGACTACATGCTGGGCGTGACCCTGCTCAATGGCAAGGGTGAGCGGCTGACCTTTGGCGGCCAGGTCATGAAGAATGTGGCGGGCTACGATGTGTCGCGTTTGATGGCAGGCTCGCTCGGCACCCTGGGGGTGCTGCTGGAACTGTCGCTCAAGGTGCTGCCGATCGCACCGGCCGAGGCCACGCTCAAGTTTGAGATGAGTCAGGCCGAGGCCCTGCAAAGGCTCAATGCCTGGGGCGGCCAGCCGCTGCCGCTGAACGCGAGCTGCTGGGTCGATGCCGATGGCATCCGCACGCTTTACCTGCGCCTGCGCGGCGCGGTGGCGGCCGTGGAGGCGGCGTGCCGCACGCTGGGCGGTGAGCGGCAAGACAACGCGGCGGTGGCGCCCGACTGGAGTCTCTGCCGCGACCAGCAACTGCCCTGGTTCCTAGCGCGCGGCCAGAACGGGACGGGCGGCGACCTCTGGCGCCTGTCGGTGCCGCAAACCGCGCCCATGCTGGACCTGCCCGAGCCGCCGCTGATCGAATGGCATGGCGGCCAGCGCTGGGTTCGGGCAGGCGCTGGCGATGCCCCGCGCCTGCGTCAGGCGGCGGCTGCGGTGGGCGGGCATGCTACGCTTTTTATAGCTGATAATGCAGATTACATGCGGGATACACCCCGATTTGATGCCTTGAAAAGCCCGCTGGACCGCATCCACCGCGAGCTCAAGAAACAATTCGACCCTGCGGGCATCTTCAACCGCGGCCGGATGTACCCGGACTGGTAAGCAGCCATGAGACGTCTGCGCCACCTCACCGGTCAACACCGCACGCAAGCCACCAACCGCCTGTTGGGTCGCGTGCTGGCCTTTATGGCAGGGGCCATCAATGCGGGCGGTTTCATGGTGGTGAGCATGTACACCTCGCACATGACGGGCTTTGCCTCGATGGTGGCCGACAACCTGGTGCTGGGCAATATCACGCTGGTGCTGGGGGCCGTCGGCGCCCTGCTGGCGTTTACGGCCGGCGCGGCCGCCACGGCCCTGCTGGTGAACTGGGCGCGCCAGCACCACTTGCGCAGTGAATACGCCTTGGCCTTGCTGCTGGAAGCGGTGCTGCTGCTGGTGTTTGGTCTGCTTGGCGCCACCCTGAACCGGCAAACCCCCTTTGCCGTGCCGCTGACGGTACTGGTACTGGCCTTCACCATGGGGCTGCAAAACGCCCTGGTGACGAAAATTTCTTCTGCCGAGATCCGCACGACGCACATGACCGGCGTGATCACTGACTTGGGGATAGAGCTGGGCAAGATGCTTTACTGGAATCGCACGGGCAGCCCGCCCGAGTCCCGGGTGCGGGCCAACCGCAGCAAGCTGCGCTTGCTGGGCTCTCTGTTGGGCATGTTCATCGTGGGTGGCCTGGTGGGTGCCACAGGCTTCAAATACATCGGCTTTGTGTGGGTGGTGCCGCTGGCCATGATGTTGCTGCTCTTGTCCCTGCCGCCCTTGCTGTCCGATTCACGCCGCAGCCTTCGCCGGTATGTTCGCGCCAGAAGCCAGTCCCTCTAAAACCATGCAAACCAGCCTCTCCCCCGAATTCAAGAACACCGCCGAAGGCATTGAAGCCGAAGCGATTTTGCGCAAATGCGTGCACTGCGGCTTTTGCACCGCCACCTGCCCGACCTACCAGCTGCTGGGTGACGAGCTGGACGGCCCGCGCGGCCGCATTTACCTGATCAAGCAGGTGCTCGAAGGCGAGGCGCCGACGCGCAAGACCCAGCTGCACCTGGACCGCTGCCTGACCTGCCGCAACTGCGAGACCACCTGCCCCAGCGGTGTGCAGTACGGCCAGCTGGTCGATATTGGCCGCAAGCTGGTCGATGAGCGGGTGCCGCGCCCCGCCCCGGAAAAAGCCCTGCGCTGGGCCCTCAAGAAAGGCTTGCCCTCACCGCTGTTTGCGCCCGCCATGAAACTGGGCCAGGCGGTGCGCGGGCTGCTGCCCGAGGCGCTGAAAAACAAGGTGCCGGCGCGTCAGGCCGCAGGCCTGTGGCCCACACGCAGCCACGCCCGCAAAATGCTTTTGCTGGCCGGCTGCGTGCAACCGGCCATGATGCCCAATATCAATGCCGCCACGGCCCGCGTGCTGGACGCCGCCGGGATTCAGGGGCTGATTGCGGCCAGGGCCGGTTGCTGCGGCGCGGTCAAATTCCACCTGAACGACCAGGCGGGCGGCAGGGCCGAGATGCGCCGCAACATCGATGCCTGGTGGCCGTATGTTGAAAGCGGCGTGGAGGCCATCGTGATGAATGCCTCGGGCTGCGGCGTCACGGTCAAGGAGTACGGCCATCACCTCAAGGATGATCCGGCCTATGCGGCGAAGGCGGCACGGGTCAGCGCGCTGACCCGTGACCTGAGCGAGTTGCTGCCGGAACTGGTTGACCCGTTGCGTGGGCGGGTTTCCGCCAGGGCGGGCCCAGTCGTGTTCCACCCGCCCTGCACCCTGCAGCACGGCCAGCAGCTGCGTGGCGGTGTGGAACAGTATCTGGGCGAACTCGGCTTTGACATCAAGCTGGCCGGCAACGAAGCGCATCTGTGCTGTGGCTCGGCCGGCACCTACTCGGTGCTCAACCCCGCCATCGCCTATGAACTGCGCGACCGCAAGCTGGAGAATTTGCAGGCCACGCAGCCCGAGGTGATTGTGTCGGCCAATATAGGCTGTATCACGCATTTGCAAAGCGGCACCGCCACGCCGGTGCGGCACTGGGTTGAATTGCTTGACGATGCGCTAATTTAAGCCCAGGTTTCCTGATTCCTTGATATTCGACGGTCGCAGTCAGCCATAAACTGCCAGGCCCAATAATTGGCGCACGCCTTCAATCAGCAGCGCGCCAACGCAACCTGCAAGACCACCCCAAAATAGCCATCGCTCTTTAAGCCCGGAGAAGCCAAAGGCAGCAATCACGCAGGCAAGCGATATAAAAAATAGAGCCGCGAATTGGGAATCCGGTGGTAGCAGTACCAAAACCTGTGCCGAGCGCCCGGGACGATAGGCATAACGCCCGGAAATCAGTATCCATACTCCGAACACTGCAAAGCCCAGCGGTACCAAGGGGCCAAGGTAATGCAAGACGAACGAGTTCTTTTGGGTTTTAGGGATCGGCATGACGCGCCATTATCGCGACCAGACATGAACCTGGAGCAATGATTTGCGTGTCGCCGAAGCGGGCCCTACTGACACTACGCTGTCAGTAGGGCCCCAGCATCATCATGGCTTCTTCAACGCCTCAGGAGTCTTTCATGAAAAACGCCGTCAGCTGGTTCGAAATCCCCAGCACCCAGCTCAATCAGGCCCAGGCTTTTTACGAGGCCGTACTGGGCTGCAAAATGCGCCGCGAGCCCATGGGGCCGTCCGAGGGCGCGGTATTTCCCTACGAAGGTGAGGGTGTGGGCGGAGCTCTGATCGCCGGCCCGACCGCGCCTGCGCCAGGTTCTGGCGGCACCCTGATTTATCTGGACGCGTCGCCTTCGCTGGATGCCGCTTTGGCACGCGTCACCGCAGCGGGTGGCCGCATTGCCTTGCCACGCCAGGCCTTGCCACCAGGCCTGGGATTTTTTGCGCACATCACCGATCTGGAGGGCAATCGGGTTGGCTTGCACGCGCTTCAGTAGGGTGTCGTCATGCGCAAAAATTGGATTGCCGTAGCCAGTGCCGAGCACGCCCGGCGCGGGTGTGCGGCACCTGCTGGTTTCATGCAAGTTGGCCACGGGAAGCTCGCGCCGCTTCGCCGGGTACGGCCTGCCGACCGTGTTGCTTATTACTCGCCCACGATCACCTTTGGCGCGAAAGATAACTTCCAGAGTTTTGTGTCCATCGGTGTGGTGCAAGAGGGCGAGCCCTACGCTTTTGACATGGGTGGTGGCTTTGTGCCTTCTCGCCGTGACGTGGTGTATGTACCTGCACAAGAGGCGTCCATCCTGCCCCTGCTAGACCAGTTTGAGTTTGTGGAAGATCGCCAGCGCTGGGGCTACAAATTCCGTTTCGGCCTGTTTGAGGTGAGTGATCAGGACATGCGCCTCATCGCCCTTGCCATGCGGGCAGACCCCGAGCGACTCGGTTTGCTGGCATGAACCACCGCCTGCTGCGCTAGAGTTATACCGATGCGCCGTGCGGATCGTCTCTTTCACCTTGTTCAGCTGATTCGCGGGCGTCGCCTGACCACGGCCAGCTTTCTGGCGACGCGGCTGGAAGTCTCGGAGCGCACGATTTACCGCGACATCGCCGACCTGCAGCACCAGGGCGTACCGATTGAGGGCGAAGCGGGCGTTGGTTACCGCCTTGGCTCAGGTTTTGATTTGCCGCCCCTGATGTTCACGCAGGACGAGGCCAAGGCGCTGGTCGCTGCGGTGCGCCTGGCGCAAGCCTGGCTGGATCCGGCGCTGGCCGACAGCGCCCAGGACGCGCTGGGCAAGATCCTGTCGGTGCTGCCGGTGGCGGCGCGGGCAGCAGCCGAAAGCCTGGCGCTCTATGCGCCGCCGGTGGGCCTGGAGCCGGCGGCGCAGCAGACCCTGCAAGCCCTGCGCGAGGCCGCACAGGCCCGCTGCAAGCTCCACATCAGCTACTGCGACCTGAGCGAGCAGACCAGCGAACGCACGCTGCGCCCGCTGGGTTGCTTTTACTGGGGCAAGGTCTGGACCCTGGCCGCCTGGTGCGAGCAGCGCCAGGATTTCCGCAGCTTCCGGGTCGACCGCATCAGCCATGTGCGCCGGCTGGACGAGCGCTTTCGCGACGAGCCGGGCCGCACCCTGGCCGACCTGCTGCGCCGCGAAGAGGCCCGCGCGCGTGAGCAAGAGGGGGCGCCATGACCCAGGTGGTTTATTACGTCGCCGCCTCGCTCGACGGCTTCATCGCCGGCCCGAACGGCGAACTCGACTGGCTGCACGCCTTCAAGACGCCCGGCAACGACTACGGCTATGCGCCGTTTCTGGCCGGCGTGGATGCGCTGGTGATGGGCCGCAGCACCTACGAAACAACGCGGTCCTTCGGCGACTGGCCCTATGGCAAGCGCCCCACCTGGCTGCTGACGCACCGCGAGGCGTCAGCCTTCGCGCCCCTGCCGCCGGCCGTGCAGCTCAGCACAGACAGCCCGGCGCAACTGCTCGCGCAGTGGCAGGC
>DASXRN010000481.1:0-6933 GCA_036506595.1 Polaromonas sp. | reverse complement strand
CCTGTTCAGCACGCTGCAGCAGCGCGCCCGCGCAGCCGGCGTGACGCTGCGCACGCCGCCGCCCGAGCCGACCAGCTGCTGCGGTCGCGGCTGCAACGGCTGTGTCTGGGAGGGCTACTACAGCGCGGTGAGCTACTGGCGCGAAGAGGCCTTGCTGATGTTGCAGGCCTGAGGGCGGGCAATATGCACCGATGCGCTGCCGCTTCCTGCGCGTATTTGCTATTAATTTAATAGCTACTTTCGCCCGTTCTTAGAGGGCTACAGGCATTTTTCTTCATCAACCCGGCATACCCAGGCGCTGCGCGGACACATACTGCTCGCGGTAGAGCTCAAACGGCAGGGAGTCCGACGTTTCGATCTGCTTTTGCTCGGCGATGGACTGCCGGCTCAGTTCCGTAAAACGCGCATGCTGCTCGTCTGGCAAGGGCAGGCCTTGCAAGGCAGCCTGCGTCTTCACGGACTGGGCCCGGGCAAATTTGACGAAGGAGTTGTCAAAATCTTTGGCCATGGCGGCCAGCACGCGGGCCGATGGCAGGCTTGCGGGCTCACGCAGTGCCGCGCTGGCGGCGGCCAGCGCTTCGCGGTGCTGCGCGCCGCCATGAACAGCATCGAGCGCGTCGGCAATGGGCGCGCAGGCGGCCACCACCTCGGCGCCCCATTCGGTCAGCGGCACCTCACGGCCAGCGCGCTTGAGCAGCAGGCCGGGCTCGCGGCCACGGGCGGCCGTGTGGTGCTGGTTGTGCTTGAGTTCGGCAATTTCCTGGGGCGTGTCGGGCGGGCTGTCTTCCAGCAGGCAATGCAGCAAAAACACATCCAGAAAGCGCATGGTCTGCGCGGTGATGCCCACCGACACAAACGGGTCCAGGTCCATCAGGCGCACTTCGATGTATTCGACGCCGCGCTCGCGCAAGGCGTGCAAGGGGCGCTCGCCGGGCTTGATGACGCGCTTGGGCCGGATGGTGCCGTAAAACTCGTTTTCAATCTGCAGCAGCGTGGTGGCCAGTTGGTTGTAGTCGCCACCCGGGTTGCGGATGCCCACCGCTTCATAGGCGGGATAGGGCCGGGTCAAGGCATCCTGCAGCGAAGCGCCGTAGCCCTCCAGGCTGTTGTAGCTGACGGCCAGCGAAGCCTGCGCATCGCTCTGGTAGCCCAGCCGCCCCATGCGCAGCGACGTGCCGTAGGGCATGTACATGGTGTGCTCGCTAAGGGCTTGCAGCTCATGCTGGCGGCCCGCCACAAAGCTGGAACAGACAGCCGGCGAGGCGCCAAACAGGTAAAGCAGCAAAAACGCCTGGCGGCGGAAATTGCGGATCAGCGCGAAGTACTGCTCGTTGGTCACGCCCGGCAAGGACCAGTTGTAGTGAATGCCCGAGATGGTCTGCATGCGCCGGCCATAACGGTGCGACAGGCCCATGCGGTAGACGCTTTTGGCGCGCCCGACGTTGGACGAGCCAAAGCGGGCAATCGGAATCGTCTCATCGGTCGGCAAGCCGCAGGGCATGCTGGAGACCCACAGCATCTCGTCGCCAAGGTCCCGCATGGCGCGGTAGGTGAACTGGTGGATCTGCGTCAGTTCTTGCAGCGCGGCCTCGACGTTCCGGTGCGCTCCCGTGACCAGTTCGACCTGCGACTCGCTGAAGTCGGTGGTGATGCTGGGGTGCGTGAGGGCCGAGCCGAGGGCGGCCGGGTGCGGCGTGAGCGCCAGGCCGCCGCCCGGCTGGGCGCGCAGGCTTTCTTTTTCAATGCCGCGGCGCATGCCCTGGAGCTGGGCCGGCGTCAGCGCTTTCAGGCGGTCTTGCAATGTGGTCATATCGTTATTTCCCCAGATTCTTGAATTGGCGTGGAAGTTATCACAGGCCGGTGCTTCGCGCTGGCCCAAAGCCGCTTGCCAGCACAGCCCGCTGGAGTCTGCAAGAGGCGGCCAGCACAATGGCGGCATTTGGGCCATAGACGACGCTTAATGGTTAAAAATTCACGGTTTCCACCTTTGATATGGCTGCAACCCCAATTCAGGCGGCCTGGGTGGGCATACTTCCTTGACTTGCCTGGCAAGCTTAACGACGATCAATAACACTTCATAACAAGTCAGCTCCAGCCAACGCCCTTGGAGCCCGTGGAGCCCCAGCCACAAGACTTCCCTTCTCAATCGGCGTTCGAGGTTGTATAAAAATGAACAAAATCATCCGCCTCCTGTTTGGCAGCCCGACGCCAGCCGCCCCCGCCAGCACCCTGCTTCCGGCAAGCCGCGACGACAGCCCCGCCACCATCGAAGACGGCTCGGACAACGCCATGCGCCGCCAGCTGGTACAGGTGCTGATGCGCGACGTGTTGCGCAGGCACGGCATCCCCTCCCAATGGATAGAGTGCCAGATGCTGGTGGTGTCCAGCCGCAGCCGCGGCCCGGGCCTGTATGTGCGGCTGGTCATCAAGCACTGGGATGAGCGCCTGATGACCTACGCCTTCGCTTTTCAGAACGTTCTGCTTGCCGACATCGGCCGCTTTGAACCCAATGCCTCCGCTTGGCTGCATGGCATTTCATGGCAGCTGGAAGTGCACGACACCTGCCCGCACACCATCCTGCCCGACAAGGCGTTCTGGCAGGAATCGGTCAAAAAACCCGCGCAAGCGGGCGAGGCGAGCGCAGGCAGTGATGCGCGCAAAGACCTTGAAAGCCTGTTTTTCATGCGCGACCAGGAACTCGACAAGCAGGCAACCGGCTACCCGCCCGTTGGCTACGAGAAAACGCAACCTATATCGCTTTAAAGTGGGTCGCTTCAGGTTTGCCGACCTGGAATTGCCGGCACCCTGTTTTTGCTATTTTTTTGATAGCTGCTTGCGCCCGTAGAATAAGCGCAACAACCACTTTTCAGCTTCAAATCAAGCCAGCACGCGGTTCAGCCAGCGTTCCAGGTCGGCAATCTCCTGCGGGCACACCGAATGCTCCATCGGGTACTCGTGCCACTCGACGTCGTAACCCAGCGCGCTGAGCGCGTCGCGCGAGGCGCTGGCGCGCTGCAGCAGCACCACGCCATCGTGGCTGCCGTGCGCCAAAAAGATCGGAACGTCCCGGCTGGCGGCGCTGCGCTCGGCGGCGGTCAGGTCTGCCAGCGGCAAATAGCCTGACAGGCCCACGATGCCGGCCAGCCGCTCACTGTGGCGCAGGCCCGTCATGAGCGCCATGGCGCAACCCTGGGAAAAGCCGGCCACCACAATACGGTGGGCCGGTATGCCGCGCGACTTTTCATGCGCAATCAGCGCCTCCATCGAAGCCTGCGACTTGCGCAGCCCGGCTTCGTCTTCGCGCCGCACCAGGTCGGCGCCCAGAATGTCGTACCAGGCGGGCATTTCGTAGCCGCCATTGATGGTGACGGGCATGAGCGGCGCGCTGGGAAACAGAAATCGCACCGGCCCCACGCCGGACAAGTCAAGCTGCTCGGCAATGGGTAAAAAATCACGCCCATCTGCCCCCAGGCCGTGCATGATGATGATTGTGGCAACCGGGTTGTCACCGGTCTGGGCTTCAATAACTTCTAAGGACATGCGTTTGCTCAAGAATGGTTGATGATGATGGAGAGGTATTTGGTGGTATCCAGGGATCAAGCCGGCCCCCGGGAGACTGCAGACCTGGCCGCTAACTGTAGCAAGGGAAACCGCGGCCGGCACTCAAGGCCAGCGACTCGCTGAAAACGCCCTTAGTCGCGGCACGGCATTAGGTCATTTTCCACGCCAAAGGTTGAGAATAGACAGCACACACATCTCAACTTGACCAAGGAGACACATCTCGTACCGTCCGACGCGTTGGCCAGTGCCCTGCGGCACGGCCAGCAGCCACCCAACCCGCAACAAGGACACCGCATGCAAATTCAAGTCAACACCAGCAACGGCATTGAGAACAAGGACGCACTGGAGCGCTGGGCCAATGCCGAGTTAAAGGAAACCCTGAACCGCTTCAGGGACGATGTAACCCGGGTCGAAGTGCATCTGAGCGATGAAAACAGCGAGAAGTCCGGTGGCGATAAGCGCTGCATGATGGAAGCGCGCCTGGCCCGCCACCAGCCGATTGCGGTCAACCACCACGCACCCAGCACGGACGAGGCCTTCAGGGTCGCAGCCAGCAAGCTGAAGCGGGCGCTGGAAAACACGCTGGGGCGACTCAGGGACCACAGGGACCACGAATCCATCCGCAAAGATGGCGTGGTCGACGCGGAGCAGGCTTAGGGCTTGTTCACCGCCCTGCATCAGTCAAGCAACACCAGTTCCAGCGTCACACTGATCTCTGACGTCAAAGCCCCCTAGACCGACCAGCGCCGCCCGGGCACTGGTGCAAACCCAGAGCATTTGCTAGCATCTGAGGGTCAGAATTTTCTGACCTGCGATGGAGACTGACATGAAACTCATCATTGCTGCACTGGCTCTGGCCGCCTCGTCCCTGGCTTGGGCCACCAACTGCCCGAATGAGATGAAGGCCATTGATGCCAAACTCTCGACCAACCCTATGCTCTCGGCTGACGACCTGACCAAGGTCAAGGCGCTGCGTGCCGAGGGCGAAAAATTCCACAAGGAAGGCAAGCACGACGAGTCGATGAAGGCGCTGGGCAGCGCCAAGAAACTGCTGGGGATATAGCCCCCACGCTTGTCACTGCGTGTACTTCGCGGCCCCTGGAGGGGGCCGTTTTCACTGGGTCGGCCTGGACCGCGTCTGTGCAACAGAGCTCCCCGGCCACGCCTTGCATTGCATTGCATCCGAAAGAGTGCATGCTGCGTATGGTCAAAACCCATGGTGCCCGCAAGCGGCATGGGGGTTGTTGACCGAGTGACTTTATTTGACGGGGAGCCTTGCATGTTTACCGTTTCGCGCACCCTGCTGCTCCGATGGTGCTGGTGGCTGGCTGCGGCCACTGCCACATTGGCCCTGCATGCCGGCGCGAGTGCTGCGCCGCTCTCGCCCTCTGACGAAAAAAGCGTGCGCAGCGTGGTGCAAGCGCAACTGGCAGCCTTTGCCAAGGACGATGCGCACAAGGCCTTTTCTTACGCGGCACCGAATGTGCGTGAAGCGGTCGGCACGGCAGCCAGTTTCATGGCCATGGTGCGCAGCAGCTACCCGATGGTCTACCGCCCGGCCTCGGTGGCTTTTCTCAAGCCCGAGGGCAAGGACGACAAGGCGATTCTGCGGGTGCAGATGACCGACGCCAGCGGCGACTCGTGGCTGGCCATTTACAGCCTGCAGCGGCAAAAAAACAAAGCCTGGCGCATCACCGGCTGCGCGGTGGTTGAGAACAAGGGCCGCATGGCTTGAGCAGCCTGGCCCGAGGCGGCCAGTACAACGACAACCCGTAGCGACACCGTTTCAAAGCAGCATCACGCGGGCGGCACCTGCTGGCTTGCCAGGATGTTGCCTGCTTCCTCAAAGGTGTTAATTTGAAACAAGCTCGCTAAATTGCTTATCCGGACGGATTGCGCCCCTAAGATCAAGATCCGCAAAAGCTGCAGTCTGCAGCTTTAGCACTTGTCCATGAATAATTTGGAGGTCATGCCATGTTGATCAAAAAAACCATCGTCGCTTTGGGTGCTGCCAGCCTTGTTCTGCTGGGCGGCGGACTGGCTGGGGCGCAAACGGCTACCACTACCACTGCCACTGCCACCACCACCACAAACACCACAACAACCAGCAATCCGCAGGGTGACAAGCTGGCGGCCAGTTACGCCTCATTTGCTGGCTCGCCAGCCAATGCTCAGTCTCTGGTGAACGGGCTTCGCACGGGTTCGAGTATCACGCTGGGGCCCAGCGTGACCGGTCCCAACGCGAACGCACCGGCAGCGAGCATTTCGCCCACAACGGGCAAGATGGGTTATGGCAACATCAATACTGCACTCTCGCTGGCCAAAACTTCTCTTGCCAAACAAGGCATCACCAATCCCACCCCGGCGCAACTTTCCGCCACGTTGGGCGGCATATTGGGGCAAAGAAGCCAGGGTATGGGTTGGGGAAGCATTGCCAAGAGCATGGGGGTCACGCTCGGTTCCGTCGTAAGCGCCTCCCATACCGACAAGAGCGGCAAGAAGTCTGAACACGCGGCCAAAGCCGGAAGCGTTGCCAAGTCGGATCACGCAGGCAAAGGACTGGCCTCCGGCAAAGATGTCGATGGCCACGGAAAAGGCGGCACCGCTGACAGCGGGGGCGGCAAAGGTGGCGGTAACGGCAATGGCGGCGGCAACGGGGGCGGCAACGGCGGCGGAAATGGTGGTGGCGGTGGCGGTGGCGGTGGCGGCGGCGGCGGCGGTCACAAATAATGCATCCCTAGCCTTAAGCGCTCACGCTCACAAGCTCACAAACGGGCCGCCAGACTTCAAAGGTCTGGCGGCCTTTTCTTCGCCGCCATCAGGGTTTGGGCCGGGCCTGTTCAGGCAGCCTGCTCCGGGCATGCTTTCATCCACCTGCGCGCAAGCCCAACCTTTTCGCCAGCCTGACCAGGTTGGCGCGATGCAGCCCCAGTTCGCGTGCCGCCGAGGCCCAGTTGCCGTGGTGGCGCGCCAGGCTGGCTTCAATGCGCTGGCGCTGGTGCGCCTCCATGGAACTGCGCAAATCCACCGGGGCCGTTGCCAGCTGCGTGTCGGTGCCCAATGCAAGATCATCAGCCGCTGCCGCCAGCGTCGGCCTGGCCTGCAAATCAAAATGCTCGGCCGTCAGGCTCACAATCCGCGGCCGTTTGGCCAGTCCGGCCAGCGCCTTCAGCGCACTGCGGCCCACCAGATGCTCCAGTTCGCGCACATTGCCGGGCCAGTCGTGGGCCAGCAGCGCGGCCTGCGCACTCGCGTCCAGGCGCAAGCTGCCCAGCCCCAGACGTGAACGGTTCTGCTCCAGAAAATTGCCGGCCAGCAAGAGCACGTCGTGCCCGCGCTCGCGCAGCGGCGGCACGACCAGTGGGTAGACGC